>JAAXQN010000229.1 GCA_012974305.1 Candidatus Methylomirabilis sp. | reverse complement strand
TGCCTTCCTCCGTTGGACAGATCGCCTGCGGACTGCCGACTGCTGCTTGCCTCTTGGCTGCCATGCTTTCTTCAGGAGAGGAAATCCCATCTCTTCCCGCTGCTTGAGATAGGCCTCGGCGGACCGCCGGGCCAGATTCCGGACCCGGCCGATGATGGCCTGGCGTTCCGTGACGCTAATCGCTCCCCGGGCATCCAGGATATTAAAGGCATGGGAGCATTTCAGGCAGTAGTCATAGGCGGGCAGCACTAGCCCTTTCTCAATGAGTCGCAGAGATTCCGCCTCGTACAGATCAAAGAGCTTGTATTGCAGCTGCGTGTCCGCCTCGTCAAAATTGTGGACCGACCACTCCACCTCCCCTCGATGGTGGACATCCCCGTAGGTCACTCCTTTGACCCACTCCAGGTCAAACACGCTGTCCACCCCCTGGAGATACATGGCGATCCGCTCGATCCCATAGGTGAGTTCGCCCGAGACCGGCTTGAGATCGATCCCACCCGCCTGTTGAAAGTAGGTAAACTGGGTGATCTCCATCCCGTCCAACCACACTTCCCAGCCCAAGCCCCAGGCTCCGAGGGTGGGCGACTCCCAGTCATCCTCCACAAAGCGGATGTCGTGTTTCAACGGGTCAATCCCGAGATGACGAAGGCTGTCGAGATAAATCTCCTGGATGTCGTCGGGGGAGGGCTTGAGGATGACCTGGAATTGATAGTAGTGCTGGAGCCGATTCGGATTTTCCCCGTAACGACCGTCGGTGGGACGCCTGGAGGGCTCCACGTAGGCAACATTCCAGGGCTCGGGGCCCAACACCCGGAGAAAGGTCGCGGGGTTCATCGTACCCGCCCCAACCTCGATATCGTACGGTTCCTGGATTACACATCCCCTTTTGGCGAAGAATTTTTCGAGTCCAATGACCACGTCTTGATAGTTCATGCTCCTCCCTCCGAGCAGGAAACGCAGCCGGAGGCGGGTGCCACCGCGCCCGGCATCATTGGAAATGAACGCCTTGTGTGGGGGATACTCAGACCACTGGAATGGTCCGAAGTCCCCATAAAATTGGGGGATTCAGCTTACTGAACGGGAGGATGAAGTGTCAAGGGAAAAGCCGGTGATCCCAGCAAGAAAGCGGGCGGAGCGGATCCTGCGCCCGAGCTTGAACTCTAGGAAGGTCTGAAGTAGTGATCTCAGCTCCTCGGCGGCACCCGAGTGCAGGCTCGCCTGGCTCAAGCCCATCTCCCTCCGCAGGGCCATGCGGAGGAATCCCAACGCCTCCGGTGAGACAGGCATGGTCTCAATGGCCTCCGCACGGCATGCGGGGCAGAGGAGACCCCCCTCATTGAGGCCAAAACTCTGGACCCCTTCGGGGAGTCCTTCCCGACACCGGACACACCTCCCCAGCTCGGGAAGATAGCCGAGGGTCTTCAGGAGTCGGATCTCGAAGGCCCGAAGGATGTGGGAGGGATCTGTGGCGGTATTGAGTCCCCGGAGGGTCCCGACGATCAGGGCGAAGAGCTCTTCGCTTCCCTCTCCCTCGACTCCGGCGACTCCGGCCAGTTCGGCCACCTCGGAGGCCGCCGTCAACAGCTCCAGGGAGCGTCGGAGCAAATGGAAGGGTTCCCGGAGGGCAAATTCGTTCAAGCGATGCAGATCGGAGTTGGCGCGCTCGAAATAGACCAGACCGCCATACGTACATAGCTCGAGGCTCCCACCGAATCGACTCCGAATCCGCCTCGCGCCTGCGGCCACCGCCCGGACCTTGCCGTAGCGCCGCGTGTAAAAGACGACGATCCGGTCCGCCTCGCCGAGATTGTGGCCTCCGATAACAACGGCTTCACTGGATTTAAGCCCCATTCCAGGACCGTAGAGTACTCGAAGTCCCCACCCATACACAAGGCTATTTATTTAAAGACCCCTTCCAGAAGACCTTCCATTGGAATGGGACTTGCATTTTGTCCCGGCTTGCCGTCACCTCGTGGAGAGCTGAACATGAGCACCGAATCACCGCATGAGAGCTATCAACGCGCTGCCGATCATTGGGCTGAGTGCCCCGTATGCACCAATGCAGGCGGCGAGCAAGCGGACCCCTACGACCTCTGCGTCACAGGACAGAACTTCTTGCTCACCTGTGAGGAGGCCGATAAGAGCTGGCTCGTCGGAAGCACGGACGCGTACGCGTAACAGGATAGCCCCACTCCCGCTGACATATCCCCCGTCCCGCTCGCTAGAGGCATACCCACCTGCTCTTGCCCTTGTCACACTGAGACTGGATTTGTAAGGCAGCGGCCGCATTCGGCCCGCATGCTTGGTGCGCCGGCTCCAGGATCCCTATGGCCCGTGCCAGACGAGCCTCCCCGTATGGCCGATGAGGCTCAGCCGTGGCCTATCGTTAGGCAGTACGACAATTTCGGCCCGCTCCGTGCCACCCTTGCCAGAAAGAACCAGGCGCACCCGACCGTCGGCCTCGAGGCCCAGCGCTGCGCGAAGCTTTTTTGTCTTGTCAACCAGGCCCAGGGCCGGCCGACCGTCACCCACCATGAACAGCCCGACACGTCCTCCGCCCTTGCCTAAGAGGCTCAGGTCGGGCAGACCGTTCGTCCCGACTTTCAACTCGGCACGTGTTTTCCCGTCCTTGGCGGCAAGGATGAGACCGTGCGAGCCGTCCGGCAGCACCACCAGGTCGGTACGCTTCCCGCCATCCTTGCCGGCGAGGCGCAGACCCGACGACCCGTCAGCCAAGACGTACAGGACATTACGACGCGTCAAGTCCTTGTCGCGGAGGGCTAGCCCCGCCGTGCCATCATCCAGGACGTACAGCACGGCACGATTGTTCCCATTCTGGTCGGCGAGGGCCAGATTGACCGAGCCTCCGGACACATTCAACAAGGCACGGACTTTCCCGCTACTGTCCCGTAGCACAAAGTGCTCGGCCTCGACCACCTTGGCCACCTTGGTAGGCATAGTTTGCCCCATCAGCATCACGGCGGCGATCAAGGCTACCGCCAAGGCTCCGGCCCTCTTCAAAAGGCGATTCTCGCGTTCCACACGGTCCAGTCGTTGCTCTATGGTTGGTTCGTTCATCGTTCCCTCCCTTTCTCTTTCCAGCAAATAGGCACTATCTGCCAGCCGTCAGCAGTCCGCGGTAGGCTGAGGGAGAGATCTAGCGGCGAAGGCAGGCTGCAATTGGCTTGCGTTCGCGCCGGCCTGCTGCGCAGGCCGGCACATCTTCGCTCTGCGCCAAGAGACCGCGCGGAAGACTAATATTCCGTGGCAGCAATCCGGAGAATTTGCAGCCAACTGAGCCGCAGAGCTCTCCCGAAGCCGTGACAATGTAACTCCAATCGACTCACTGGCTCAGGCGTGCAAATTGCGCGCCTCCTTGTACTTCCGCACTCAGGAGCCTTGCAGACGGTCTCGGGCAATACCAAATGCGGCGAGGGTATTGGGAAAGCCGGTGAGACCCGTCGTCAACAGGATGGCCTGATAGATCTGTTCCGGACTTGCTCCCACGCCCCGGGCCCGGTCAATGTGGGCCATCAGCCCCCCTTCCCGCCGCAAGGCGGCTGAGATCCCCACCTTGATGAGCTCCCGTTCCCGAGCGCTCAGGGGTCCCTCCGCGTCGCAGGCCTCCCGGAGCTGGACGTACGTCTCATACACCTGGGGAAACCGTTGCTGAAAATCCCGCAGTAGTTGCGGTTGCGGTCTCTGCCCCTCTGCCATGACACAGTCCCTCCTATTCATTATGTTTTCGAGTGTCCTTCAGGAGAACTTCAGGGGAATAATGGGGGAAAACCGAAGACGAGTCAAATCCCAGCCGTCTTCCTACCTTACTCGGACAAACGTCCTCCCGAGCCCTCTAGGACCCGAGAAGGCGTCTGAATGTTTGGTGCGCCGTCGATTGTGCCTGAACTGGGCTCGGGGCTATGGTCACCAAGTAATTAACGATAGCCTGATTCCACCATGCAAAGGGCTCGTCGAACCATCTCAACTGCATCTTCCCTACTTACAGCACCGGACTCTGCGGACGGGCTATCGAATAGCCGACGCGCGTAGTCCACATTTACAGCCCAGTTGACGTTTTGAGGTAGAGCACCCGTTTTGGAAAGGAAGGTCTCCACAGCGGCGGTCGAGGTTACAATGCCAACCACCTCGCCTCGTTCATTCACAAGGGGGCCACCGGAGTTCCCCGGCTGAATGGGCACCGAGATTTGCAAGAGGCCCTCCTCATCTTCAGGCCCCGAAAGAGCGCTCACCGACCCGTCCGTGAACTTCGGCTCCTGACCCAGAATACTTGGGGCAGGATGGCCCATCGTAAACACCCGCTCCCCCACGTGGACGGAATCAGTTGGGGCTAAAGGAAGAAAGTCCGGCGTGCGCGGATCAATGTGAAGGATTGCAAGGTCCGTTTTGGCATTAAATGTCTCCAGCCTCGCCTCTGTGACAGTTCCGTCTGCCAAGTGAACTATGATTGACTCCGACTCTTGAACGACATGGTAGACGG
>JAAXQN010000180.1 GCA_012974305.1 Candidatus Methylomirabilis sp. | reverse complement strand
GCGCTCTCCTCTTCGAGAGATTCCCGAAGAGGAATTGCAAAAGATTCTTGAGGCACATCGGAAGTGGGTGGAGTCGGAGGGGAAAGAAGGGGAAAAGGCTGACCTGGCCAGGGCCAACCTCCGGCAGGCCTACCTGTTCGAGGCCAACCTCGCTGGTGCCAGCCTAGCCGAGGCCAACCTCCAGAACGCCTTCCTCCTCGACGCCGACCTCGAGGGCGCGAACCTAGCCGAGGCCAACCTCGAGGGTGCCGACCTGCTCAACGCCCAACTGAAGGGAGTCAATCTGCAAAGTGCCACAAACCTCACCGCCTCTGATGTCAAGCGCGCCGAGAACTGGGAGCTGGCGTTCTATAGCGATGACTTTCTCAAACAGTTAGGCCTCCCGCCCAACCACAACGAGATGGTCAAAAAGAGGCTGGCCGAGGAAAAGAAGGCGACCGGCGCTAAGCCGTGACCTGGAAGCTAGAGAGAAAGGGGACGGCTAAGGAGGAAGCGATGAACGAGCTAACGATGGAAACTCTGGCACGACGGCTGGACCGAGTGGAGCGGGAGAACCAGCGATTCAAGAGAGCGGGAAAGGTCAAGGTCGGGGAGGGATGAACGATGGTCGAGATGGGTAGCGAGGAGCGGCGACTCCTCGACGAGGCCGTCGAGGTCTATGAAGAGCACGGGTTGGCCGGCGTTCACCGTTGGGGTCAGGAGCAGGGACTCCCGTTACGTTTGTGTGCCCTGTGTGAGATCGAGACCGCGTTCGTCGGTGACACCTGCGCGGTCTGCTGGAGCAAGGGTAGTGGTAACGGATGACGAAGCATCAAGGAAGCTGCCGACCGTCTCAGTTTCTTCGCGCAGCCCCTCTATAATGTTGAGGCTTTTCTCGAGTTTTTTCCAAAAGGCCGGCAAGGGCATCTGGAGCGCACCCTAAAGCAAGGAAATAAGTTGTCCCCCCCTCCACCGGGGGCACCCTCCCTGGCGAGCACCCCCGGTAGCGGCTGTCTTTTAGACCCTTCCTGAAACCGGACCGCAAGAAGTGAGTTTTGCGGAAGCTGAACCCTGAGCCGGTAGGCTGTTCATGGCGGATCAGGAGAAAAAAAAGCCCCGATGGAAGCTGCGGTCGGTGCCAAAGGCTGCCGAGCCGCCCCGCCGGTGAAGAGCGGGGACCATCGGGGCCGGTGGTGCCTGGGCCTCCTAAACCTCTCCGAAGCGGAAGAGGAGGTTAGAGGAACGGTGGGCAGAACGTAGCTAAAAATGTAACTGCGTCCACCCTACCTGACCCTACCTGAGCCTATTCTAGCTAACGTGCGTTTTCGTAACCTCTCGTAAGTACTGAACCTCCCTACGTGCTTAGAGTGCCACCGAGGCCTAGGAGACCACCACCTCACAGATCACCTTACATATATTCACGACTGGACCACCTCCTCTCTCGGCGCATCCAACATCGCGGGCCCAGTACCCGCCAGCCCGAAATCAAGCGCCGATCCTCGACCCCGAGCCTGGCCCGCCCTTGCCTGCCCCATTACAGGCGAGGACGCAAAGGGGTCTGTGTCACCCCGACCGTCATCAATCATAATAATGTTTGTTGGAACTGTCTAGCCTTTCTTGCATGTCAACCATAAAATTTTTGGAA
Organism: Candidatus Methylomirabilis sp.; assembly: GCA_012974305.1. Taxonomy (GTDB): domain Bacteria; phylum Methylomirabilota; class Methylomirabilia; order Methylomirabilales; family CSP1-5; genus CSP1-5. Next base: position 14,836 of record JAAXQN010000180.1, on the reverse strand, counting down.
GGCAGGCCCACCGTTTATCCTTGACGAACTATTCCCCCGTGCATTATAGCGTTGACTCCTAAGCGCAACGCGAAAGGTTGAAGGAAGAAACCAGAGAGGAGAACGAGAATGGCTGACATGCACCATGAAATCCAAATTGCCGCCTCACCCGACAAGATTTACGACGCCATTGCGACGGTGGAGGGTCTTCGTGGTTGGTGGACGGGCGATAGCATTGCCGAACCGCGCGTTGGAAGCACTGCGGAGTTCGGTTTCTACGATCGCCGGTTCTTGTTCCGCATGCGTATCGAAGAGCTCATACCAGGCAGAAAGGTCGTCTGGTCCTGTATTGGAGATCACGACGAGTGGCAGGGCACACGGCTTACCTGGGAGATCATACAGAGGGACAGAGCAATAGTTCTTACCTTCACACACGGTGACTGGCGCTCGACTACCAGCTTTTTCGCGTCTTGCAACACAACCTGGGGCATGTTGATGTACCGCCTCAAGGACTATGCAGAGGGAAAATCTCCAGGCCCCTACTGGGAAAAGTAGCTCTCCCTTCCTCAAAGAACGCTAGACTGCCCTCCCACCGAACACGCCCCTGCACCCCACCCATCCTAGGCTGGACTACCCGCTAGAACCCCGCGAATTCGGCGCAGGAATTGCACGTCCGATTGTCCGAGTCACACGGGATATCAGAGGTAGGGACGATTCGCGATGGATGAGCTGATCCACCAGTGCTGGACTAAAACGACAACCGCCGAAGGTGATGACATCCGCCGGTCGTTTAATTGGGTCACGGCCCGCCGGGCGAGGCTTCGCGTCACCCGCAGCTCGCTCGTGTGCGGCGATTGGACGATCCCATACCATGATATTCAAGAGGCAATCCTATATTGGATCTCTTGGATGCTCATTCCTGGATATGTCCTCCGCGTCAAGGCAAACGGAGTCACTTACCAGTTTGGCCTCAACTGGGGACACTTTTGGCAGAAAGAGCTGCCTTTCCCCGTGCGACGCGAGAGAGGCCGTGTTGGATACACTGTCTTTAGTATGGTGGTGAGAATAGTAGTTTTAGCAGCCGTTTTGTACTGGTTGTGGTGATACCCTAGCTAGGGTTTACGTCTCCCAAGCAATTGGTGGTGAGCGATTAGAGGAGGGAACAATGAGAAAGACGAAAAGGTATGCGGTCGTCGTACTGGGCGTATTTTTCGGCCTGGTGCTCTTCCAACCAGTCACGGCAGACCAGGCTGCAGAGAAAGAGGCCTTTAAGGCTGTCAACTTCTGGTTAGCTTTAGTAGACGCGGGTAGTTACGAGAAGAGCTGGGAGAGAGCGGCAGATTATTTCAAGGCCGCGGTGCAGGAGGAGCAGTGGGTAGCTTCACTCACGGCTATTAGAAAGCCTCTAGGGAAAACCATCTATCGAACGCTCAAGTACAAGAAATACACGACCGCTCTCCCTGGCGCCCCTGACGGTGAGTACGTTGTTCTTCAGTTCGAGACGTCTTTTCAAAACAAAAAGTTCGCCATGGAAACGGTCACGCCCATGCGCGACAGGGATGGAAAGTGGCGTGTCTCTGGCTACTATATCAAATAGACCCATCTCATAGACCAGGCGTCTCAAGCAAAAATAATCGATGAATCGAAAGTCTTGGATCGTATTCGCGATCTGCATAATCGGCGCTTTTGGTTGTGCCACCGACCCGGGACGGACCACGGTACCTCAGGGTGCCGAGATGCTTTTCTGGGAATGGCAATCGTGGGAAACAGGCGGGGGCCGAAACAGATTAACGATCTGGAAAGACGGTCGCTCGCAGATCGTGGTCGTGCCAGATGCCCACACTCGCGGCAACCCCGAGAGGTTCCGCCCGCGTCAAGGATGGACAATGGTCGAGAAATCGAGCGGTGTGTCTTTCCTCCGAGAGCCTGCATTTCCAAGAGACGTGGCTCGGGAAAAGTTTACAAAAGCATTCGACGCCGGGATCCATCTTCTCGAATCATTTCGGCCAGATTATGTGGATGGCAGTGGAACCCTGGTCGGGATTCAGATCGATGGTAAGCTAAAGGAAACCGTCATTCCCATGTTCCTCGACAAGAACCGAGGGACTCGGAACCACAAGCGGTTCCTTGCCGTGTCCGAGATGCTCACCAATTTCGATGTCCACGCCTACGAACTGACAAAGTAGTAGGAGAAAAGCGAAAGCTACTGTCGGATCAGTCGGCGAATTCGCTGTCCAGGATCTCGTGGAGAAAACGATCAATGGAGATGGGGTAGAACTTGACGTCTGGTGAGAGGATCAGCCCGGTGTCCAGGATCTCGCGACTCGCCAGTTCGTCGAGGATGCGCTCGACGCGGCCCTCGGGGTCCCCCTCAGCGGGGCGGATGATGAGGTCCTCACTCTCGATAACCGCGTGCCGGCGAGCGGCATAGCGGAAGGCGAAGACGCGCCCCAACAGCATCCGGTCCATGACCTCTGACTCGCCGAACACTTCCCCGTAGGTCTGCCCCTCGCCCGGTCGGATCACCAGGCGAGGCGAGACCCGGATCTTCCCCCGGATCTCGACGGCGCGGCGTTCCATTTCCACGTCGGGTCCCACCAGGATATAAGGCAGTTCGTGATAACCGACCACGATGCCGCTGATGGGCCTCCGTAGAACCCGCGTCTGCTCGAAGATCCCGCGGAGAAATGTAGGGTCATATGAACGTTCAAACATAGGAATCGGAGACCTAGTAGTTAATATGCCCTGGGACAAGCAGTAGTTTATATTATCCACAGTTCGCAAACGCGCGTCAAGGTCGGGTGCCAATGGGCCATCACGGGATTCTACCCGGAGTACGGGCAATGAATAAGCTAATTGCAGGAAATCTGGGAGTTTCTTATGCTACACTGAGACCGGTCAGATTTAGGGAAAAGGAATGACAACGAGAAATGATTCTCCCGACGACGCGACGAAGGCACAACATAGTTCCCCATACGGGTCTGCTCGTCCTGATGGTCGCTTTCCTTCTGGGGGGAAGTGGCTCTGCCCGAGCAATGCATGAGTCGGGGTCCTGCGGACTCTCCTCACCTGAGGATCCTTTCGGTCGCAAGGATTTTATCGACATAGGCCAGCAATTCTTGGTCCGAAATGTCCGGATCGCCCCCCATTCCGACGGGGTGGCGGTAGCAGGAGAGATTTACAACGGTCTCCAGGGGTTCTTCACCCCTCCCCTCTTCAAGGCGAGGATCTTCGATTCTGACTGTACGTACCTGGGGGCCAACAACTTCTCCATTGACAAATTCAAGTTGGGAACCTCCCGACCCTTCCGGGTGATCGTCCCAAGGGTGGATTTCGCCGATGTCGCCACCTATCACATCGAGTATCTAGGGTGGCCTGGAAATTAATACTTATAAGGCATCTGTTTTGCTGGCGGGTAAATTGAAGGGTCCAAAGGAGATTGCATGAAAAAATTCCGATTCCCCCTCATCCCTGTATTTCCCGTGATGGCGATCGTCGGGATTCTTGCGGCGAATAGCCTAGCTGCCGGTGTACCCAGGATGACAAAGGAGGAACTCAAAGTCCTCCTCGGAAATTCTGACGTGGTGATTATTGACGGGCGCACACCCAAGCACTGGAATTTCAGCGACAGCGAGATCGTCGGCGCCGTCCGAGAAGATCCGTTCGCTGTTTTTGTCTGGGCAGGGAAGTATGACAAGGACAAGACCATCGTCATCTACTGCGCTTGACCGAATGAAGAGTCGAGTGCCCGTGTGGCACGTGACCTGATGAAGCTCGGTTTCTCCAAAGCTTACGCCCTCAAGGGGGGCTGGCGCGAATGGGTAAAAGCTAACTTTCCAATCCAAAAGAAGTAATATCCGATAGGAGAACTGCGATGCGAAGGAAAACAAAACATCATAAAGGCTTGCCTGCATGGGAGGCAGCAGTTGCTGGGGTGCTCACCGTTGGAATGGCTCTGGTAATATTCCCGAGCCCCGCCAGGGCTCAAGACGCAAGGGCTCAGACGCTTCTGCAGAAGGTCGTCGCTGCTCACGGCGGCATGAAGGCCTGGGAAAACCTGAAGGATATGACATTCACGATCACCCGCGTTGCCTTGGACCCCCGGGGAGATGTGGCCGGGGCAAAGGTCAGCCTCTATTACATGAAGAGGCATGGGAAGGTACGTGTGGAGACCATTACGGGCAAGGGGTTGTTGGTCCAGGGCTTTGACGGCCAGAAGCCATGGGTAACGCTGGACGGCAAACCCAAGACCAGCGATGCCGCACTGAAGCGTGCACACTTCCTTTCGGTTAACTGGTGGTACTGGATGGGAATCCCCTTCAAGCTCAAAGACCCTGGCGTCATTGTTCGCCACAAGGGAACATTGACCTTTTGGGGACAACCGGTCAATATTCTTGAAGCAACTTTTCAGCAGGGTGTGGGCGAGACCAGCGACCGCTACACCTACTACACTGACCAGAAGAACTACCACATCCTCTTCGTCGAGTTTCAGCTGCAGCCGGGGGTATGGCCAAAGGTTGGTGGGCCGACGCCCAAAAGGTCCACCTGGCTCGATTACAAAAAGGAAGGGCCATTCATGATGCACACCAAGCGCATCTTTTACGGCAATCCCGAACTCACCGACAAGCGAGCTATACTCCTCTTCCGTGACTTCAAGTTTAATACCGGCCTGCCCGATAAGCTCTTTTCTGCTCCATAGAGATCATCCTCGGCTGCAGGTCTGGCAACAACTGGGGAGGTCAGCCGAAATTGGCCTCTCAGGCCGTTGTCCCTCCTAAGGAAGCAAGAGGATTGAATGACTGGCAAAACCTGGATAATTTACGGTGCGTATGGCTACACCGGTGTGCTGGTGGCCGATGAAGCCCTGCGCCGCGGCCACACCCCCGTGCTGGCTGGGCGCTCGGCCGATAAGCTTGTCCCTTTGGCCGAACGACTGGGGCTCGACCATGTGGCGATCGATTTAGAAGACGAAGATGATCTCGCCAAAACAGTGGCAGGATTCGACCTGGTATTCCATGCTGCAGGTCCATTCATTCACACGAGCGCCCCGATGGTCCGCGCCTGCCTGAAAGGCGATACAAATTACGTTGACATCACCGGCGAAGTTGCTGTCTTCGAGCAAAACCTGTCCTATGACCAGCAGGCCCGTCAAAAGGGCATTGCGGTGATGTCGGGGGTAGGCTTTGATGTGATCCCTAGTGACTGTATGGCCAAATACGTCGCCGACCGAGTTGTCGACCCAACTCAATTAGAACTCGCCATCGCCAGCACGGGCATCCCCAGCGCGGGAACCATTAAAACCGTGCTGGAACATATCCCCAAAGGCATTCTGGTCCGCAGAAACGGCCGCCTGGTGCGCTATCCGCCGGGCAAGGAGGCGCGGCGTATTCGCTTCGTGGATCGCGAGCGCACTGTACTACCAGCTTCCTGGGGCGATTTGGCAACCGCCTACCGCACGACTGGCATCCCCAACATCACGACCTTCATGGCCTTCCCCGAAAGGGCTGCTTCCTTCATGCGCTGGGTAGCCCCTCTAAGCCAAAATTTGCTCGCCATCGGCCCTATTCGTCGTCTCCTGCAAAAATCGATTGAAAAGATCGTGCACGGCCCAGATGAACATACCCGCCAAACGGCACGCTCCTACCTGTGGGCGCGGGCCGCGAATGAAAAGGGAGACGAATGCCAGGTTTGGCTCGAAACCTTGGAAGGATATCACTTCACGGCTGTTGCTGGTGTCCGCTGCGTGGAAAGGATCTTTGCAGAACGGCCCCAGGGAGTCCTGACGCCTGCCGTGGCTTTTGGCGCCGACTTCGTCCTGGAAATTCCTGGGACGAAACGGTATGACCAACTTAATACTCTCTAAATACTGACGGGACATTCATGCTTGCGAAGCTCTTCACAGCACTCTGTTGGTTCTCTCCCTCTCTGAGACGATTAATGTGGAGGCAGTGGTACGAATTCCTCGCAGGACGCTATGAGAGAAAAGATTGGTCCTTCATGAACTATGGGTATACCCCACTAGGCCCTCACGCAGAGAAGCTTGCTTTGGATGAAGCCGACGAGCCAAATCGCTATTCCATTCAACTCTATCACCATGTGGCCAACGCTGTTAGTCTTAAGGATTCCACAGTGCTAGAGGTGGGTAGCGGGCGGGGAGGCGGATCGTATTACATCAAACGCTATCTAGGACCACAGACGGTCGTTGGTGTCGATTTCTCAGAAAAAGCAGTGGCATTTTGTAATCGGAATTATTTTCTTGACGGACTTTCATTCGTAACGGGCGATGCCGAACTTCTCCCGTTCGAGAATAACAGTTTTGATGTCGTCGTGAATGTCGAGTCTTCACACTGTTATGGTTCAATGGATGCCTTTTTGATGCAAGCCAAGAGAGTTCTTCGGCATAATGGCTACTTTCTCTATGCAGATCTGCGTGGCAAGGACAAAGTTGATACACTTTACAAACAGTTGTACCGTTCTGGAATGGCGCTCATCAAAGCGACAAATATAACCCCCAATGTGCTCGAGGCCCTAAATTTGGACAACGAACGCAAAACGACGCTCATCCAACAATCAATGCGCAAGCTGTTGTTATACACATTTCAAGAGTTTGCCGGCCTCAAAGGGTCTACAATATATGAAGGCCTTCTTGCTGGAAGAGTGATATATCAAAGCTTTATTCTCCAAAAGGACGAAAATTAATTATCCGTAACCCCGTCAAGGAATAACTAATCAGGGCAGGAATCAAGGAAACACACCATGATAGCTATTGTAGTTGAACAAGCAGGTGGATCTGAAGTGCCCTAGTGCCGTTCAAGCTTGATGGGCCGAATTTGAGCAGCCTGCCTTGTTGCAAGGGTCGCGATCGAGTGCAGCGAGAAAGTTGCACAAATAGTTGGCAAGGCACTAACCGAGACTCCTCATCTATGTGAAGGCGTTGCTAAGAATCCTGCCCATTCGCCTTCTGTTACTGAGGATATGACCCTCAACGATGATGCCTCCAATACCCTTACAAAATGCTCTTTGGAAGTAGCGAGCACACCCGACATAACGACGAGGCTACTCGGCTTCATGTGCGCCTTCAATGCCGGCAAAAGACTAATGAGAGTATCCGATTCAAGATTGGCGATCACGATATCAAAAAGTTTGAGTTGGGACAGCGCATCAATTCGACCGTTGATAACCCGAACTTTCTCACCCTGGCTATTTTTCACGAAATTTTGCTGACAAACCTTGCAGGCTTTAAGGTCTTGATCGACAGCAACAACATTCTTTCCTCCCACCTTTGCCGCATAGATTCCCAGGATCCCCGTGCCGGTCCCGACGTCCAAAATCGTTTGGTCTGTGAACAGGACACCCTCGAGGATAGCCAAACATATACGTGTCGTCGGGTGTGCCCCGGTTCCAAACTTGTTGCCCGGTTCAATGACGACATATGGTTTTCCATGGGCAAAGGCCGGATCTTCGTGTGGAAGAAGTATTACCAATCGCTGATCTGTCCACGCTGGCATTTTTGATTTACCTCAGCTTGGGCTTCAAAAACAGGATGTGAAATGGAACTGGTTTAACCTGGAGTCCGCGGAAAATCCGACTCATTGTCCGCTGTGGGGTGCTAACTGTCAACACATTTGGAAGGCGTAACATACTGTAGATCAAGGGTTTGCCATGCTCAGCCGTCCCGAGATGGTCACGGAAAGAGACGGAAAGGAGGCCCAGGAGATGATGGGTATTCCGTCGCTTGCGGGGCTTTTCCGAATCTGCTACCTTAGTTTTAAGCGCTGGAGAGGAGAAAAATGGCCATCCTGAAGATCGCCCAGATGGGAAACCCGGTGTTGCGCCACCCGACCGACCCTGTGCCGGTCAAGTCGATCACATCAGCAGTTCTGCAGAATTTCATCGACGACTTGATCGCGACGATGCGGGAGTATAATGGTGTCGGGTTGGCCGGTCCGCAGGTCCATGAATCCCTCCAGGTCGTCGTCATCGAGGTCCAGGAGAACCCTCGCTACCCCCAGGTGCCTCCGATCCCTCTTACTGTCCTGATCAATCCGGTGGTGGAGCCTTTGAACGACGAAATGGAGGAGGACTGGGAAGGTTGCCTCAGCGTCCCCGACATCCGGGGAAAGGTTCCCCGGTATCGTGAGGTGCGGGTTCGGGCCCACGATCGGGAGGGAAAACAACTCGACTTTTCTGCCAAAGACTTCTTTGCGCGTGTAATCCAGCATGAATCTGATCACCTACAGGGTATCCTCTTCCTCGATCGGATGCCAAAGCTTGATACGTTAACTTACATGGCGGAATACCAGCGATATTGGGGGGCTGACTGATGCCTGATGGGGGACGCCTCCATGGAACAGAAAGGCAAGATGATCCTGGGTTTCGTTCCCGATCTCTTCTTTTCGACGAAGATCCGGGACACAGCAAAATATCTGGGGCATACGGCAACAATTTCCCGCACGACGGATGATCTGATCCAAAAGGCGGGAGAACTTTCTCCCATTCTTATCATCGTGGACCTGACTGCCGAAGGGGTGGATCTCGAGCAGCCCCTGACGCAGCTGAGGCTCGAGGCAGAGACCGCCCCCGTTCCCGTGCTCGCCTTTACCACCCATGCTGCCTGGAAGCAGACGACACCGCTGCATCGCCTCTGCGATCAGGTGGTGACGAAAGAAGTCCTTGCCCGCGACCTTCCCGTTCTATTGCAGAAGTACATCGGTGCAGAGACCCAGTGATCAGAAGGAGTAACCATGGCACGCCGAAGTCCCCTCTTTAACCTCCACCGGTCCCTCGGAGCCACGTTTCAGGAAGAAGGTGGCTGGGAACTCCCAGAGAGTTTCCAGGATCCGGTCCAAGAACATCGAGTCGTCCGTGAAACGGTTGGACTGCTTGATCTCCCTTTGCGGACGCTCATTCGCGTGACCGGCACGGAGCGGACCCGGTTCCTGAACGGAATGCTCACCAATGACATTGCGACCCTCGAGGCCGGCAAAGGGTGCTACGCCTGCATGCTAACCCCCCAGGGCAAGATCTTGGCTGACCTAGAGGTTCACGCCTTTCACGACTACCACCTCTTGGAGTTGGGCTTTCAGTGGAAAGAGCGGGCCATGGACCACCTCAACAAATATGTCATTGCTGACGACGTGACCTTCGAGGAGATCGAGGAGGACGCCATCATAGCTCTGCAAGGGCCCCGCGCGAGGGCCGTCTTGGGGCGCCTCTTGCCTTGCGCCGCCCTGCCGGTACAGGAGCAGGGCTGCGTCGAGCTGACCCTCGAAGACTATCTCTGTCGTATCATCCAGGCCTCGATCACCGGAGAGGAGGGGTACAAGCTGGCTCTCTCCGTTAAAGGGGCCGACCTCGTATGGCGGACCCTTCAAGAGGCAGGCGCCACACCGGTAGGGATGGCGGCCATGAACAGCCTTCGCCTCGAGGCCGGGATCCCTTGGTTTGGTATAGACTTCGACGAGGGAAACTTTCCCCAGGAGGCGGGGATCGAGGACAAGGGGGTCTCCTTTACGAAGGGGTGCTACATCGGGCAGGAGTTCGTCATCCGGATCGCCCATCGGGGGCATGTCAATCGGCGTGTCTGCGGCCTCATTGTCGAGGACGAATCATTACCCCGCCCAGGGGATCGGGTCGTACGAGACGACAAAGAGGTGGGACAAATCACCAGCGCCGCCCTTTCCCCAACCACAGGAAAGATCATCGCCCTGGGGATGCTCCGGCGTGAGGCCCACGAGCCTGGGACGGTCGTCCACGTGGAGAGCCACGGAGAGAAAATCTCTGCCCAGGTTACCTCCCTCCCCTTTTACCGGCGCCACGACGGGTGACTGAGACCGCTGTCAGCCATCAGCAATCAGGCATCCGCTTGTGACCTGGTGAAAAAATAGAAAGCCGACAGCGGACCGCTGACTGCTTTTTCCTTGACGCTGCAGTAATATTCGGACTGACAAGAATATCCACTAGAAACAAGGAGGGCAAGGACAGCAATGCTATACTATATGGTCGAATTCGATCCTCGTCCCGGAGTCAACCGAAGGCAGATCACGCAGGCCTACCGGAAATTCGTAAGTCACTTTCAGAAGACCTTCCCCGCGATCAAGTTTGTTGGCTTCTTTGCCCGGGATATCCTTATCGGCTCACGTCCCCAATATTTCGCCCTCTGGGAGGTACCAAAGTACGCCACCCTCGACACATGGAAGGAGGCCTTCTCTGCCGACAAGCATGGTCGGAAGATCAGTACTCAGCTTAACGAGCTAGGAACGAACTGGGATGCCAAGATGGTATCCAAAATCGACCTGCACTAGAAAGACAGACGTCGGCGGTCAGCCGTCATTAATCACCGCGCTGGCAAGCTAGCATGCTGGAATGCTAGGAGGCTGAAGGGCCGGTTCCATCTCGTGCGGCAGCATTATAGTTTCATCGCTTCCCAGCATTCTAGCCTTCTTCTGACAGCTGAAATCTAACTGCCCGCGCGGCAGAGAGGGGATAAGTCATGCACTACCTGCGGAGGCCCGATTGGGCCATCCCGGAGCGAGAAGCGACCTCCGAGTCGATTTACATGGACCGTCGCCGGTTCTTGATGGGTGCACTGGGGGTGCTGGCAGGCGGAATCGCTGGAGGATCTACTCTTGCCGGCGCCGCCGAGAAGACGTCCCAGGGCCCACGGGACCCGACCCTTGAACTGTACCCCGCCAGGAGAAATCCGGATTTCACCCTTGATCGACCGCTGACGAAGGAATCCGTCGCAGCCACGTACAATAATTTCTATGAGTTTGGCCCGGTAAAGACGATTCATTTTCTCGCCCAGCGCCTGAAGACCAGACCCTGGCAAGTGCGTGCGGAAGGCCTCGTCCGAAATCCCAGGGTATTCGAGATTGACGACCTGATTCGCTCGATGCCGCTCGAGGAACGCCTCTACCGCTTTCGGTGTGTGGAGGCGTGGGCCATGGCGGTGCCCTGGACCGGCTTTCCGTTTTCGGCCCTGATCAAGGCCGTCGAACCCAAAAGCGAGGCGCGGTTTGTCAAGCTCACGACGTTCCTCGACCGCACGGTGGCATTCGGCCAGCTCCGGTTCTGGCTTCCCTGGCCATACGTGGAAGGACTGACGATGGAAGAGGCGATGAACGAACTCGCCATCTTAGCGACGGGCATTTATGGGAAGCCGTTGCCCAAGCAGCACGGGGCGCCCATCCGCCTTGTAGTTCCCTGGAAGTACGGCTTTAAGAACATCAAGTCCATCGTTTCGATCGAGTTTGTCAAAGACCGTCCCAAAACTTTCTGGGAAACGGTTGGCCCCGACGAGTATGGCTTCTGGGCGAACGTGAACCCCGGGTTCCCCCACCCGCGGTGGTCTCAGGCGACCGAGCGCATGATCGGTACCGACGAGAGACGACCCACCCAAATTTTCAACGGGTACGGCAAATGGGTGACGCCACTCTACCCAGACTTAAACGACCGGCGTTACTTCATGTAACACCGAATCCCGGCCTCCATGCCATGTTCGACGAGCTTGAACCAGCGCTCGCGTATTCTTTTGCTCATTCGCGGTAGAATTGTTCTTACTCGACGTATCGGGAGACCTCGATCAGATTTCCGTCAGGATCTCCTCCCCCTGCTCCACGATGTACGACACCGCGCGGGCTGCGTTGGCCTCGAGCGGGTCCTCCGTGTCGAGCTCCAGGTGAGGGAATGGGATTGGGACGCGGGGTGGTTGCTGCATGAGAAAGGTTTGCCAGTTTTCTAGCTTCCATTGATCCCGCTTCTCCCCCCGGGCCTCCAGCCGTTCCCGGAAGAGTTTCTCGCGGCAGTAGCAACGGATCACGCGCATCCACGCCCCTGCATTTCTCGCGAACTCCTGGATCCACTTGCACCACCCCGGGTCCTGGACCTGCCTGATATGCGGGGCATCCAGAACGACTGAATTTCCGATGCAGAGATTTTCCTCCGTAATGCGATAGAGGGCGGCGTAGAGATTCTCTCGAACGGCTAGATAACGCTCGTCTGTGCGTGATTTGGGTGAAAAAGCATCGGCGAGAAAATTGTTGTCCAGATAGACAGCGCACACGTGCTCGAGGATTGCCCTGGCGAGTTCACTCTTGCCACTCCCGGCGACCCCCATGATCAGAATGAGTCGCGGGGGTGAGAGTTGGACCTGTGTTTTTGGAGGTCTCTTCACAGAACCGGTATCAGCTCTTCGACGATCGTGTTCTTCTTGCTCCTAGCGCGGTGCCGGAAGAAGGCGCCGAATCCTGGCCCGGCGCGAGATCTCCACCCAGATCCGGGGATCTTCCTGACCAATCACCCACGCAGAAAAACCATGGAGGCGGTAGAGCTTCAGAAGCTCAAGCTTGGCCTGGAAGCTGCGAACGTCCTCGTACCAGACCTCATGCTCTCCCCCATCGGCCGGGTAACGGAACCAGGGGACTTGCCGATTTTCGTCCCATCCTGCCACAACACCGGGGTGGTGCAGCATCGGTACCACCGCCGGAAAGCCACCGTACCCACCCCGAAGTCCCGTACTGTTCCAGCTGCGAAAGTAGAGTGGAATTCCCAGGGAAAGCTTTTCTCGGGGTACATGCGTGACAGCATATTCGATGACACGCTTCATCCAGGGCACGCCCGCGGCCGGCCCGGGAGGAGTCCCGTGGGTATGTTGGTCATAGGTCATCACGGAGAGGAAGTCTGCAGCTCGCGACAAGGTCGTGTAATCGAAGACCCCGGCCCAGTTTGTCCAGGAGGAATGAGAATAGTCTTGGGGTCGATTGGAGTGCTTGGCGACGACGGCTACGCTGAACTTACGCCCCCGCTGGTGAAATTGCCTCGCGGCCTCTTGCACGAAGCGGCTGTAGAGATCTCGGTAAGAGACGTGGATATTCTCGAAGTCAAACTGGATGCCCCAGTAGTCATCCCGATCGGCATAATAGAGGAGATAGCGGATGGCCCGCTGCATCTTAGCGGGATCCAGGAGTACCGCATGCATTGTCGCCTGCTCAAAACCTTTATTCATGACTAGGGGCATCACTGCCACCCGGCGCTGGCGGGCAGCCTCAAGGAGTTCCGGGTTGACCCCACCGAAGACAAACCCCTCTCGGTCCATCACAAAGACCTGGGGGGCAATGATGCTGATCCGATTCAGATGAGTCATGGCCGAGGTGAACGCCGGAGGTTCCTCAACGTAATAGAAGAGGGTGGTAGTAGGTGGGAGGGCGAAGAGGGAAACCGGCATTGAGCCAAGGAGGATGCCGAGGAGCAGCCTCCCCTTCGCCTTTCTGAACCGTCCCCTGAAAGATGCAGCGGGCACTTTTGCACTCCCACTCAGACCTGGACGATGGGGACCCCCGCCGAGAGAACTTTGTGAGTTGGGCAGCGGGTGGCGATCTCCTTCAGCCGCATCTGCTCTTCCTCGCTCAGCGTCCCCTCGCATTCGATATGCATCTTGATGCCGGAGATAGCCCCATGACCGCTCTTTTCCGCTTCAAGTTGGACCTCGACCTGTCCAAGGTCCCATCCTTTTCGCTGCGCATACATGCGCAAGGTGATGCCTACTCAGGCACCTAAGGCGCCGACAAGGAGCATCTGTGGACCCGGCCCCGCATCGTCTCCGCCCAACGCTGTTGGTTCATCAGCGATGAGTCGATGTCCTCCAATAATGACCTCATGCTGGAGATTCCTCAGGAATCGAACGGTGACATCACGCCGCATGGTGTTCCTCCCACGTCCGAAAGCCTTTGACAACGTCAAACCCGGAGACTAGACTCTTGCACATTATCACTGCTGCGGTGCATCCGCAAGGAAGGGGAGAACATGGCCAAAATCAAGCCCGAGAAGAAACCGACAACGCTGGGAGCCTTGAAGCGGAGCCAATTCACCGAGGATCGATATACTCGTCGAACGATCAAGGATGAGATGCGAGAGAACCTGATCCGGATGATAAAGACGGGGGAACCTCTGTTTCCCGGAATCATGGGATACGAGGAAACTGTCATACCCGAGATCGTCAACGCCATCCTGTCAAGACACCACATGGTCCTCCTCGGGCTTCGGGGACAGGCTAAGAGCCGTATTCTCAGAGGCCTCACGTCCTTTCTGGACGTGGAGATCCCGACCATAGAAGGGTGCGAGATCCATGACAACCCCACTTGCGACTCCGGATGTGACGGTGGCTGATTTGATCGGTGATATCGACCCCATCCGGGCGGCCCGGTCCGGCCTCGACCTCAGCAGTCCTCTGACCATTCACTTTGGCCTCCTCCCCCGGGCTAACCGAGGGATTTTTGCGATCAACGAGCTCCCCGATCTCGCAGCCAAGGTCCAGGTCGCCTTGTTCAATATCATGCAGGAGGGGGACGTCCAGATCAAAGGCCATCCCGTTCGTCTCCCCCTCGATGTCTGCCTTGTCTTTGCGGCGAACCCCGAGGACTACACCTCGCGGGGCAAGATCGTCACGCCCTTGAAGGATCGTATCGGCTCCGAGATTCGGACGCACTATCCACTCACTCTCGAAGAAGGGATGGCGGTCACCGCACAGGAGGCGTGGCTCACCCGTGATGGAGCCAAGCTGTTCATCCCCCCGTTCGTCCAAGAGGTCGTGGAGCGAATCGCTTTCCTGGCGCGGGAGAGCAAGTACATCGACAAGCGGTCAGGTGTAAGCCAGCGTCTTCCCATCTCGTGCATTGAGAACGTGGTCTCGAACGCCGAACGCCGTGCCGTCCTGAACCGGGAAAAACGGGTCGTTCCGCGCCCCGCCGACGTCTACGCAGCGCTCCCAGCCGTCACCGGCAAACTTGAGCTCGAGTACGAGGGAGAGATGCGGGGGGCCGACACCATTGCCAAGGGGATCATACGGGAGGCCATTGGG
>JAAXQN010000179.1 GCA_012974305.1 Candidatus Methylomirabilis sp. | reverse complement strand
AGATGTGTATAAGAGACAGTACTATCTGTGAACCGTGAACTATGAACCGTGAACCATCAGTGGTGAACCATGGGTGGTGAACGAAAAACACGGGTGGGTGTCATCGGGGTGGGGCATGTGGGCCAACACCACGCCCGGATCTACCGCGAACTTCCTGGGGTCGAGCTGGCGGGAATCGCCGATATCGATCCCGCAAGGCTTCAGGAGGTCAAGAGAGTGGCAGAGGCTCCCGTGTTTCAGGATTATCGGGAGCTTTTTGGCCACGTTGAGGGCGTCAGCCTTGCCGTCCCCACGCATCTGCACGCCCAAATCGCCCGTGAGTGTCTGGATCGAGGGGTCGACGTCCTCGTCGAGAAGCCCATGGCCCAGACCTTAGAGGAGGCAGAAGAGCTGACGGATCTGGCAAAGCGGCGCGGCCGGATTCTCCAGGTGGGACACGTAGAGCGCTTCAACGGGGCCGTTCGGGCCCTTCACCGGATTGTCAAGACACCGGGGTTCATCGAGTGTCACCGCCTCAGCCCTTTCCCTCAGCGCGGCACCGACGTGGACGTGATTCTCGATCTCATGATCCACGACATCGACATCATCCTGAGTTTGGTGAAGTCTCCCGTCAGTCAAGTGAACGCCGTCGGGGTGCCCGTCCTGACCGATCGGGTGGACATTTCCAACGCCCGGCTCGAATTCGCCTCAGGGTGTGTGGCCAACGTGACCGCCAGCCGGGTGAGTATTGATCGCCTCCGTAAGATCCGCATCTTTCAACCTGATACGTACATTTCTCTCGACTACGCTAGTCAAGAGATTACCCTCTTCCGTCGCCTGCCGCCAGACCTTGCGTCCCAGCCGCCCCAGCTTCCACAAATCGTCCGGGAGGAGGTGGTCGTAGAGAAGGAAGAACCCCTCCGCCTGCAGCTAATGAGCTTCTTGAGTTCCATTCGGGAGCGCACGCGGCCAGAGGTCTCGGGGGAGGAGGCAGTGGAAGCCCTCCGGGTCGCCTCCCAAATCCTCGCGAAGATGTAAACAGATGTCCAAAGTCCAAAGTCCCAAGTCCGACGTCGTCAAAAACATAGAGGAGCCCCAGGCGGTTTTTGACTTTGGACGGTGGACGTTGGACCTTGGGCCATGAATAAGAAGATCTTCATCGTGGCCGGTGAGGCCTCAGGGGATCTCCATGGAGCTGACCTGACACGGGCCCTCTGCAGCCTAGACCCCGAGGTCACCCTTGTGGGAATGGGAGGGGAGCGGATGCAGGAGGCTGGCGTCCATCTCCTGGTCGATGCTGGGGAGTTAGCCGCGGTGGGTCTGACCGAGGTCTTCTCTCGCCTTGCGGCGCTGGGACGGGCTTTTCGTAAGCTCCGGAGGACCATTGCGGTCCAACGTCCCGACCTTCTCATTCTTATTGACTTCCCCGACTTCAACTTTTGGCTCGCTCGGTCCTCCCGGCGGATGGGGATTCCAGTCCTTTACTATATTAGCCCTCAAGTCTGGGCCTGGCGCCGGGGACGGGTCCGAACACTGAAAAGGCTAGTGGAGAAGGTGGTTGTCATTTTTCCGTTTGAGGAAGTCCTTTATCGTGAGGCGGGAGTCCCTGTCGCTTTTGTCGGACACCCCATGCTGGACCGGCTCCAGGACGTCCCCACCAGAGAGGAAGCCCGTCGCCAGCTGGGCTGCGGGGAGTTGGAACTCATCGTCGGCCTCCTTCCTGGGAGTCGGGAGGGGGAGATTACGCACCACCTTCCCGTGCTCAAAAGGGCAGTGGCCCAGATTGCCCAGGCAAAACCCGAAATCCGGTTTCTCCTCGCCGTGGCCAATTCTCTTCCCCCCCGCCTCGTGGAAACGCTACTCGAGGGGAGCAATTCCCTCATTCGGCCTCTGTACGGGCAGACCTATCAGGTCATGCGGGCGGCGGATTTGCTGATTACCGCGTCAGGGACGGCAACACTCGAAGCAGGTCTCCTCGGAACCCCGATGATTATTGTCTACCAGGTCTCTCGGCTCACGTGGTGGGCCGGGAAGCTCTTGGTGGATGTTCCCTCCATCGGGATGGTAAACTTGGTTGCAGGAAGGCGGGTGGTCCCTGAGCTCATCCAGCATGATTTTACGCCCGAGCGGGTCGCGAGAATCGCCCTGGAGCTACTGCACAGCCCCGAGGCCCTCGGTGCGATTCGTCAGGAGCTGAATGAAATTCGGGGTAGGCTAGGGGAGGAGGGGGCCTCTCTTCGTGCCGCCCGAGAGGTGCTGAAGACGCTGCAAGAGACAGAGGACAGGGGTTAGCGGTGGGACGAGGCTGGAAGCGGTACCGGACGCATCCTGTTGTCCTAGGTGTGCTCACCAGGCTAGCGGCAGTGGTGATGCGTGGACTTTTCCGGTCCCTGCGGGTTGCCTATGTGGGGCGCGAGGTCCTTGACCGGCTCATTCAGGAGGAGGGGAAGCAGGTCCTCGTGGCCTTCTGGCACGGCCGGCTCTTCATGATGCCCTTTGGGCCCTTTGGCAATCCCCAGGTTCGCTGGAGCATTATGGTCAGTCGGCACGCGGATGGGGAATATATCAGTCGGGTGGCAGAACGCCTTGGCATTTACTCGGTTCGGGGATCGGCCCGCCGGGGCGGTCCCTGGGCGCTTTTGGGCATGATTCGGGCCTCCCGGAAGGGGTCTCACCTGGCCATTACACCCGACGGGCCCATCGGCCCCAGGGAACAGGTAAAGCCCGGGACCGTAGAGCTCGCCCGTCTAGCCGGCACGCCAATCATCCCCGTTGCCTTTGCCGCTTCACGGGGGAAGTTCCTGCACAGCTGGGACCGGTTTCTGATTCCCTATCCTTTTGGGCGCGGGGTCTTTGTCTGCGGAGAGCCGGTCTTGGTATCACCCAAGGCCGGGCCCGACGAAGTGGAAAAGGCGCGGGCCGTCTTGGAAGAACGCCTTCACCACATTACGGCGGCGGCGGATGCCTATTTTAAACAGCGGCAGTCAGCCATCTGAATGAGATACGGAGAAGCGGTTTCCATGGTGACAGCCGACGCTGACAGCGGATTGAACCGATGAGAATCCTGTACAGCATCGGACTCTTCTTTGCCATGCTTCCCTACCTACCTCGCTACCTCCGCCGCATGGGTCGGAGCGGTCCATTCGGTCTCGGGCTCACGGAGCGGCTTGGCCGATACCCGGAGGCGCTCACCGGCCGGCTTCAGGGAAAGCATCCCCTCTGGCTGCATTCGGTCTCGGTCGGGGAGGCGGTCGTAGGGAGTATTCTGGTTTCAAGGCTCCTCGCGCGGCGTCCCGGACTTCCCATTCTTGTTTCGACCGTCACCCCGACAGGGCGAAAGGTGGCAGAGGAGCGGATTCCCCAAGCAGAAGCGTTCATCTACTGGCCCCTAGACTTCTCCGGATCGGTGAACCGGGCCCTAACGGCCGTCGCTCCCAGGCTTGTCCTGCTCACGGAGGGGGAGATTTGGCCAAACTTCCTTGACACCTGCCACCACCGACAGGTTCCGGTCTTGCTGGTCAATGGTCGGATTTCGCAGCGATCCCTCCGGGGCTATCAGTTCGTCAAGCCGCTATTCCGCCGGGTCTTGGATCAGATCTCCCTCTTCTGCATGCGAGGGGAGGTCGATGCTGAAAGGATCTTAGCGTTGGGAGCCGATCCTCAGCGAGTCGTCGTGACCGGGAACATCAAGTATGATGACGAAGATGGAAATAGCCACTTCCCTCCCCATCTCGACGCGGTTGTACGTCTCATGGACGGCCGACCCGTCTGGGTCGCAGGGAGTACCCACCGGGGGGAGGAAAGTCTTATCCTGCAAGCCTTTCGTCAGGTCAGGAGCAAAGTTCCCGATTCAGTGCTGGTGCTTGCGCCACGTCATCCGGAACGGGTTCCCGAAGTGGAGACGCTCCTCCGGGAGGCAGATTTTCCCTTTGTCCGCCGGACCCGTCTCCCAGAAAACAGTTCCGCGCTTCCGCCGGTCATCCTGGTCGACACGATGGGAGAACTCGGTCACCTGTATGCCCTCGCCACGGTGGTCTTTGTTGGGGGAAGTCTGGTCCCGGTGGGTGGGCACAATATCCTCGAGCCCGCGAGATATCGGCGGCCCATTCTGTTTGGTCCCCACATGGATAATTTTGCAGAGGTGGCTGAAGCGTTCCTGGGAGAAGGAATGTCTCACCAGGTTCGTGACACCCGTGAGCTCGTCGCGCGGGTTGTTGAACTCTTTCGGGATACCGCTGCTGCACGCCAGATGGGGGAAGCTGCCTATCGGGTGCTGGACAGGAACCGGGGGGCGGCAGAGCGAACCGTCACCCTGGTCGAAAGGTTTTTGTGAATCCGGTCGTGTACCGACAATATCTTCGCTGGATCGCCGGTCACGGTCCCTTGGGTCGGCCGGTCCGGGGTGTTCTCCGTGTTGCTTCCTGGATCTACGGCGTCGGTGTGGTAGGACGCCTCGGCCTTTACCGCACGGGCCTCCTCAGGCGGGAGCGCCTTTCCGCTCGAATCATTAGTATTGGAAATTTGACAGCCGGGGGGACTGGGAAGACCCCGTTTGTCATCCTTCTCGTACAGGAAGTCAGGAACCGAGGACTTCGGCCGGCAGTGGTGGTGAGGGGTTACGGAGGGAGGAAAGAGGGGAAGACGGTAGTTGTTTCAGGGGGGGATACGATTCGACTGGGCTATCCGGAGGTCGGAGATGAGGCGGTGCTCTTGGCGCGGAAACTTCCGGGGGTTCCCATTCTCATGGCCGCGGATCGGGTCGAGGGGTGCCAGGTGGCGATTCGCGATTTCGGGGCTCAAGTCATCATGCTGGACGACGGCTTCCAGCATCTCCGGGTCAAGCGAGACCTCGATATCCTTCTCCTCGAGCAAGAAAATCCCTTCGGGTACGGTTATCTTTTACCTCGAGGGCTCTTGCGGGAGCCAGTGCGGGCCCTACAGCGGGCAGATCTCGTAGTGGTGACGGCCGCTGGTGACGGGGGAGAACCTTTGGAATTTCCACGTGTGGTCCGCCATGCTGGTTCGACGCCCGTGCTTCAAGCGGCATTTACCCCCACCGTCTTGACCAACACGAGGACCGGAGAGACAGTCGATGAGGAGGACCTCCGCCGCGAGCAAGTCATCGCCTTCTGTGGGATTGCGAACCCGCCGGCCTTTGAGCGGACCCTCCGGTCGCTCGGGATATTTTCCAAGCATCACCTGATCTTCCCAGATCATCACCCGTATGATCCCTCGGATCTTTTGAAAATCGCGCAGCGGATGGAGGAGGTGGGGGCGAAGGTTGCCCTGACGACTGAAAAGGACGCCGTTCGCCTCGAAAAAATGTCCCCCCACTTTCCCATCGTTACTCTAGGGGTGAAACTCGTTCTCACTGTGGGGCACCCGGAGTTCAAGCAATGCTTGGATGCCTTGTTTCCTTAGCAAGACCGCGAGGTCTTGGCTGACTACTGATACATTTGCATGTAAAAACCATGAAGGTCATCGAGCGAAAGGTGCTTGATCCGGCTCAGGTCCACCGTATTCTGATCCGGGGTGTGAACTGGGTCGGGGACGCGGTGATGACCACGCCCGCCATCGCCGGGATTCGGAAGACGTTTCCCACTGCAAAGATCTCTCTTTTGGTGAAGTCGTGGGTTGCAGGGGTCTTTGAAGGGAGCCCGCACATTGACGAGATCCTCCTCTACGACCAGGAAGGCCGTCATGCAGGATTGTCCGGATTGCTGCGCCTGGCCCACGAGCTTCGGAACTACCGGTTTGACGTGGCCATCTTGCTTCAAAATGCTTTTGAGGCAGCTCTTCTCACATCCCTGGCCCGAATCCCCCACCGGGTTGGCTATAAAACCCAGGGAAGAGGCTTTCTCCTCACCAAGGCGGTGCTCCCGGATCATTCGACGAGAGCGCTTCATCACGTGGAGTATTACCAGACTCTCCTGAGGGTATCCGGCTGGCGAGAGGGAGAGCAGCCGCCGATACTATACCTCAGCAGTGGGGTAGAAGAGAGAGCACAGGCTCTTCTGGGGGAGGAGGGAGTGCGCTCGGAAGAATCCCTCGTTGCCTTTAATCCGGGCTCCACCTATGGCTCTGCCAAGCGTTGGCCGGCGGATCGGTATGCGGCCCTTGCCGATCACCTGATCGAAGGCCTGGGGGTGAGGATACTACTGACCGGGACTCAGGCCGATGGAGTGGTGGCGAGGGATGTTCGAACCCTGGCCCGTCATGGGGAGCGCATCATCGATCTCACTGGTCGAACGAATATTCAACTCCTGGCGGCTGTCCTCAAACGCTGCGCCGTATATGTAACAAATGATACTGGGGCAATGCACATCGGGGCGGCTGTCGGTATTCCTCTCGTCGCCCTCTTTGGACCCACCGACCCGAGAACTACGTCCCCTGTGGGAAAGCACGTCTTGCTGAGACACCCGGTCCCGTGTAGCCCCTGCCTCCTCAGAGAATGTCCCATTGACCACCGGTGTATGACGAACATTTCTGTCGATCAATTAACGTCTTCAGTTATAAATCGTTATAGAACAATAAATAAAGTAGTACATTAAGGATTCGATCGAGGTGAAAGGCTCACCGGCGATCTTTCTGGACCGGGACGGGACCATTAACGAAGACCCGGGGTATCTCACCCATCCCTCCGAGCTCCGCCTTCTTCCAGGTGTCGGGGAGGCGCTCCGACTGCTTCAAGAGCAGGGCTTCCGTCTGGTGATAGTGAGCAATCAGTCGGGAGTTGCCCGGGGGTTTTTGACAGAATCGATGTTAGAGGAGATTCAAAGAAGTCTTGATATCCTTCTCAAAGGTGAGGGGGTAACGCTGAGTGGAACATATTACTGCCCCCATCACCCAGAGGGTGCTCCCCCCTACCGGCAGGCATGCGAATGCCGAAAGCCAAAAGGGGGGTTGGTAGAGCGGGCCGCGAGGGAGCATGGGCTTGATTTGAACCGTTCCTATGTGGTCGGGGATCAGCACATCGATGTCGAACTCGCGCGTGAGATGGGGATGCCGGCCATCCTTGTCCTCACCGGAAAGGGGCGGCTCAGCCTGGCGTCGGGAAAGATTGAGCCAGATTACATCGCCCCTGACCTTACAGCCGCAGCCAGATGGATTCTCCAGAGGCACTCCACTGTTGGGTGACCGACCACCGACGTCCGATGACCGACCAAGCATGGATCGGGCATCTGTCATCGGACAGCGGTCATCGGTGATCTGTCGTCGGTCAACGGTCATCGGTCAACGAGGTGAAGAATGATTAGGCAGGCAGCCGTCGCAGGCATGTTTTATCCGGGCGGGACCAAAGCACTCCGCCGTGAGGTGGAGGATCTACTCCCGACGGGGGAAGAACTGGTTGAGGGAGTGGGGGTCGTGGTCCCTCATGCCGGCTACCTTTACTCTGGCAGGGTCGCCGGAGCAGTCTACGCCCGGGTAAACCCTCCCGAGGCCTGTGTCATTGTTGGCCCCAATCATAGCGGACTGGGGGCCGGGGCGGCGGTCATGACCTCTGGGACTTGGGAGACGCCTCTGGGGGAGGAGGCGATCGATACTGAGCTCGCTCGCGCCATCCTGGATCGATCCCGGGTCCTGGAGGAGGATGATCGAGCCCATCGGAAAGAGCACTCGATCGAAGTCCAACTACCGTTTCTTCAGCTCCTGTTCCCTCAAGTGCCATTTGTCCCCATCTGTCTTTTCAGCCATGAATATGGCGTGTGCCATGATGTGGGTGAGGCCATGGGGGGGGCGATCCAGGCTTTAGGGAAACGTGTACTCCTGATTGCCAGCACCGACATGAGCCATTACGTTTCGCAGGAGATGGCCGAGAGAAAAGATGGAATGGCCATCGACGCCATCGTGAATCTGGACCCCGAACGGCTGCACACTACGGTTCTCCGCGAGCGAATTAGCATGTGCGGCTTTCACCCGACTACCGCTATGTTGATTGCTGCTAAGGCGTTGGGTGGAACCCGGGCCGAGCTGATTCGCTACGCCACGTCCGGGGATATCACCAAGGACTACAACTCCGTGGTCGGCTATGCCGGCCTGATCATACACTAAACCTCGCCAATCTTTCGCCAGCACGAGTGTGGCAGAGCATCTGATCTGAACGGATTATCCGCCTTCCCTATGTTATCCGAAATACTAGTCAGAAGTTGAGATCTTCAATGAAAAGAATCCTGCTGGCCATCGCTTTGGGGCTGGTGATCCTGAGCTCTGTGGTGTTGATCAAGACGGTACGGTTTACGTCGAGGCAGTTGCGGGTGGATCCGGTGAGTCAAGTTGCGATGAACGAAGCACAGATCGCCGAGCACCTGGCAAAGGCCATCCAGTTCCGAACGATCTCAGATCAAGATCCAAAGCAATTCGATAAAAAGGAATTCTTGGGTTTCAGTCAATATCTCGAACAGGTGTTTCCCAAGATTCACTCCGTACTCAAAAAGGAAGTCGTAGGGGATTACAGTCTTCTCTATACATGGGAAGGGCAGCCAGGAGGGTTGAAGCCAATTCTTTTCATGGGTCATATGGACGTTGTACCCATTGAACCTGGGACGGAAAAGCATTGGACCCATCCTCCTTTTGCGGGGCGTCTCGCGGGTGGTTATGTGTGGGGAAGAGGGACCATCGATAACAAGGTCAGCGTTATCGGGATCCTGGAAGCTATTGAAGTACTTTTGACACAAGGATTCCATCCCTCGCGCACCATTTACCTCGCCTTCGGCCACGACGAAGAGG
Organism: Candidatus Methylomirabilis sp.; assembly: GCA_012974305.1. Lineage (GTDB taxonomy): Bacteria > Methylomirabilota > Methylomirabilia > Methylomirabilales > CSP1-5 > CSP1-5. The sequence continues at coordinate 7,435 of JAAXQN010000179.1, read as the reverse complement.
TCGGTGGATTAGTGGGAGCTGCCAACATTGCCCGTCTCTTATATTCGAGGGGGGTCGAGCTCGAGTACATTCTTGATGAGGGAGGTGCCGTCACCTACGGAATCGTGCCGAGAGTTTCCGCCCCTGTTGCTTTAATAGGGATTGCCGAGAAAGGGTATCTAAGTATCAAGCTCACCGTGCACAGTCAAGGAGGGCACTCTTCAATGCCCCCACAACAGACGGCGATTGGCATTCTCAGCACTGCCATACAGAATCTCGAACGGAATCAGTTCCCTGCAGAGATCACCGGGGCGACAGGAAAACTGTTCGAGTATCTGGGTCCGGAGATGCCTTTGACCGAAAGGATGGTATTTGCCAACCTCTGGCTATTTGGCTGGCTGGTTGAACGCCAGCTTGTGGCGTCCTCCCTGACCAATGCTCTCGTTCGGACCACCACGGCAGCGACGATGTTTGAGAGTGGGGTCAAAGAGAATGTATTGCCGACAAAGGCAAAGGCGGTGATCAATTTTCGCATTCTTCCTGGCGAGAGTGTTCAGAGTGTGATCGATCATGTCCGCAAGACGATTGGAGATGCACGGGTCAAGATTACACCCGTGAAGAAAGTACTGAGTGAACCGTCTGCCGTATCGGTCCCGGAGTCATCCAGCTTTGAAAATCTTCATCGGACAATTCGGCAGATTTTTCCGGATGCCATAGTCGCTCCCTGGCTTGTTGTCGGAGCGACGGACTCCAGACATTACGCAAAGCTAAGCGGCAATATATACCGGTTCGTTCCAATAAGGATGGATCCTGGTGATACACGTCGATTTCATGGGATCGATGAGCGTATTTCAGTTGACAACTACGAGAACTGCGTCAGATTCTTTATGCAACTCATCCGTAATTCCCATTCGTAGTCCATTTGCTCTGCATTGTGACTGTCCGTGATTCCATCTAATGGTTCGGTGAGGAATCTTGCCTGCTGATAGCACACATACGAAGAGCAATCACGAAGCCTTGCCATACTGGGTGAGACTCATCCAAGACGGGTTTGTCATTTGGGTGCTCCTGGGTGCCTTGTGGGGATATCTTGCACCTGAGATGGCCGCGCCAGGCAAGACCTGGATCCCGGAAGCTCTCGCGGTGATCATGCTCGGGATGGGGCTCACACTGACAGGGGAGGATCTAAACAATCTGCGTTCTGCAGGCAAACCCCTGATCATAGGTGTTGTCCTGCAATATCTCGTCATGCCTATCGGTGGGTGGCTTCTGGCCCTGGCCCTTGGACTACCAAAGCTCCTCGCCCTCGGCGTCATCCTTGTAGGTGCCTGTCCCGGTGGGACGGCCTCGAACGTCGTTGTCTTTCTCGCACGGGGCGATGTTGCGCTTTCCGTCGCAATGACCACCGCCTCGACCCTGCTGAGTCCCGTGATGACACCCCTGTGGGTGTGGCTGCTAGGTTCTGCATGGGTGTCGATCCACCCAGTGCCGCTGTTTTGGACTGTCATCCAAATTGTGTTGATCCCCGTGATCCTCGGTACTGTCATTCGTCGGTTCTGGACGCCCGATCGCTGGATTTTGGAAGGCGTGCTTCCGATCTTTTCCATAGCGGTTATTGCGTGGATCGTGGGAGTCATCGTGGCACTGGAGCACACCCGCATCGGTTCGGCAGGAGTTGTTCTCATTGCTGTCATCGCTCACAACGCCGTGGGTCTTATTCTCGGGTACCTCGGCGGTCGGCAGGCGAACCTCTCCGTGTCCCGGCGGCGCACCGTTTCCATCGAAGTCGGGATGCAGAACTCTGGGCTCGCCGTTGCGCTTGCAGTCGCCCATTTCGGTCCGCTGGCAGCCGTTCCCGGTGCCGTCTTCAGCGTCTGGCACAACGTCACCGGGCCGCTGCTTGCCGCCATCTGGCGCCGCCGACAGCCGGGAGATCAGAAGGGATGAACGTTGGTGTCCGATCTTGCACTCCAAGGATGCCTCTGTTACCCTCATATTTTGGTTTCCTGCCCCCAGAATCTCGGTCTATAGAGGTGTAAGAGCATCATGCGTTATGTCCGTGGCAGCATCACCGTGGTCCTCATCATGGTAATCGCAGGATCGGCTTGGGCTGGCGGCTCGAACTACGGCATCACACCGGGGACAAGACCGGAAATCGAAGGCAGGATCTCCGAGTGGACGGTGCCCACGCCGATGTTCGCCCGCGATCCCGCCCCCGGGCCCGACGGCATGATTTACATCACCGTCATGTACGCGAACAAAATTGCGCGGTTTAACCCTCTCACGGAGACATTCACGGAGTGGGAACTGCCCGCACGAGCGAGGCCCCACGGCCTCCTCGTGGATTGGGACGGCCAGGTCTGGTATACGGGGAACGGCAATGGCACGATTGGCCAGCTGGATCCAAGCACGGGAAGGGTGGTCGAGCACAAGGTGCCTTCCGGTGGCGACCCGCATACGCTGGTTATCGATGATTGGGGCATCATTTGGTTCACGGAGCAGCACGGGAATCGGATCGGCCGGCTGGACACCCGTACCGGGATGATCACCGAGTTCGAAGCCTCTGGGCAACCCTATGGGCTTGCTCTTGATAAGGCGGGCAATGTCTGGTTCTGCGAGATCGGTGCCGGTAAGCTGGGTAAACTGGATCCGAAGACGGGCACGATCACTGAACTGGTCCTTGGGAAAGCCTGGGCGCCGCGCCGCATGGCCGCATCGCCCGACGGTTCGCTCTGGGTCACGCTCTTCGGCAAGGGTTCCCTGCTCCACTTCGACCCCGTTGCCGAAAAGCTCCTTAAAGAGTACCCATTACCGGCCGGGCGCAGCGGAGGGCCCTACGCCGTGACCGTGGACGGAGCCGGCATGGTTTGGGCCAACGAGTTCTACAGCAACACGGTTGTGCGATTGGACCCAAATACGGGGAAGATCCGGATCTTTACGCTTCCCTCGAAAGGTCTCGGCATTCGCAAGATGGTTGTGGACGCCGAGGGAAGAGTCTGGTACATGGGCAGCCATAATGGTCATCTTGGCGTGATCGAGTAGGGAAAAATGGGGGAAGATGTAGGATAGGATCACTATGCTGACCGCTGGGAAATCCTGAGCCCCGACGGCACGATTCTGGCGAAGCGGGTCCTCTGACATCCGCACGTGGATGAGCAACCTTTTGCGCGCTCGTTAAGGGTGTTAGCACTGCCCGAGGGTGTCCAGCGCGTGCGGGTTCGAGCCCACGATAATGTCCATGGATTTGGTGGTCTTGAGAAGGAGGTCATGGTTCCAGATTGACATGGTGCATACGGACACATTTCCGGATGACGCCAATACTTGTATTTATAAATGCTTACGGCATATTAATTAAAGTATATTATACCGTGGATTTCAAGGCGGGAACGAGCAATCAAGTAGGGGGGAGCCGGCAAAATCATGGCGTACGAGAAAGAACGTCGCGTGGCTGTGGAAGCCGTCCTCAAAGCGTGCCGCCTATGCCAGGTAGTGCGAGAGGCCCTCGTCTCTGAAGAGACCATGGCCAAAGAAGACAGGTCACCGGTGACGGTCGCCGACTTCGGCTCGCAGGCCGTGATCAGTTTAGATTTACTGAGAGCCTTTCCCGACGACCCGGTCGCGGCAGAGGAAGATGCCGCTGACCTGCGGACCCCGGCCGGATCGGCGCTCAGGGCTAAGGTCACTCAGCACGTCAGCACCATAGTTCCGGGACTGAGCGACGAAGAGATTCTAGCCAGCATCGACCGTGGCACCTGGGCGGGTGGACCCACGAGACGCTATTGGGTTCTTGATCCCATCGATGGGACCAAGGGATTTCTGCGGGGCGACCAATATGCCGTTGCCCTGGCGCTGATTGAAGAGGGGCAGATCGTTCTCGGTATACTCGGCTGCCCGAACCTCCCAATCGATGCCAGCCGTCCTACCGGGCCCAAGGGCAGCCTCTTCATTGCCCTCAAGGGCGGGGGTGCCACGGTACGGCGATTTGACGACCCGTCCGAGACAAGGATCGGGGTGACGGAGATTGCCGATCCGGCGCAAGCGGTCTACTGCGAGTCGTTCGAAGACTCTCATTCCTCGCACAACCGTACGGCACGCATCGCAGCAATCCTCGGTGTGACCGCTCCGCCGCTGCGGATCGACAGCCAGTGCAAGTATGGGGTGGTCGCCCGCGGCGACGTCTCGATCTATCTTCGGCTCCCCCCCCGCGCCACCTACGAGGATAAGATCTGGGATCACGCTGCGGGATCTATTGTTTTAAAAGAGGCTGGAGGTGAGGTGACCGATGTCTATGGCCGGCCACTCGATTTCTCGCTGGGTCGGACACTCCGCAAAACCGTAGGCATCCTCGCAACCAACGGCAAGCTCCATACTCGGGTTCTCGCCGCCGTCCGGCAGGCGCTGGAATCTGACTGACGTCGGATCCTCTTGCCAGCGATCCCTGGGCATCCTTTCCGGACAAGGATCAGCAGAAGTCTCATCATCAACGCACAACGATCTCCCCATTTCCGCCTCGCCTGACGGCCGCTCAGCATTTTCCGCTTGACAGGGTAAGACGGGCAGGGGTAACGTCCAGCCCACTGAGTGGCCTGATGTCTGACAAGTCCTCTCCCCATGCTGAAACCCGTCGAACAACGTTCTGTTATCCACCAGGTAGTCAATGAAATCCGGAAGTTTGTTCTCCAGAAGCGCTTAAAAGATGGGGCCCGCCTCCCCTCAGAGCATGAACTCTGCCGTCAGCTCAAGGTAAGCCGTCCCACGGTCCGAGAAGCTCTCAAGGTCTTGGAAACGCTGGGATTGATCGAGAAGGTGCGTGGACGGGGGGCCTTCGTCCGACGCCCTGCGCGACCGTTCGGCGTGCGCAGCCGTCACTACACAACGGATGAGATCGCCGAGGCGAGTCTTTTGGCCCACGAGGTTCGACTGATCGTCGAAATACGGTGTGCGTACCTGGCGGCCCAACGGGCTGATGAAAACGACCTCCGGCACCTCGAGATGGCCTTACAGAAACTGACAAAGGCGCTGAGAGCGAGGGAGGCTCCCACGGCGGTTCTGGCGGACATCGAGTTCCACAGTATTATTGCCCGCTCGACGAAGAATTCGGCGCTGTTGACACTGATTGCAACGATTGAACCAATCATTACCGAGAACCGCCGGAACACGATTCAGTCCTTTGACAGCAAGGCGCTGGCGATTCCCCATCTCAAGATCTATGAAGCGATTAAGCGGCGGGATCCGGAGGGGGCAGCGTTGGCAATGAAGCAGCATTTGAAAGAGCTCATGGAGTTTCTCTTTCCCGCAGATGTGGCCTGATTGCGTATGTGTCTCCAGACGGGACTGGGGGAAAGCCTTGCGACTTCTCACGCTGCGCAGGGCTGGGGGTAAGGTACTCAACACCATGGAAAGGAGGAGGTTATGGATCGACGAACGTTCCTGAAATCGGCGGGAGTCGGAGCGGCGGCAACGGCCTTGGCCGCCCCGAATGTCTGGGCCAAGCCGAAAACCCATCGATGGCGGATGGTAACGACCTGGCCGCCCGGACTCCCCTTTTACCAGGTTGGCTCTGGCAGTGCCGAATGGATGGCCAAGCGTATCGGAGAAATGAGTGGCGGACGGCTCAAGATCCGCGTGTATGCCGCGAAAGAGCTTATCCCGGCCTTCGGGGGCTTCGATGCTGTCTCCAAGGGTACGGTGGAGATGAACCACGGTGTGGCCTATTACTGGGCAGGGAAAACGTTTGCCGCCCAGTACTTTGGGACGATTCCCTTCGGGATGAATCCTGCAGGCGCCAACGGCTGGTATTATGAAGGTGGCGGGATCCCGCTCTGGGAAGAGACGTACAAGGACTTCGGTCTTGTTCCCATGCCGTGTGGGAATAGCGGGATTCAGATGACCGGATGGTTCAACAAGGAAATCAACAGCGTGAACGACCTCAAGGGTCTCAAGATGCGGATCCCGGGACTGGCCGGCAAAGTCCTGGCGGCACAGGGAGTGAATGTGATCCTCCTTCCGGGAGGTGAGATCTTCCCGGCCCTCGAGCGCGGTGTGATCGACGCCGCAGAGTGGGTTGGGCCGTATCAGGATCGGCGCCTCGGTCTGTATCAGGCGGCGAAGTATTACTACCACAGTGGGTGGCACGAGCCCTCGACGACGAGCGAGTTGATTATTAACAAGAAGGCGTGGGATTCCCTGGAGAAGGACCTCCAGGCTATCGTGCGGGCCGCCGCGACCGAGGCGAACTTGCGGAGCACCTCGTGGGCTGAGGCCAATAACGCGGGGGCGCTCGACGACATGATCAGGAATAAAGGCGTGAAGCTCCGGCTGCTGCCCAAGGATGTTATTGAAAAGCTCCGTGTAACAACCGCGGAGGTGCTCGCCGAGGCGAACAAGGATCCCCAGAGCCGAAAGGTCTACGCGTCCTACCAGAGGTTTCAGGACAACTGGCGCGAGTGGGCGGGCATCTCCGAGGGGACGTATCACGAGTACATCCGCGGTAAGAAGTAACGTCAGGCCAGTGTGGTTAGAGGGGCGGCGGGTGATCCCCGCCGCCCCGTTCTTACGTCTGGACATACTCAACGTTATGCATGAAGGCCTGGTCTGAGTTCGCTGGTCGTCCCAGACAAAAATCCAAAAGGAGCGCACATGTATTTGCTGCAAAAAATCAGTCGCCGAATCGACGCACTCAACGAGCGGGTCGGCCGCGCGACGTCGTGGCTCGCGTCCCTGATGGTCGCGGTGGTGGCGTGGAATGTTTTCCTCCGGTTATTCTTCCACAAGGGATCGGTCGCCATGCAGGAGCTCGAGTGGGCCCTCTTTGGTCCGCTCTTCTTGCTCACGGCGGGGTACACCCTGGTGCACGACGAACATGTCCGAGTGGATATCTTCTATTCGCGGCTCTCGGATCGGGGCAAGGCCCTCGTGGACTTGGCCGGTTCGCTTCTTTTCCTCATTCCGGTTTGTGTCTTGATTATCTGGACCTCATGGCCCTTTATCGCTGCCTCGTGGGCGGCGGGGGAGGTCTCGCCTGATCCGGGGGGACTGCCGGCCCGGTATATTCTGAAGGCCGTCATACCCGTCGGGTTTTCCCTTCTCGGACTGCAGGGCCTCTCGATGGCAATTCATAGCCTCTGTCGTGTGATGGGCCTCGAAGGCGAGGAGGACACACCAGAAAGAGACACCTTCGTTGGAACTTGAAACCCTAGCCGTCCTGATGATCGTGGGGCTCCTCGTCCTGTTGTTGCTGGGCTACCCGGTCGCTTTTACGCTCGGGGCCGTCGGATTCATCTTCGGCATGATGGGTTTCGGTTTCGATTTCTTCTACCTGTTGCCGCTTCGGATTTACGGCGTAATGGAAAATTACACGCTGCTGGCTATCCCTTTGTTCGTCTTCATGGGGGTGATGCTCGAACGATCCGGATTGGCCGAGGATCTGCTCGAGACCTGTCTCTTATACACATCT
>JAAXQN010000056.1 GCA_012974305.1 Candidatus Methylomirabilis sp. | reverse complement strand
TCAATGCCCTGGCCGAGGAGGGTGTGCGGTTCAGCAATTTCCATACTTCGGTGGCTTGCTCGCCGACTCGCTCGATGTTGCTGACCGGTACAGATAATCACATTGCCGGTCTCGGCAACATGGCCGAGTTGATGACGCCCGAGCAAAAAGGCAAACCGGGCTACGAAGGACACCTGAATGACCGGGTCGTAACGCTCGCTGAGGTGCTTCGCGACGGCGGATATCACACTTACATGGCCGGCAAATGGCACTTGGGCGACGACGGACCCGAATACTTTCCTCATGCGCGTGGATTCGAACGCTCATTCAGCATGCTCCAGGGCGGGGCCAGCCATTGGAGCGACATGGCCGGACTTCAGGCAGAGGCTCAGCCGGTCGCGAAATATTCAATGGATGGCAAAGAACTTCATGAACTCCCTCGAGATTTCTACTCCAGTCGAAGTTACGCCGATTTTTTGATCAACGCAATCCGGGAGAACCGGGGAGACGGTAAACCGTTCCTGGCGTATTTCGCTCCCACGGCTGCGCATGATCCGATCCATGTACCAGAGCCGTGGCTCAGCAAGTATCGGGGCCAATACGACGATGGGTACGAAGCCCTCAAGACCAGGCGGATAGCTGGCGCAAAGCGAGTGGGGCTAATCCCTAAGAGTTCCCCCGCACCGGGCCTTCATCCTAAAGCGAAGCCCTGGGATTCGTTGAGCAGCGAAAAGAAGGCCCTGGAATCACGGACCATGGAGGCCTATGCCGGTATGATAGAATACATGGACTACAACATTGGGCGGGTCATTCACTTCCTCAAAGATATCGGCGAGTACGACAACACCATCATCATCTTTACATCCGATAATGGGCCGAATCCTTGGTACAGTGACGAATACCCAGGCAATGCCGGTAGCGACTGACCGTAGGAGAGGGCGGGATTCACACTCCCCTGATCATTGCAGCTCCCGGAGTCAAAGGCGCACGGCAGGTTGACTCTTTTGCCTATGTGACAGATATCATGCCCACGATACTTGAACTTACCAAACTTGAGCATCCCGAGAAATTCCGAGGACGGAACGTGAAGCCAATGCGGGGCCGGTCGCTCGCCGGTGTCACGTCCGGCTCCCAAGAAAACACTTACGCAAAAGACGCCCTCATTGGGGGCGAAATGATGAATGGGAAGTGGCTGCGCAAGGGTGACTACAAAGCGGTGCTAGTGGCCAAGCCATTTGGACCTGCAACATGGCAGCTCTTCAACGTGACAGAAGATCCCGGAGAGACACGCGATCTTTCTAAAGAACAGCCTGCTATTCTGAAAGAACTGAAAGCTGCCTGGGACCAATACGCGAAGGATGTCGGGGTGGTCCTATCGAAAGGAAGTGCCCTATAGAAGTAGGTGCGTGGAGCTGCAAGCTTGCGTCGTCTTACAAGACGATGCAGCAGATGGCCTAAAGGCCGCTGCTGATCTTGACCGATAGATTTCAGATATCTCCAACATATTCAAACATCAGGCGAACTTGTGATATCTGCAATAACGTCCAAGTATCAACTGCTTGATTTTTCTGTGATAACATAATCCCGTATCACAAGTCAGACCTGAGTTGTGTTTTTGGATAGAAACACTATCTTTGACAATTCCGATTTTTATAAGGTAGTCTCAATATATCTGTACTTGAGGAATATTTGGGTTTCTGGCAAATAAAAGAAGGAGGAAAAACTATGAAAAAGAATTTGCTAATATCGGTGCTCGCTTTTCTATTCGCTCTCGCGCTGTGTGCGGGCGCCTATTCCCAGGATGTCCATCCTGTCAACCAAGACGTCAAACCGCCTAAGAAGGAGTATTCGCCTTACGCTGGTGATTATTTTCCCAATCGAGTTTATTTTGGCGATACCCACCTGCACACCTCCTGGTCGGCGGATTCTGGGATGATAGGAGGTACTTTGGGACCGGATGTCGCTTACCGTATTTCCAGGGGGGAAGTTGTCACCAGTTACCTGGGATGGAAGGTCAAACTCATCCGCCCTCTTGATTTCGTCGTGGTCGCCGACCACGCGGAGAACCTGGGGCTTGCCGATTTCATCCGGCGATCGGATCCGATCATCCTCGCCAACGAGACGGGTAAGAAGTGGCACGACCTGGTCAAGGCGGGCAAGGGTTACGA
>JAAXQN010000043.1 GCA_012974305.1 Candidatus Methylomirabilis sp. | reverse complement strand
TTGATCACTCTAGCGGTGATCGTCGGTGCGATCATGCTCGCCGGTGGTTGCGCCTACTCTGGATATAACCAGGCTGTCACACTCGATGAAGCGGTCAAAGGCCGATGGGCTCAAGTCGAAAATCAATTGCAACGGCGGTTCGAGCTGATTCCGAATCTGGTTCAAATCGTCAAGGGGGTCGCTGCGCAGGAAGAAAAGATCTTCCTGGGGGTGGCAGAGGCGCGCAAGGCATATTTCCAGGCAGGCACTATCAGGGAGAAAGCCCAAGCAGCCGGCACCTTTGAGTCCGCGCTGTCGCGCTTACTGGTGCTGCGGGAGGCCTATCCCCAACTCAAATCGAACGAGTCCTTCCTCAAGCTCCAAGACCAGCTCGAGGGTACCGAGAACCGACTGGCTGTTGAACGCAAGCGTTACAATGATGCCGTCAGGGAAGTCAACACCTTCAGACGAAAGCTGCTCGGACGAATCTATGCGGGCCTCGCTGGTGTGGATCATGCTGAATACTTTGAAGTCACAGAGGCAGCGCGGACTGTCCCAAAGGTAAAGTTCTAAACCTGTCCAACGAGAGTAAGCCGATTCATGCTAGTTCAGTCCCATACCAATCACTAAACCGATCGCAATACCCAGCCCAATAAATATAGACCCCACTACAATTCCCACAGCTATATTCTGTTCCGCTAACTGCTTCGACGTATCGAATGGGGTCATCTTGTCAAAGATCTTATAACCCATGATCATGAATCCCAGCGTTATAAAGGCGCCAACTATGGCGTACGCTAGATTCAACAATGTTATGAAAATTTCCATTACCTCAACACCCCCTTGATCGTATTGATTTTTGTAACATAGCCAATGGTTTCTTTACTGTGTCGGCCTGTGACGTGAGGCAAAGTCTGCTCTATAGACCCCCACAAGTTGCGGTTCAGCCCCTTCTTCTTTGCAACCCTTTGTGCCTTAATAATATTGCCTTTGCCAGCGTTGAAAGACGCGAACATGAAATTAATGCGGTCTTGCAATGGACGTTTGCCTTTCCACGCCTTCCACAGCGTCCTGTCATAATAAATACCTGCGGCGATGTTCCAACGGGGTTGTTCTCTCGTGCCTTTAATGCTTGGGTTCTTCCTCCGAATTTCTTCAAAAGTCTTGGGCATAATTTGCATAACACCTAGTGCACCCACGCGTGATCTGGCTTTTGGGCGCAATCTCGATTCTGCAACAGCTTGAGCCTTGAAGTACTTCCAATCAAAACCTGGGCCAAAAAATCTCTTTGAATATTTTGAGAAATATTTATCATAGGTGACTACCCTGTTATATCGCTTAAACGCGTGAGCGTGGTAGGGTATGAGCAGCAGTACAACGATGAGAACGAATCTTTTCACCACTGTTCTTTCTTCAGACGTTGTTCGCCTTCTGCCACCGAGCCGGTAGGGTCATACCCGTGCTCATCTCGTCTCTCCTCAAGATAGCTTTCGTTCATGCGACGGTCAAGGAGGAAGTTGCGGCAGATCAGTGTGCGGGGGTGAATCATGGTCGCGGGGTGTACGCAGACCGGTCGATTGGCTATAATAGACCCTCCTTGTGGGAGATCCAGGTGAGAAGGGTATGTAAGGATCTCACGGAAACAGGAGACAATACAGGAGGAGGATATGAATGAGCGAGGCACTCCCCCACTGATCCCACGTGAAGTCCTGTTCGGCAACCCGGACAAGGCCTCAGCCCAACTCAGTCCCAATGGGAATAAAATTGGCCACCTTGCCCCGTTAAATGGCGTGCTCAACGTTTGGGTCGGCCCTGCCCATGACCCCGCAGCGGCCAAACCGGTCACGAAGGATACCGGTCGCGGCATCCGCTTCTACGGCTGGGCCTTTACAAGCAACCACATCCTATACATCCAAGACAAGGACGGCGATGAGAACTGGCGACTCTACAGCGTGGACCTGAATACCGGCGAGACGAAGGATCTGACACCCATCGAAGGTGTACAGGCACGGGTCCAGGAGGTCAGTCCGAAATTCCCAGATGAGATCCTCGTCGGGATTAACGACCGCGTTCCTGAGCTTCACGACATATACCTCGTCAACATCGGCACTGGCGTAAAACGTCTCATCCAGGAGAATGAGGGATTCGTCGGCTTTGTTACCGACGACGAGTATAACATCCGGCTTGCGAAACGGATGACGCCTGATGGGGGGAGTGAAATTCTCAGGCCGACCGGAGAAGGAGGCTGGGAGCCGTTCATGACGGTTGCCATGGAGGACACGCTCACCACATCCCCTGTCGATTTCGACAAGACAGGTAAAATACTTTACATGATTAGCAGCCGCAACCGGAACACCGCTGCGCTGATTGCGCTGGACCTTGAAAGCGGGGTGCGAACCTTGGTGGCTGAGGATCCACAGGCAGACGTCAGCGGCATTATGGTTCATCCGACGGCAAAAAACGTGCAGGCCGCCGCGTTCACGTACGACCGCAAGCACTGGCAGATCCTTGACGCGTCCATTCTGGAAGACATGCGCTACCTGCGCACGGTTGCCGACGGTGACGTCGAGGTCGTGAGTCGGACCCTCGACGATCGGTACTGGATCGTCGCCTACGTCATGGACAATGGCCCCGTTCGCTACTACCGCTACGATCGCGAGGGACAGCAAGCACATTTCCTCTTCTCAAATCGTAAGGCGCTTGAGGGCATGCCCCTGGCCAAGATGTCCCCAGTCGTCATTGCATCACGTGATGGGCTAAACCTCGTCTGCTACTACACGCTGCCGGTGGGGAGTGACAGCAATGGCGACGACCGCCCCGATAAGCCGCTGCCGCTGGTCCTCATGGTCCACGGTGGACCGTGGGCGCGAGACGTTTGGGGCTATAACGCCTGGCATCAGTGGCTGACCAACCGCGGCTATGCAGTGCTGAGTGTAAACTTTCGTGGTTCAACCGGATTCGGAAAGACGTTTATCAACAGGAGCACGCGGGAGTGGGGCGCAAAGATGCACGACGATCTCATTGACGCTGTCCATTGGGCCATTCAGCAAGGGATCGCCGACGCCGACCGCGTGGCGATCATGGGAGGGAGCTACGGCGGGTACGCAACGCTGGTTGGTCTGACGTTCACCCCGGAGACCTTTGCTTGTGGCGTAGACATCGTGGGACCGTCGAACCTGGTAACCCTGATTGAGTCGATCCCCCCCTACTGGCAGCCGCAGGTCGAGCTGTGGACGACGCGCGTAGGCGATCACAGAACCGAGGAAGGCCGAGCGTTTCTGACCAAGTGCTCTCCGCTCACCTATGTGGACCGGATCCAGCGCCCACTGCTGATCGGCCAGGGCGCTAACGACCCGCGCGTCAAGCAGACCGAGTCCGATCAGATCGTCCAAGCGATGCAGGAAAAGAACATCCCGGTAACATATGTGCTATTTCCGGACGAGGGACACGGATTTGCCAGGCCAGAGAACCGGCTATCGTTCAACGCCGTCGCTGAGGCGTTCCTCTCTGCGTGTCTTGGCGGGCGGTATGAACCCATCGATGATGATTTCAAAGGCTCGAGCATTACTGTTCCCATCGGAGCCGATGTGCTGCCTGGTTTGACAGAGGCTCTTCCTTCCCCATTTTGACTTTTTGTCAATTGCTCACCGCTTAAAAGGCCGCCGGAACGACCGGAAATTTTGCATGTACATTCAAATAATTACAGCCCTACTATAGCGCGCTAAATGTCGTGCACATGTTGCACTGCAACGATGTTGTGAGTGTCTTTTGCCTTGACAAATTCGTGTGAAAACTTTATTATAATAACTCCAAACCAATAGGAGGGAGGCTAATGATGCGAAAGAAGGTTTCCGTTGTTCTCGTAGGACTGGCCTTGGCAGGCCTGGCCGCGTGCACGAAGAGTCCGTACGGGATTCCGCCAGGCGGCCCCCACTTTGCCTCGGGGTCACATTTAGCGTACTCCACCCGGGGTGGGGAAAAACCGCAACTGACTAAGGCGGAATTTGAGAAGGCCCAACAGGAAGGTTGGTGGGGGACCGCGATTAGTTACAATATTGACGAGTTAGAATAAAAGTCTAAGGCCCTCAGCGTTCAGATATTGTTCATGCGCGTTGAGGGCCTTCGTCTTTCTAGAACCCTCCACTCCCTCGCTTTATTGCCACTTGAGAACTTCCGGCTGAACCAGCCTGCCAAACTGTCGCAAAATCGTCCGTTAAGAGGAAACTCCGATGCCAGCTAACTAGCTGATTCTGCCAGGCCTATCCCGCGATCCGCCTCGGCACAGAAACTGCAAAATTCCACGTGATGATCGACATCCACGGATCTGGGGTAGACGGATTTGAGAGCAGGACCAGCAGAAACCATGAAATCTAATGCGCTACGGCAGACCACTGCATCCCTATGGACATGGGTGATGTCGGCCGGCGTTCTGCTGCTTTTGACAGCCTGTGCGGCAAGCATCCAGGAACCGGGCCTCAAGTCAGTGGTCTCTGAGGAGCAGGAACGCGCACACGCCGCACAGCTTCAGCGAAAGGCCAAGCGGTTTCGGTGGGAGCAGCACACCCGGCTCGACACCATACTCATGCGCCTGCTACTCTCGATGCCAAACCCGCCACACGTGACCGCCAACGTGGTCGAGTCTGATGCGGTCAACGCGGTTGTGGACGGGGAAGGGAGAATCGGGGTGCCCCTCGGCATGTTGAGATTCGTGAAGAGTGACGATGAACTTGCAGTCGTCCTGGGCCACGAGTTGGGACACCTCCCGACCTCCAGGGCCCATGGTCTGGTGACGTGGACCCTGGGCTATCATGAGCGTGAGGCCGACATCCGGGGTCTCGTTTACGTCCACCGAGCCGGTTATGATATCCGAATGGGGGCTCGAGTCTTTGAGCGGATGGCGACCGAATTGGCCGTACCGCCCTGGGACGAGGAGAGAGGTTCCCACCCGAGCCATGCCGAACGGATAATCCTGGCTGAAAAGATCGCCAGTCTTCTCGAAGGAAACGGTGCGGAATTAGATCTGGAAATTTTAGTACAGCAACTCCCTTCGCTCTTAGGACCCTCCACAGATCTTCCCTGAGAATCCGGTCCCTCACGAAGTGCAAAACCTCACCTTCCCGTTTGTACACCTGAATCAAGACGCCCGGACGCTCCCCTAAACCTCGTCCCCCGCCTCATATCGAGCAAGCTATCCAGCCGAAATTATGGCCGCACGGGCGAGATCTTCCATCCGAATTTTGTCCACGTCAAACCGGTCTAAGGCGCGATGGAGCTTCTCGAAAGTCTCCTCGAAGCTTGGAACGATCTTTCGAGCCCGGGTCAAGGGGTTGCACCTGGCGAGGATAAAGCTCTTGACGTAGGGGTGGTTGATACCCCGCTTTTTAATTCCCGCGACGACGTCGCTCAGCACCGCATCGGCGGCCTCAACCTGCTCTGCCCGCCGCTGGCGTTCCTCATAGGCCTTAGCGAGCGGAGACCGGAGGAACTTGTCCACCCGGCGGAGGATTGGGGAGAAAGCGCCACCCGCAAATCGGGGATGACGTTCGTACATCAAGCCCAGTGTAATGTAGTATGGCTCTTCAAACTGGAAACTAAAGGCTTCCTCGGATTTGCCCCCTTCCTGGAGCTGCAGGGCCCGATACATACGAATCACCTCCAGGGATTTCTCCCGAAGGTTGTGGGCCTTCTCGGTGTTGAGGGCCAGGATCTGAAAGGCGACCTCCGCATCCGGAATGAGGATAGCGGAAACCCATTTGGCTTTGAGCTTTCGGAGGGCGGCTAATCGGTGGTGGCCGTTGGGGGTCCAATAGCTCCCGGGACCCTGCGCGACCACCACAATCGGATCGACGAAGCGATCAAGCTTCTTGATTACTTCTTGCAGGCGCTTGACGTGAGGTTTCGAAAGGTCGCGTTGATATGGTGTTGGCTCTACCTGCTCCAGAGGCAATAAACTGAAAAGTTGCCATCGCTCTCCCACTGGTTCGGTATAGATCGCCAGGACATGTCCGCCATGCTCCTCGATCTCACGCGCCAACGCGAGCGCGTGTGGGGGCGGCTTCCCCTTGGCCGGAAAGACTGTCCAACTTCCCTGCTGCTGCATGATTCTCCCTCCCGACACCACCATTCACGTCCCCCAAAACTGCCCCATCTTACAGCACAGGCCTGTCGAGGGCAAAGGGACGCCCCCGGTGGCGTCCCGGAGGCGTGTGAAAAGAAAACGCTATGTGGATAGGAATCGACAGCGCTTATTTTTTGGCAGGACTTGGGAGGGTACGAAACACCTGATAAACCCAGGAGTCTTCAGAGGCGATCCGTAGGGAGACAGAGCCCAGAACCACCGACTGCAGAACCGTAGCCGCATGGGACGGTACCGATCCGAGCCATTTCCGAAGCCGCTTTTCGGCTTCCTTATCGGTCACCTGAGGCTGTTGTATTTCGTCCAAGAGTGTCATAAATGCGTCTATCGTCTCTTTGTCCACCGCGGGGGTCGCCTGCAGAGCGGTTTTCAGCCGAGAGACGATACTCTTATCCAACCCGGTTGCCATCGCACCTCCTTATACGACCATAGCGGTAAGGCTCTACCGCAGCCGATCCGCCGTTACGCTAACAGTTTTCTCACCCGTGTCAAGGGCGGGATTACTCCTGGGAACCGCTTCCGATAACGCCTAGGTGAATTACAGACAGCTACGGCAGTCCTTGAAGAAGGTATCCTTATGAAGAACCGGAGGAAGGAAATGCCTTCGGAAAGAGCCGGCGGGCATTCGCACTCGTCACGCGAGCCACCTCCTCCACTGAGACATCTTTTGCCGAGGCAATGGCCTGACAGGAAATCACCACGTTTTTCGGTTCGTTCCTGCAGGCCGGATCGGGGCCGAGGACGGGTGAGTCGGTCTCGAGGAGAAGCCGGTCGAGCGGGAGATGGTGAATCAGCTTCTGCTTTTGTTGGGATCGCACCACCGAGGGCGGGATCGAAAAGTAGTAGCCAGCCTCTATCCCCTCCATTGCAGCCGAGGCCTTCCCATCAAAAGCGTGCATGAGTACCTTCTGCGCGCCCTGCTCCTGCAGGAACCGAACCGTATGCCTTCCGGCTGAACGGGAATGGACATTCAAAGGCAGATCCAACTCTTTGGACAAAGCGATAAACTTAGCAAATGTCTGTTCCTGGATCTCCCACTCTTCGGCTTCCTTAACGACCCAATGATCCAGCCCCACTTCGCCGATCCCCACCAACCGGTCACTGTGGGCACGGATAAAGCTTACCATGGCCTCGGCGACCTCGACATCCAGCGTGTCGGGATACAGCCCTATACAGGGTTTGAGGCTGGGAAACCGCTCGGCAAGATCCAGAACCCTCTGGGCATCTTCCAGGTTTTCACTGACCGCCACAATCCCCTCCACCCCCACCTCAGCTGCTGCCTGAAGTACCGCCTCTAGATCGGTGGCAAAGGCCCCATCACTCATATGGGCATGGGCATCAATAAGGACCATTCCTGGACCCCGTTAAGAGTTGAGAGTTGAGGGTTTAGAGTTCAGGGTCCACAGGTCGTGTCCGACGTCCGATGTCCGATGTCGCCAAGAGCAAGGAGGGGGTGGGTTGTCGACGCCGCCGAGGAAGGTCCCTCCGCGCTCTCGGCTGTCGGTCGTCGGATTTCGGCGAGCTCCCTTCGGGTCTGAGCCTCAGGGTCGAAGACAGTCGAGCCGTCATCGGTGATCGGCTAAGGCCCGGACGCGGTCTACCAGGGTCCTGATCTCGTCAAAGCCTTTCTGCCAGAAGCTGCGGTCGCGAAAGTCCACCCCGAGAGGTTTCAAAAGCCGTTCGGGGGCGTCCGAGCCTCCCCCCTCGAGCAGCTCTAGATACCTGGGCACGAAGGCCGCTCCCTGCTCCTTGTACGTCCGGTACAGGGCGAGGACGAGGAGCTGTCCAAAAACATAGCTGTAACAGTAAAAACGGGTGTGGATGAAGTGCGGGATATAAGACCACCCGAGCCGATACCCAGGGACCATTTCGACCGCGTCTCCGTAGTATTGTCCATTTGCCGCGAGCCACGCCTCCCCTAGATCTCCGGGCTTTAACCGGGCCCGCCCCCGCATCGCAAACACGGCTTGCTCGAAGCTTGTCAGGACGTTCTGTCGGAAGACGGTCGCAAACGCGTCCTCGATCTTGCCGCACAGTAAAGCCAGCTGAACCCGCGGATCCCCAGCTTTTGCAAGCATCTGGTCGAACACAAGAAACTCTGCAAAAACCGAGGCGGTTTCACAGGTGATCAGCGGGGGATCATAATTCAACGGCGTCTGCTTGTTGGCGAGTACGCCGTGCAGCCCGTGGCCGAGCTCGTGCGCGACCGTCATCACATCGCGGAGTGTATCCGTGTAGTTGCACAGAATGTACGGATGCACCGTAGGCGAGGGAGAAGCGCAAAAGGCGCCACCACGCTTCCCCTTCCGAATTTCCGCATCGATCCATCGCTGGAGAAAGAAGTCTCGTGCAACTTTACTGAATCGCGGCGAGAAAGCTTCAAAAGCCTCTAAGATCACCCTTCGGGCCTCGTCGAAGGTGCACGCTGGCAATTCCCCCCCAACCGGGGCGTACTGGTCGTACAGGGCAAGCCGATCTAGATCCAGGAGCTTTGCTTTCAAGCGAAAGTACTCCTGCGCGATCTCATAGTTGGCCGCTGTCACCTCCATCATTTGCTCAACCGACTGCGCGTCAATCTCGTTGGACAGGTGGCGTTCAGCCATCGGATCCCGATAATGCCGTAGCCGGTCCATCGTGAGGTGGTCCTGAATCAGGGTGTCGTAGCTCAAGGTGAGGACGAGCTCGTGCCGCCCGAGGACCTCAAAAATGGTCTCCATCGCCCGGGCGCGCATGGCGCGGTCGGGCCGGTGGAGTAACGACAGGACCTCGGCCAATGTCAATTCCTGCACGGTGCCCTCCCGCTCGATGGGGAAACTGAGGGCAGAGATCAACTCGGTAAAGAGACGCCCAAAGGCGCGCCGCCCTGTGTTATCCTTTTCATTGATGACTTGTTCCTCGGGCTCGCTCAGCTTGTGTGGTCGATACCGTTGTCCATGGGCGAGGTAATGGGCATAGCCGGCTAAGAGGGGGTCGGCAATCAGTCGCGCCGCTGCCGCCTCTTCGAGGTTGAGCCATTCCAGATTGAAAAAAAGGAGACGATTTCGGACAGCGGTAAGCCACTGCTCGACTCGCTGTTGCAGGGCCTGGTACTCGGGCCGGAGACTATCCGAGGCGTAAAGGAGACTTGCGTACGTCGCCACGCGGCTCATGTCGTCATCGATCGCCTCAAGCGCCCGCAGGGCCTCTAACAAATGTGAGGCCGCTGGTCCCCCGGAGACAGCAATGGTCCCGCGGTACTTTTGGGCAAAGGCCTCGGCCCGCTCCTTAATGGATTGTTGTACCTCTTCAATACGGGGATCGTCGTGGGCGGCGAACAGATCGCTGAGGTCCCAGACCACCCCGGCGGCGCTTGATGTAGTCACAGTCACGGTCATCTCCTCTCACATGTCAGAGGCAGCGGCACCAGGTCCGCATTATTGTACGGGAGCACACTGGGGAAGGCAACAGCAGAGGGCTTGCCGAAAGCCTCCTCTTCTCGGTATCCTTCCGAGGTGGCACGGCCTGCCAAAGAGGAGACAAGGATGACAGCGTTTCTGACCGCTGCCCTGCTCACTATTCCCCTGGTGGTTTTGGCAGGCTCCCTGGGACAGTGGAGGGCGGCGGCTCCTATGCCTAGCAAACGGACTGAGGTAACCGCAGCCGAACTCGACGGCAAGATTTATGTGATCGGCGGATTCGGCTATTTCTTCCTTGGAGGGGTATCGGATGCTGTCGAGGCCTATGATCCCAAAACTGATCAGTGGGAAAAGAGGGCTTCTCTGGTACAGTCGCTCCATCATACGGCTGTTGCAGCGGTGAACGGTAAGTTATACCTTGTTGGCGGGTATCGGAGGATTTGGCCCTGGAGGGCGGTCAACACCGTGTGGGAATACGATCCAGCAGAGAACCGCTGGCAAAGGAAGGCCCCGATGCCGACGGCCCGCGGTGCCTTTGCGATCGGAGTGATCGATGGGAAGATCTATGCAGTCGGGGGAAAGGCGGGTCAGGAGGTCCTGCGAACGCTTGAAGTCTATAATCCCGTCACCGACACATGGCAATCGCTCTCTCCGATGCCGACCCCCCGGGACCACTTGGCGGCTGCTGTCGTAGACGGCCGGCTCTATGCCATCGGCGGACGGAAGGGGAAGATGAGCCGCAACGTTGCGGTCACCGAATCCTACGACCCCGGGCTGAACCGATGGAGCACGAAGGCTCCAATGCCCACGACGCGGGGTGGCATTGCTGCTGCTGCCGTCGGCGGTCAGATTTACGTTTTTGGAGGCGAGAGCCCCGACCAGACCTTTGATAATACTGAGACCTACGACCCGGAAACGGATCGATGGTTCAAGTTCGACCCGATGCCCACGGCCCGCCACGGACTGGCAGCCGCCACTTGGGGCGGTCGCATCTATGTCATCGGCGGGGGCCCCGAGCCGGGTGGTTCCCGGAGCAATGTGAACGAGGTCTTTACGCCACCGCACTAAAATGCCGAGGACGCGGGGATGCTGGGATGCTCGGACGCCAGAACCTCAAACCTAAGAGCTTTCTAGCTTCCTAGCCTCCTAGCATGACGAGGACCATGGGCAACGGGGATACTGAAGTCTTAGGTCGAATACTGAAACGGGTGAGCCGAACCTTCTATCTCAGCCTGACGGTCCTGCCAAAAGACCTGAGGCGCCCGATCGGCCTGGCCTATCTCTTTGCCCGGGCCGCCGACACCATTGCCGACACCCGGCTGATCAGTCGCGAGAAACGCCTCGAGTACTTGGAGCTGTTTCGTGCCGAGGTCCGTGGGAATGGGGCGAGTCGGATCCGGGAAGTCAAAGAGGCCCTGACCGGACCCCAAAAGATCCCGGAGGAGCGGGAACTTCTGGATCGCCTCGAGGAGTGCTTTGCGATGTATCACGCCCTCGATGCTCCAGACCGGGACCGGGTTCGGGATCTCATCCTGACTATTACCCGAGGGATGCAGATGGATCTCATCACGTTTCCGGCCGAGGAAGAAGGCCGCCTGATTGCCTTGAAGACCAGGGATGATCTGGACCAGTACACCTATTTTGTGGCAGGATGCGTCGGCGAATTCTGGACCGAGATCACCATGGCCCACCGCCCTTCCCTCAAAGGCTGGGATATAGGAGAGATGAAAAATAGGGGCATCCGCTTCGGGAAAGGACTACAGATGACCAATATCCTTCGGGACGTCAGTAGGGACCTTCGCCTGGGGCGGTGCTACCTGCCGCAGGAAGATCTGGATGCCCTCGAACTGGCGCCCACGGACCTGCTGGAACCTCAGGCCATTGCGCGCGTAAAGCCCCTCCTGCAAGACCTCCTCGACGCGACGCTCAGCCATTACCAGGAAGGATGGAGCTACACGATGGCCATTCCCAGGCAGGAGGTTCGCATGCGGCTGGCTTGTGCCTGGCCGCTCCTCATTGGCCTCAAGACCCTAGCACTCGTGGCGCAATCCGAAAACCTTCTTGACCCGGCCGCGGCCGTCAAGATTTCGAGGGCGGAAGTGAACGGCATCCTGCTCCGCTCCCTGACCCTCATCGGTTCCAATCGCGCGCTGACCCGGTACTACGAGAACCTCCGACAGCGCATCGCTCTAGGGTGAGCAGATGAAGAAGCCGCTAATCGCCATCACCGTGCACAAGGTCCCCCATAAGGGGTTCTGCGGCGTGGTTATCCTTACCCGGGAATCGGATCGCTCCTGGAACGGTCGGTGCAGCAAATGTGGAGAGGTCTTTCGGATCGAGGGCGACCCGAAGTTCGAAGCCCGCGTTCTCGCAATGCGCAACTAAAGGTGCCGCGTCAATCCAGGTCGATGTCCCGCGGGGGCGGTGGTGTGTCGGGAGCATCTTTGGCCTTCTTGAGCAGCTCCTGAAACTTCCGATCGAGGACTTTCCCCTTATCTTTTTCCGCCTTCATGTGTTTCTTGAACCGAGCGTCTCGCTCGGCCGTTTCTGTCTTGAGGGCCTCCACCGCCTCTTTCAGATCAGTGACGCTGCTCGGTTTGGGCGGTGGCTCGTGGTGCAGAACCGCTCCAAGAGAGAGGTCAATAGTAAGACGAGCCTGGCAGCAAGGACAGGTCACCTCGGCCGAGGTCTGCGGGTTTTCCGTCATCGGTCCCCTCCTCCCCATCTCGCCAGATTCTAAAGAATCGGTACCGTATAGACCCGTAAAATAATTCTATCACTTTGCATCAGTCGCTGTCACGCTTCCGAACATCTTCCCCGGGGCAGGCTCATACCAGACAGCTCACTTACGGCCGCTGACACTCTCGGGGGCGATCACAAAAGTGCCAACCCACTTCTGCCTTATCATGGGTCACATGAATCACCCGAGTCGTCCCATCGGGGCATATAAGCTCGTATAGGTGCTTGAATCCGGGTCCGGTTGTCGGGTGTTCCGTTGGAATCGCGTACCTGCTGGTCGCGGGTTGGATCTTCGAACCCTCAGGGGCCTCTACAGAACAATTTCCACCAGCAAATCGAATCTCCATGCTCGGTCTCTCTATTGCTGCGAGAAACACTAGCCTACGCTGCCACGGAGGTCCACTATAATCTATGCGTCTGCGCTTCGTTCACCTTGACGCGAGCCGCTCGACGCGCTATGGTCCGTTCGGTATAACCTCTGGGGAGGAAAAAGATGCGTCAGATGCACGGGGTAATCCCGCCGGTCATAACGCCTTTCACCGCAGATGGCGGGATCGCTTACCCGAGCCTCGCCACCAACCTCGAGAAGTGGAATCGGACAGATCTCAGCGGGTATCTCATCCTGGGAAGCAATTCGGAATTTGTGTATCTGACCGAGGAGGAAAAAATCCGCGTGCTGGAGTTCGCCCGAGAGCGCATTCCCCGCGAGAAGGCGATGATCGCCGGCACCGGGTGCGAGGCGACCGCGGCCACCATCTCCCTGACCCGCCGGGCGGCAGCCATCGGCGCCGACTCCGTCATGGTGGTCACCCCTGCCTATTACAAGCCCCATATGCGGGAGCGGGTCCTCATTGATCATTATCGGCGGGTGGCGGACACCTCCCCCGTCCCCGTGTTTCTGTATAACGTGCCACAATTTACCGGGGTGGTACTGAGCCCCCAGGTGGTCGCCCCTCTTGCGGAGCACCAGAACATCGTCGGTATGAAAGACAGTGCCGGTAACCTAAGCGTCTTTGCAGAGTATGTGCGGCAGACTCCACCTGAATTCCTGCTATTCGTCGGCTCAGCCCCGGTCTTTCTCCCCGCGCTCTCCATCGGAGCACGGGGCGGCATCCTGGCCCTAGCCAACTGCGCGCCAGAGGCCTGTCTTGCCGTATATTCTCTCTTCCAAGAGGAAAAACTGCACGAGGCACGGGAGCAGCAACTCAAGCTCCTCCCGGCAATCGAGGCCGTCACCTCGCGCTTCGGGATTGGCGGGCTGAAGGTGGCCATGGACATGCTGGGATACGAGGGGGGATGGCCTCGCCCGCCGCTCTTGCCCCCGATAGACAAGGAGCGCCGTGAAATCCGACACGCCCTCGATCGTGCCGGCCTCCTCAGTGCTCGCCCCAGGACGCGCTCAACATAGACCGACCACTGCTCCGGCGCCACGTAGCGGTCCGCTGTCAGCTATCACCTACACTTCCTGACCACTGTAAAAAGAGGCAACAGGGAGGGGGATCTTGCGGACTACCTCAGCGATGCTGTCCACCTCGGCATCGGAAAGTGGCGTGACATAGGGTTGGGCAGGCCGGCGCGCCACCGTATACACCTGAACCAGTTTAATATTTCCCCCTTTTGCCATGATTTCTCGAAGACGATTGCAGAAGGCCCCAATTTCCTTTTCGTCCGGCCCCGCGCCATGTACCCTCATGAACAGGCTCTGGATGACAATCGGGCGAACCCGGGCCGCCTCAACGATGTTGTCCAGAACCTGCTGAAACGGGATGGTGGTCACATCGACCAGGTGATAGTATTCCTCGGTCCCCGCGTCGAGTTTCGCCCAGATCTCTCCATTGTGCCGATCTAATAAAGCCAATGCATCTTTGACCTTTGGCTGATGAAACATGGTGACGTTGGTGACAATCACGATCTTCAGGTGGTCCAGTCCAATTTCGTGTTTCATTCGAATGGCAAGTTCCACGGTCTCTTTGAATCGAGGATAGGTCGTCGGCTCCCCGTCGCCGCTAAAGGCAATGTCCTTCACCTGTCGCAGCGTCTCGGGAATGCCGGAAAAGGGGGGGCGCTCGAAAAGCTGACCGCTTTTTGCCCTGGTCAGGATGTCCCTGAGTTCGTCTTCGAGGATTCTGAGGTCCACCCTGCGGTATCGCCCCGGCGTGGTCCGGTCCACCTGGCAGTAAATGCAGTCGAAGTTGCAGATCTTGTCAGGATTCAGGTTGATCCCGATGGAAACACCACCTGAGCGCCGGCTGAGAACTGCGTAGACGTAGCGGTTCTCATCGAGTTCTCGCCGATGGTCATGGACGGTCAGCGTTCGCCGTTTCATATCTTGTTACTCTAGCGCTTATGAAGCTCACCGCGCAAGGAATTCTGCCGGGATGTGAACGGGGGGAGGAATCATGAGAATGAACTGAAGCGATTTAATGCGTTACTTTAATAAAGGCCATGTAACTTGCTGACAACAAACGAATATTGTGAGAACAAAATATCTCAAGCGAAGGCAAGGGTCCAGCAGTAGAGGACCACCGCGAGCGTGGTCCCGCCGAGGACCCACTGAACGCGAAGCCCCGGTGGACGGGGCACGGCAAAGGCTACGAGGACCCCCATGACGCCGCCCACCAGGAAACCAAAGAGGTGAGCCCAAAGGTCGACGCGCTCTCCACCCATCCCCAACATCGCGAGCAATGCCAAACTGGCGACGATTGGCATCCATGCGAGGCGTCCGCGCGCCCCTTTCCTTCGCCGCCGCACGACGCCCAAGCCGCCCAGCACACCCACGGCCCCGAATACAGAGGTGGAGGCCCCCACCGAGACGTGGAAGGAGCCGTGGAAGAGGGCGTTGACGTAGTTTCCACCGGCGCCGGCGAGCAGCACGACGGCGCAGCCGAGCCCTGGACCCAGTCCGCGACACACAGCAGCCAGAAACACTGCGCCGGCGATAGCGTTGGCCAGTACGTGTCCGATGTCCGCGTGCAGGGTCAGCGCAGTCACGGTACGCCAGACCTCGCCGTAAAGGATGCGCTCGACATCGGCGCTGCCGCGCTGGAACCAGTGCACCATTGAATCCCCCGCGCCGGTGACGAAAAAAAACCCGATGAGCGCCCCCGCAACGGCGAGCGCCGTGACCACATGCGCGTATCCTGCCGCCTCGTCTCCTTCATGCGGTTCTACGGGGTTCTCGCGCTCGTAGGACGAAAGGATGGCCACCCCCCGCTCGGCCTCCTCGGCCGGCACGACGAGAACATATCCCTCGCTCGAGCGTCGCACGCTTGGCGACAGGCCCTCAGCGATGAGCACAAGCGCCCACTCCTCGGCGAGCTTGCGCTCTGCAGCAACCCGCAGGGGAATATCTGAGGTCTCGTTCATCTCACCTCACTCCCTTATCCCCAGCTTCACAAAGTGCAAAGCAGGACCATGAGATCCCTGAATTGTACACATAATCCCTTCGTGGCGAAACCTCCCGTTTGACGGAAGCCCTTGACACCCATGCCCGCTTGTTAGAAATATGATTGCATCCGAGCCGTCAGCCATTAACCCTCACAGTATGACGGTATAGAAAGGAGACTGCTATGGGCCAAAATTCGCTAAGAGTGATTGCGACAGTGAAGGCACGCTCAGAAAAGGTAGATGAGCTCAGGGCACTACTTATGGGGCTGATCGCACCGACCCGGCAGGAACCGGGCTGCATCACATATGAGATGCTTCAGAATAAAGAGGATGCAACAGAGTTTACCTTTGTAGAAGAGTGGACAGACGAAGCAGCCCTTGAGTCGCACTTTGGCACGAGCCACATTCAGGACGCCCTGAAGAGGTTGCCGAACCTCCTGGCCGAAGAGCTGGATCTCCGCCGGTACGTCCTGGTGGGCTAGTGACCTCGAAGAGGCACACGAGCGAATAGATCCTCCATAGCATCGTCTAAGGGTACGAGAAGGAAGGGGTGTCGTCATGGGACCCGGGGGCTTGACATTCACCCCCTACTGGAGTCTCCTTACTGCAGAGCCGTAAACCCTGCCCCGACCCAAGCGCTACCCCTCAAGAGGACAGGCCT
>JAAXQN010000044.1 GCA_012974305.1 Candidatus Methylomirabilis sp. | reverse complement strand
CGTCGGCAGCGTCAGATGTGTATAAGAGACAGTCTTTGTGTCGTTCAACACAACTTCGGTGACCCAGCCTCCCAAAGTCCGCCGCAGGGAGATCTCGGACTCGCCTGGGTCAGACCGTGTTCGGGTGAGCGGCACAACCGTGCGGAAACCCTCCCGAGCAGCCGCGGCGAGTTCCGGGGGTGGATCGAGGCGCAAGACGGCCTCGTAGGCCTCCGATGCCTCCTTCCACCGGTGGAGTCGCGTCAGCGCCACGGCTCGGTGGTAATGGAGAAGCGGGTCCTCAGGAGCCTGGGCACTGGCCTGGCTGAAGATGCGCTCGGCCTCAGCATAATCGCCTAGGGCGTAGGCAGCCTTGCCGGCCTCGTTGAGATCGGAAACGGTCGCGCCGACGGTGGCGAGGAGCACCAGGATCATAAGAAGCCCGCCCGCCGCGAGGGTGACGCTATATAAAAATGGCTTGTCCTGTACCGGGCTCAAAAGGGATTCCCCTTCCGTTCTTTCCAGACGATTCCGTCGGGTAATCGGAACTTCGTTGTCGTGTCGGCGCTTATGCTCTGTCCGGTGAACCACTCGTCTTGCTCCCAAAGCACGCCTTGGGGGAGCAGAACCCTTGCGAGGATTACCTTTCCCGTCCCCATGAGCGAGAACGACTTCAGGTTCCGGGAGTTCAGCTGGCCGGCACCGGGGAGATACAGGGTCGGACGCACGCCGCTGGCCCACACCTCGCTGGCCTTGAGAACGAAGGTGTAAACGCCCGGCTTGAGAGTACGAATGTAAAAGACCTGGGGCGGAGCCCCATTTGGCTGTGCTCCAAGGACCTTCAAGGGCACGCTCTGGACAGGGGAGTCTAATCGTTCAGGGCGGGCACGCCACGTTGCGCTCACTTCCACGTCATTACCAACCGCGCCCTGCGGCCAGTCGATCAAGATGAAGCCCAAAGAGGGGCTTCGTGACGCCGTGCGGACCGTCAACGCCTGACTCCGGAGGGGTGGCCCGCGCTTGCGCGGGAGCTCAGCCCACAGACGGACCACCGGCTCGGCAACAGGAAGGGCCTTACGGAAGCGCCCGTCGTAGACGGGGACGGCTATCCGGCGCCCGTTGACAACGAGCCGGACGGTACGGACATCTGGACTGTCGACCTGCCCCTCTACCTGTATGACTGGCGGGACGTCGGGGGTCAGCGTGTGTCCGTCTCGCGGGCGGGTGATGGCGATGCCGTTTGGCACTGCCGGGGTGATATACTCCACTGTAATCGTATCCTCAGACTCGGTACCCCGCCAGTCGGTGGCCACCACACGGATATGGTTCAGCCCGCGCTGGAGAGAGACATTGGCCTGGAACGACCCTTCGTTGTTGACCACCTCCCTGCTGGTATCGTTCATGTAAAGGACGAGCCTCGCCGCATGACCGCCCACGATCTTTCCTGAGACGGTTTCGACCTCGCTCTCGGTGACCCACGGCCGGGGCCCTTTCAGACGAACCAGCAGCTTGCCAGGTCTGGGCTCCACATGCGATTCAAGTGACGTTCCGATGGGCGCGGTGGGCGCTGCCGCCAATACTTTCCCCGGTCGGGGGAAGAGTGACTTGCCCCCCTCCGCGGAAATCGCCCCCCGCACGGGATGAGCAGGACGGGCCGCCGCCGCCGCCGGGGGTGCTGTCGCCGCGTGGGTCTGGGTCCGCGGGGCCCCCTCGGTGTCCCGCGGTATCGCGTGGGGGGCTGGGATCCACTCCTCGGGTAGCGACTCCCGTTCTGAGATATTTGAAGACCCTGCCGGGATGACCGGCCGCTGCGCTGCCTCCTGGGTCGGCGCGCTCGTAGTGGAAGCCTTCCCGCTCGGGTGTTCACCCGCCAGCGTCCCTTTGCTTTTGCTCAGTGCTGCCGTCTTGGACTGTGGAGGGTGTGCCCGGGGGGCATGCGTGGGCACAGCGGGTTCCGGACCCGACGAGACTTCACTGCGCTCTGCCTTTGGCGGACTCTTGGGCGGGGCACGCTCGACAGGGACCTGCACAGCGGTCTTTGGCCCCTGCATCTCGCCTGGATCAGGACCTGACACGATTTGGGATTCGGCGGGATCTGAACCGACGGCGGCGGCTGGCTGCGGCAGCTTCGGGGTTTCCGTTTCGGCCATTGCGCCCTCTCGTTCGTCAGACAGACCAGAGGAAGTGGGGTGGGTGGCTACCAAGGGCGGCCGCAGCAAGTCAGAGGGCGAGAACCTGAGCGGCGCGTCTTTCTCGACCGGTTGCACCGCCAAGTAGACAGGGAAGACATCCATTGCAGGGGTCGAGTCCATACCGAGAGACAGTTGCGGAGGGACTGGGCGCAAGGCGATAAACACGCTGATGATAGCCGCGTAGAGGAGGAGCGAGCAGGGAAGCGCAAGGTCAAAACCCGCCCTCGACCGCCGCTCCTGGACGTAGATGGGGCCAGACACAGGTGGCGTGTACCCGATCCGCCGGGCGAACTCCTCGAACGACATCTCAAAGTAATACTTGCGGTGGAGCCGTTCGGCCAGCTCCCCGTCCGGTACGTCATTGTACTGAGGATATCGCTTTCTAAACTCAGCTAATGTCATCGGATTCCGAGTGGATCATCGTCGTCAGGGAAAGGTGCTGGCTGTCTCGCCCAACCTGCCCTGCTTGTCCCTCTGTCCTCGCCTGAGTCATCATCTCCGCGTAAACCGGAACCGCTTCTCTGATTTCTTCCAATACCCAGGCCCTCTAATCCCGGTTGGTCTTCCGGATGCGGACCTTCATCCAGGTCAAGGTTCTCGGGAAGCAGCTCGCCCCGGGACGGCAATGGGGGGAGGGGCTCGCCCATCCCTTCGACTAGGAAAGGTGGAGCCTGGCCTCCCACGACTTGTGACTCCTTCAGCCTGGCCGTGATGCGGTCGTCAATACTCGTTTTGGTTTGCCCTCTGCGTCCCTTCCGTGGGACGGCTCGCGCTCGACCCCGGTCTCCCGGAGGTGGACCTTCATCCAGGTTAAGGTCGTCAGGAAGCAGATCGGTCCGGGACGGTAATGGAGGGAGGGACTCGCCCGCGTCTTCGATCACGAAAGCCGGAACCGGGCCTCCCTCGGCCTGTGACTCCTTCCGCTTGACCGTGGGGCCGTCGCCATGGCTGGTCTTGGTTTTCGTTTTGCGTCCCTTCTTCGGGGCGGCTTGCGCTCGACGGCGCTTGGGCGGGCCAGCGACAGGGTCACCTGGTTCAGCATCTGCTTCGCCGGTTGCTTGTCCGCTTCGATCCGCCCCGCTTCCGTCCGGAGAGAATCCGTGATCCTCCATGGTATGATCCACATTAGCTTCGCGCACAGCGGGACCCTTCCTCTGGCTCTGTTCAGCACGCCGGTCTCCCCGCTTCGGACGGTCCCCCGGAGGCGGACCTTCAATCAGGCCAAGGTCTTCAGGCAGCAGGTCGCCCTGAGGGGGTAATGGAGGGAGGGGTTCGCCTGCGTCCTCGATCACGAAATCCGGGACCGGGCCTCCCTCGGCCTGCGACTCCTTCAGCTTGGTTTTACCTCTGCGTCCTTTCCGCGGGACGGCTCGTGCTTGGCGGCGTTTGGGCGGGCTAGCAAGAGGCTCACCTGGTTCAGCATCTCCTCCGCCGATTCCTTGTCCGCGAGCAGCCATCTCGCCTCCATCCGGAGAGAGACCGTGGTCCTCCGCGGCGAGACGCACAGCAGCTTCGTGTAGAGCAGGACTGGTTCTCCGACTCCGTCCAGCACGCCGGCCTCCCCGCTTCGGACGATCTGCCGGAGGCGGACCTTCCTCGGCCTGCGCCTCCTTGAGCTTGAGTGTTTTGCCGTTGAAGAATCCCCCCTTGGAGATCACCAGCGAATCGGTCTCGATCTTGCCCGAGACCCGGCCCGTGGGCGTGATCTCCACACTCCCGGTCGCCACCATGTTCCCCTTGTACTGCCCGTTAATAATGGCGTCCACAGTCTCCACGTCGGCACGCACGGATCCCCTCTCGCCGATGACGAGTCTCTTGCCCACCTTCAGCTGGCCGGCGACCTCGCACTCGATCTGAACCGAGTCGGCGATGTCGAACGTTCCCTCGAGTTTGGCGTCACTTCCGACAACGGTGAGGAGGGCAGGTGGCGTACCGTCGTTCAGGTGTTCGGAAGGTGTATCTTCTTTTGTGCGTTGGAACATCACAGTCTCCTTTTGGGTCAGTTCAGGACCTCTTCACGCAGAACACCGCCCTCCACTTCCGCCCAGCCCACCTTCACCATTGCCCACTTCGCCGCACTCACGGCTGGTTCGCCGGCGAGTGCCTGCTGCCCCACACCGCGGGGACAGGGGTCAGGACATTCGCACGGATCAAGGGAGCCGGCAGCATTTCTTGCCCCCCGTCAACTGAGGGCGGTGCGTCGTCGATCATGGCTACCCCCTCATCAGGCTCCACTGGTGGCGATGACGCGTTGGTCGCATCAGCAGCGACGGGCAGTTTACGGATGCCGTACGACGGGGGGATTGTTACTATTCGGGAGCCATTGGAGACCACGGCGTTGGCCCCCTCATTCGGATCGGGCTGAGGACGGTGAACGACTCGGTCCTTCTCTTGGTCCTCGATGGCCAATTTCAGCTGGCGGATCTGCTCCTCAAGAGCGGCCAGCTCCTCGGCGAAGCCGTCCCCCTCGGCGGAGGGCTCGCGCACGACCACGGCGGATGGGGGGACCACCGAGA
>JAAXQN010000034.1 GCA_012974305.1 Candidatus Methylomirabilis sp. | reverse complement strand
ACGATGGCGGCGATGAACGACGGAAAGTTCTGCGGGGCCTGCCATACCGGAGAGCAGTCCTTTAGCGTGAAAGACAAGGCCAGTTGCAACAAGTGCCATATGAAATAGAGAGGTCTAGAGGCGATGAGGGGAATCAGGAATTCCCCTCATCGCCCACGCACGTGAGGGCAAGACGAAGGAAGGGCGCTTGCGGGGGTATTCTCCTACTTGCTGGTATCCTCCTCGGAGGAGTGCTTCCAACCTTCGCTGCGGAGGACCTTCCCTCCTCAGAAGATTGCCTTGCCTGCCATAGCGATCGGGAACTCAGCAAGATGGGGCCCGGAAGACGCCCGATCTCCCTCTTCGTGGATCAAGCCTCTTTCCAGGGGTCGGTGCACGGCTTCCTGGAATGTGTCCAGTGCCACGTCGATGCAGCAGAAATCCCTCATCCCGACGTCCTGAAAAAGGTCCAATGTCAGACCTGCCATGAGGCTGCTGTCTCAGGAGCTCATGCCCTGCTAGGCGGGAAGGGGCCGGCCTGTTCCTCCTGTCATGGTTCCCATGCGATCAGTCCCCCCCCGAAGGTGGAATCGGTAATTTGCAAGAAGTGCCACGCGCTTGTGGTGGAGGAGTATGGCAAGAGCGTTCACGGCATGGCCTTGGTCAAGGGTAATGGTGATGTAGCCTTGTGCCTCAATTGCCACGGTTCAGTCCACGAGTTGAAGAAGGTCCGCGATCCGGGCTCCCCCGTCTATCCGCTGAACCTCCCCCGCACTTGCGGGATCTGCCACGGCGACCCCGAACTAGCGAGGCGGCACGGCATCGCCGTCACGAACGCGTACCAACTATACATGGACTCGATCCACGGTCGCGCCCTGGCGAGAAGTGGGCTCCTCGTGGCAGCCAACTGCTCGAGCTGCCACGGGTTTCACGGAATCAGACCCAAGGATGATCCTGCATCAAAGGTGAACCGGATGAACGTCCCTTCAACGTGCGGTACGTGCCATGCGGGTATCCTGGTGGTCTACGCCGAGTCTGTTCACGGAAAGGCGGTCCGCAATGGCGACGCGGCCCCGGTCTGTATTGACTGCCACAGCGCTCATCAAATCCGACGGGTGGAGGGGGCGCCGTGGCAGCTCCAGGCGATCCGGGAATGCGGGACCTGCCATGAGGAGTCACTCAAGACCTACCGGGACACCTTCCACGGCAAGGTCACAGCCCTCGGGTTTACTCGCGTGGCCAAGTGCTCCGACTGCCACACAGCACACGCGATCTTCCCTTCCTCCGATCCCCGCGCCGCGGTTTCCCCCGCAAAGATCGTCGCCACCTGTCAGCAGTGCCACCCGCAGGCCACCGCCGCGTTTGCCGAGTTTCATCCGCACGCTGATTACCACAACAAGGAACGATTCCCGAAGCTCTACTACACGTACCTCTTCATGACCGCCCTTCTCGTGGGCACCATGAGCCTTTTTGGCCTGCATACGGTCCTCTGGTTTCCCCGCTCGCTCCTAGAGCGCATCCGGCGTCGCCGCGCGCGGGCCGGGGAGGAATTGGAGCCATGAGCGGGTCGGAGCGGTACTACTTCAGGTTCAACCTCTACCATCGGATCCTCCACGGGATGGTGATCTTCAGTTTTCTGGGACTGGCGCTGACCGGCCTGCCGCTCAAGTACGCAGAGACCGGCTGGGGGAGGTGGCTCTCTCACGTCTTGGGCGGGCCGTTCACGACCGGCTACCTTCATCGGTTCTTCGCCGTTATCACCTTCCTGTACTTCGGTCTGCACCTCGGCTATGTCGCGCGGCTCGTCCTCAAGGGACAGCGGGGCATCTTCTGGGGCCCGGACTCCATGGTGCCTCAGCCGCGGGACTTCGTGCAGCTCGCCCAACACGTCCGCTACTTCCTGGGCCTCGGGCCACGACCGCGATTTGGCCGATGGGCCTACTGGGAGAAGTTCGACTACTGGGCGGTATTCTGGGGAGTGTCCATCATCGGGGCCTCGGGGTTGCTCCTATGGTTCCCGGCGTTTTTCGCCCGGTTCCTGCCCGGCTGGATCTTCAACGTGGCCATTATCATTCACAGTGACGAGGCCCTCCTGGCCGTGGCCTTCATCTTCACCGTCCATTTCTTCAACACCCACCTCCGCCCCGAGAAGTTCCCCATGGACCCGGTGATCTTCACCGGTCGAGTGGAGGAGGAAGAGTTTCAGCGGGAGCATCCGGCCGAATACGAGCGGCTGCGCGTCGAGGGGCGGCTCGAGGCCCACCGAGCGGACCCGCCTCCACTCTGGTTGCGCAACTTCGCCCGGGTGGTTGGGTTCAGCGCGCTGGCCATCGGGATCATCCTGATCGGGCTGATCATCGGAACCGCCCTCGGATGAGAGGAGAGGACCACATGGACGAACAGCCTGCCGCCCGGCCGGGGCGTCGGCGGAAGCTCCTGATCGGCCTGGCCACGGTCCTAGTCGTTGGCTTCGCCGTGCTGGGCGGCCTGTACAAGGTCAGCTCGAGCCCGGTGCTCTGTAGTGGCTGCCACATCATGACCCCGTACGTGGAGGCGTGGAAGACGTCCAAGCACAATATGGTGTCGTGCGTCGAGTGCCACTACCCGCCGGGGTTTCGCGACTCGCTCTGGGTCAAGTACCAGGCCCTGGCCCAGGTGGCGAAATGGGCCACCCAGACCTACAGCTCAAAGCCGTTCGCCGAGGTCGAGGACGCGAGCTGCCTCCGGTCAGGCTGCCACGAGCGGCGTCTTCTCGAAGGCAAGGTCGTCTTCAAGCGGGGCATTATCTTTGACCACCGCCCGCACCTGGAGGAAGTGCGGCGAGGACGACAGCTCCGCTGCACCAGTTGCCACTCCCAGATCGTCGTCGGCACCCACATCGAGGTGACGGAGTCCACTTGCTTTCTCTGCCACTTCAAGGGAATGAAGACTGGGCGAGAGCTGACCCCAATCGCCGGGTGCACCGGGTGTCACGAGGCGCCGAAGGGCGAGATCGTCGTGGGCTCGATCCGATTCAACCACGAGGAAATGGTCCGCCGCGGCGTCACCTGCCAGAAATGCCACCTGAACGTCATCGAGGGGGAGGGAGAGGCGCCGCAAGAGCGCTGCTTCACCTGCCACAACCAACCGGAGAAGCTCGAGCGCTACGGGGACACCCCGTTCATCCACGACTTCCACGTCGCCGAGCACAATATCGAGTGCGCGCGCTGCCACACCGAGATCAAGCACCGGCTGCCACCACTCATCGGGATTCCGACTGCGGTCCGCGATGCGGACCATCCCGCCCGCATCGCCCATACAGCGGAGGGCTTCCAATGACCTTGCGGATCCCCATCGCCGCCCTCGGGCTGCTGCTTGGCGTTGCCGTTTCAGCCGTTTCCGCGGAGGAACCAGGGCCCGACTCGACAGTCACTGCCGTGTCCCCAACCGGTCACAGTTCACGGTTCACCGCAGGGAAAAATTCGAAATTCGAAATTCGAAATTCGAAATTGACCTTCGTCGGTCATCGGTCATCGGTCATCGGACATCGGGCGTCGGACTTCGGCGAGACTTCGGCGAGCTCAATCGAGCCGTCGTCGGTCGTCGGTCAACGGTCATCGGTCATCGGACTGCCTCCGATGGTCGCGCAGCGCCGTGGTCCCCGACCCCTTGTGCCCGCCGACCGCGAAAAGGTGAAACCGCCGACGAAGCCGCACCGGGCCGGTGAGCTGGAATGCGCGAACTGTCACGTGGGCAAGCACCAGGGGGTGCTTCGGATGTATCTCGGCATGGGTGGCCGTGGGACACCGATGATACCAAGCCACATGTTTCAGGTCCGCGTGGCGTGTGTTGCATGCCACATCGTGCCGAAAGAGGAAGAGCGCGCGGCCGGGATTGTGGGACAGACGTTCAGGCCGAGCCAGGAGGCGTGTGTCAACTGCCACGGTGAGCAGTATCGCGGTATGCTGCAGCGGTGGACGGATACACTGAACACGATGCAAGAGACCGTCGCACCGAAGCTCGCGGGTGCACGCAAGGCGCTGAAGAGCGCCGATCCAGAGAATCCGAAGGTCGCGCAGGTGCAGCAGCTCGTGGCGGACGCCGAGTTCAACATCGACTTCGTTACCTTCGCGAAAGGCGTCCACAACGTCTTCTACGCGGCGGACCTGCTCAAGCTCTCGAACACCTGGCTTGACGAGGCGTTCAGGCTCCTGGGCACACGACCGGTCAAGACCGACGACGTCCTGGTCCGCGGCAGGTACTGCGGCGTGCTGTGTCACCAGCAGGCGGGAGTCCCGCTTCCGGTGACGGTGACGTTTGGGAAACAGGAGGTGCCGCACGGCCGGCACATCACCGAGTTCGGCGCCGTATGCACGGGGTGCCACTCGGCCGAG
Source organism: Candidatus Methylomirabilis sp. (assembly GCA_012974305.1). GTDB lineage: Bacteria > Methylomirabilota > Methylomirabilia > Methylomirabilales > CSP1-5 > CSP1-5. The sequence continues at coordinate 338 of JAAXQN010000034.1, read as the reverse complement.
GTACACAAGGCGGTCACCGCCACCCCCGCGACGTGCGTCTCCTGTCATCACAGCCCGCAGAACGAGCGGTGCGAGTCGTGTCACCGCGGGCAGGCCGCGTTTTACCGCGGGGAGGTGAAGACGGACCTGGTGAACATCGAGCCGAACGTGATGGCTCCGGTAGTGAGTTGCACGGGATGCCACGATTGGAGCGAGAAGCACTCGCGCAAGGGTGTTGGCCAGCAGTGCCTCACATGCCACGATGAGGCGTACATGGCGTTCGTGGAGGCATGGACGACCGGCCTCGACGAGCAGATGGTACAAGCCACCAAAGCGATCAAACGTGCGGAGGCTGCGCT
>JAAXQN010000027.1 GCA_012974305.1 Candidatus Methylomirabilis sp. | reverse complement strand
TCATAACTGATTGAAAATGAAGCCTTTAATTCCTGGTATACGATTTGCTCTCTTAGGTTCTGGAGAATTTAACAAATCTTGGACTTCGGAGGGCCAAGGTCAATGAGAATCTTGGTGAAGGAACAAGCGCATGTGCCTGACGTGCTGCCGGACGGAACAGACATGAGGCCGTACAAGCGCCTGGCTGCGGCGGTGCTACAAGTGGCCCTCAGTGACGCGAATGGCACGCCAGCGTCCCCTCACACGCTCGATGCGCGGGGGTTTCTTTCCAGGAACAATCCACTGTTGCGGCATTGGTGCCGCCTGGCCAATGTCAATCAGGATCGGCTCTTGGATTTGGCAAGAAGGCGGCGATGGTGTCAAAAAGATGGCCGAAACGGCCAGCGCGGCAGAAAATCCCGACATACAAGCCGATAGTGTTTGGTACGGAATTCCTCCCGTTTCTAATTATGGTCGCTAGATCTACGAGTGTGCGCTAATCGCCTCCCTTTGCTTCACTCTTTATGATTCCGGACGTGGCCAGTCCTGGCTATACCGATCAATTCTGCGGGCGCCTGACCTGAAACTTTTGGCGGGCGCCGATGGTCTCAATTGCAGCACGCGCGCGGGCTGCGGTTTCGGGCGAGGGGTCGAGGTCGAGTGCGTCGAGGAAGTGTTGGTACGCCGGCGTCGGCTGATCGAGGAACGTCAACTGTACTAACCCTGCCCCCACGTGCGCTTCTGCGGCACCAGGACCGTGCGGGTAGTCGCGCAAGTGGCGTCGATATACAGTGAGCGCGGCACGATGGCGTCCGTTGCGTTGAAGCCAGTCGGCCAGCGCAAGCGAATCTTCTGGCGTCAGTGCACGTCGCGTTTTGCCTGGATCAAGCGCGAAATACGTCTCTGCCGCATCTGCGTAGTCGCCACTGGCGAGCGCTTGTGTAATGGGGTGCGGGGGTGTCTCCCCAGCCTGTGAGGCGGCGCGCACCCTCCGGTACTCTTCCGGGCGCCCGACGACTTCGCGCCGGTTCATATACCATGCGATGGCCAGTCCACCCAGAAAGCCCCCGATGTGGGCGCCATGCGCCACCCCGCCCCCTTCCATACCGCGTGTGATGAGAAACGGCAACAGGTTGTCCACCAGCAAGTAGAATCCCAGTACGAAGCGAGCTGGGACAGTAATCACGTTCATGAAGAAGGGGAAGAAGACGAATAGCAACCGGACCGTGTTGCGCGGAAACCAGATGAAATAGAATCCCAGCACGCCTGAAATGGCTCCCGACGCCCCGATTAGCGGCAGCGGTGAACCGGCAGCAAAGAGCGTGTGGAACAACGTAGCCGCCACCCCGGTCGCCAGATACCAAAACAGAAAGGGCACGCGGCCCAGCCGGTGTTCCACATTATCCCCGTAGATCCATAGAAAGAGCATGTTGCCGAACAGATGGAGGAAGCCGGCATGCAGAAACATCGTCGTGAAGAGGGTGACCAGGTGTGGGGCTGCCGGCCGGAAGCCGTAATGAAAGACAAAGAGGTCGTACGAGGAAATTTGACGCAGGAACCCCTCCAATGGGACCTGGCTTGGCAGGCTCGGTATCACGACACGAACATACTCCAACAGCGCCGGGTCGTTCGGGTCTGGTGCTCTCCCACTGAGCGGAAGAGTGATGAGCGCGAACACGGCACAGTTGACCAAGATGAGCGCATACGTGAGATACGGCGTACCACGCGGATTAGGTGCATCGCCCAACGGCAGGATCATGGTTGGCGCTCCATGAACAGGTGATCTATCGTTGTAGGCCGTTTGCCAGTCTTTCTGGCTGAGAGCAACGAAACGAGGCCGAGCGTGAGGTTACCTGCGTGATGGCGAACCGATGAGGAACACAGTGGGGCTTCAGCGGCGTCGACTTTTTGCCTTAGCTCGGGGTGTCCCACGGGCCCGCACCGACGGACTCCGCCGAGCCTGCTGTTTTTTTGGGGCGAGAGCCTTCGGCGCAAGCTGACCCGCCATGGCCCAGAGCAGATCGCGGGTCGTCAGGATCCCCACCAGGGTCGAACCGCGGATGACCGGGGTACAGCCGACGCGACGTTCCAGTATGATGCGTAGCGCTTCGCGGGTCGGGGTCTGTGGAGTTACCAGGAAGAGCTTTCGGGACATGACATCAGCAACCTTTACCTGGGTGCCCCAGGCCTGAAATCGCTCTAGCTCTTCGGGGGGGGAGAGGGACGAGGGCATCAGCTGCCGGAGATCCCGATCGGTGATCATCCCGACCAATCGTTTGCCTTCGATCACTGGAAGGTGCCGGATCCGATGAGTTTGCATCATCTCCCAGGCCTTCCACAGACTCGTGTTTGACTTGACGGTAATGAGCTTCGTGGTCATATGATCTTGGACTATCAACGTTCCCTCCATCCGGCTGGGGCATGACGGCCCCGATGCTACCAAGGATGCTCACGATGATCGGGCCGATAAGTTCGAAATAAACAAGAGCTGGGGTCCTAAGTATCCCGCACTGCCTTGGGGGTGTCAAGCACTGGACATTCCATTATTTTACTTATTGATGAGACGGATCAGGGCCAGCGCTGAGGCGCTGACTTGGTGCTTGGACGAGGTGAATGAGATAAAGGGGGAGCGTGAAGAACCGGTGGCTGGTCCGGAGGTAGGGGGGAGGATTACCCGGGGGGTGTACGCCTCAAATGCCGGGAATCACCTGCGACAGAGCAGCCTTTGCCTGTGCGTTCAGGCCTAGCCAGCGGAGGCTATGTCGGTATCTTCCGTGCCTCTGACGCACTCCGACCCCCACGATTTCTGCCAAGAGTTGAAATAGCCGCCCCGCGATATTCATGGAGACCGCGACCGGACTAAGGAGGGGAAAGCGTTCGGGGAGCCAGATCTGCGCGCCACCAACACTCACATCTTCGGTCTCGCCGGTCACCGTATAGTAGTCCACGGCTGGCCAGTGGCGACATTCGATAGGCACTCTGAGTGGGACGCGGCGCCCTCGCCGGTCACCAAGGAGGCGGCGTGGTGGTGCTACATTATTATTTCCATTACTGTCGTATTCCGGCTCATCCGCCTCGATTTTCGTCCCCTTGGCATGTGACCGCGGACGTCTCAGCATCTCCTGGGCGAGTCTCTCCTGGGACTCATCCAGCACACGGAGCAGGTCCGGGAGCAAGTTAAGCGGCACGGCGATCCCTTCCATTCCTCCCACGCCATCCCCACCAAGGCGCGCGGAGCGACGGAAGATCCGGAGATCCACATGTGGCGTCCCTTTGATCTCCCGGATGGACACACAAATATCCTCAAGCTTAGTCCGGCTCACCTGGCCGAGTCTCTTTTTCACGGCTTACCCTCGAGGTGCCCTGATAGCGGTGGGCTCACCCAGTTCATCGCCGGCTCCGTTCCCATCCTCGATAATCGACCGGATGTAATGACAGATCACCTGCCGCGTCTCCTCTGGGAGGTCGACAAATTCCATCCCCGTATGGTAGATCAGGGTCTGCTCTCCATCCGGCTGTACCTCTGTTCGGTGGACTACCGAGCGGGCTACGCGACACTTCAGGCTCAGTCTCTTTCCACGCAAGTCGAGGTCCAGTGAGGAAGTGGTGCCAGGTCGGACGACCTGGACATGTTCGATCAGCACCCCTCCGTGACTGATGTCGACCAGAGAGGCATCATATATAGCGGTAACCCGCCCCTGGGTTTTGCATCCCACGATAACTCGTGGAAATTGCCGCTTCTCTCGCTGTTTTTTTCCCACTGCGACTCCTCGGCCACTATGGCGGGTCCCACACGTCCTTCACAGGAGCAGCAAAGGGCGTGCCACATAAACACAGGCTTAATTTCAAAGAGTTATGGGCTTCCTGGATTCCTTGTTGACCGCTTTCCGGCAGGAGATGTGGCTGCTTATTGACGTTTCGACTCCGGAAGAAAGCCACCTTGGCATAGCTGGTCGCGAAGCCGGTGCTCATGGGTAAGATAGCCCGACGAGGGGGTGAACTTCGTGGACGAGAACGGCAAAGGTCGAGTGCTCCTCACCCTCCCTCCAGATGGTTCGCCACGCTTGACCCTCTCTCATTTGGCCGAAGCGATCAGTTTCCTACTGCCTAAATTCGGAACCGAACTTCTTGAATTGGCACAGATATTGCCAATTAAAGGCCTTCTTTGGGAGGTGTTGTGGTCGGTGGATGGGGTTGCCCCGAAACCCTGGTCTGTAGTACCAGCCGAGAGGTTCCGGTGGAAAAGAAATGGGCGGCGAGGCGGAAGTACCCCCGATATGTCGTGAGGACAAGGACCGAGGGACGGATCACCGGCGTCGATGAGGTGGTTCTGGTTGACATCAGTTTTGGGGGCGTCAAGATTGAGCATGCCCAGTTCTTCCGACCAGGGACTGTTTCGCCATTGGACCTCGAGTTTCATGGGACGAGGATAAGACTGTCGTCCCGCGTGGTCTGGTCGGTGGTCGCCAGGCAAGAGATGAACATGGATGGAGAGGGAACCATGGTCTACCACACGGGGCTAGAATTTCACAACCCTTCAGAGGAGACGTGGCAGGTGATCAACGAGTATCTCCAGGCCATGATCGATGAGGGAAAGGCGACGCCGCCAGACGATGGGGTGATCCATCGGGCGTATACCTGTCAGAAGTGTAGCGAATCTTATCAGCTGGCTGATTCTGAGGTCCGTCCTGTGTTCATGGACGTCCGAAAGCGTCCGGTCCAGGCGGGCGACCTATTCTACTATGAGCATGACACATGTGACGGGTCGCTGGAGTGTATCTTTGGCGGACCGAGAGTGCCTTGGACTGTTGAGGAAGAGGAAAGCTAGCCTGTCCTCTTCCCTCCCCTACTTGCGGAAAGAAAGGCATCCAGTAAGTCTGTGTCGGTGATGATTCCGACAAGGCGGTCTGAAGACGTGACCGGCAGACATCTGATCTTGCGATGGCGCATCAGCCTGGCGGCATCCACGAGGGAGTCGTCAGGGCCGATGGTGATGACGTCCGCGTTCATGATCGTTGAGACAGGGCGGTCGTATGCCGGGTCGGGGTCCAGGGGTGAGGGTGTGGCTAACTTGATGTCGCGGTCGCTCACGATCCCGCATAGCCTTCCTCCGCTGACCAGGGGGAGGTGGCGAATGGAATGCTTCCGGAGAAAATCCGCTGCCTCGAGTAAGGATGTCTCGGGAGGCAGGGTCAGGGGCGATGGTGTCATCCAATCCCCAACACGCATACTGGCTACGTCCTGTACCTTGGGCATCTCAGTTTCTCCCGTCTAAGCACTTGACACTACTGGCTCGCATGGTGACTTAGCACCACCAATCTAGTCGACAGGAACAGGAAGACACCCTACATTACATTTTCCCTTGATGGACTCGCAGGGGTTGCTTTCCCGTTGCTGTCTCCCGGGCTGTGCTCCGCCCGAGAAGGCATTGCAATGGTTGTGCCGGAGTTGGGCCGGGGGGGGGTATACTCACCCCCGTTTCGTCTGAGGACTACCTCGGGGAGTCAGCCGGTCACCCCTTTCTCCTAATTATTTTGAATGTTGCGTTAGGGTCTAAGTACTGGGTATCCTAACGCCACCACAAGGGGGCGTTTGTGGCTAAATGCGACTGGGCAATCGTGTGTGATCATGCCTTTTTTGATGAAGACCGTAAGATGTGCATGGTCGGAGTATTCGATCGTATTTTCGCCAGAGCCGTTCCCGCGACTCACCTCCAGGCCTTCCTGGTCCTGAAACTCGTCGGGGAGCCAAAAGAAAAGGCGAAAGTCAGAGTTGATATTATTCGCCCATACGGGGACGTCCTCGGCAAAATCGAAGGGACGAGTGAATTGGGTGATGATGGGACGTCACAGCTGAAGTTGGGGATCAGGGGATTACCACTTCCTGATTTCGGGATATACGCATTCAATATCTACATTGCGGACGAATTGGAAAAGACCATAGGTGTAACAGTCACCCGCATACCAGACAGGACCTAATCGGGATAAGGGCGAAGGAGGTCTACTTTGGCGTAGCAGTAGGAGGATTGGTGCCATTGCCCTCCTATTGACATGAGCTTCCAGACTTCCCTATAGTATGAGCCTAATACCAACACAGTGACTATAATCGTAGGATAATGAGCCGCTTACGATTCGCGGTAGTATTTTTTGGGCTTGTCAGCTTATGGGGATGTGCGGGGACCCTCCATAGTGAAGTGGAGCCACCCGAAGTATACCTGTCTGACATTGCTCCGGTGGAGATCGGCCTCTTCGAGCAGCGATTGCGTGTAGAGCTGCGAATATTAAACCCGAACGATTTCGCCCTTGAAGTCACTGGGCTCGATTTTCAACTAGACGTAAATGGGATCCAGTTGGCGCGCGGGCTTAGCAACGAAGAGATTACAGTTCCACGCCTCGGGGAATCTATCGTGTCTGTTATGACAAGCACGACGGTTCTCGACATTGTTCGTCAAATCGAAAATCTCAGCCAGCAGCAGGAGATGTCTTATGAGATCAGGGGACGACTTCACCTCGGCAACGCTGCCGTAGGGAGCGTACCTTTCGAGCGTTCGGCCAAGTACGCCCCCTGAGCCCGCTGAAACCGGCTCTCGCATCCCTGCGAACGAGAATCTCTGTGAATTCAAGAAGTTCCGGCGGTTTTCTTTTTGCCCGCGGGACAACGGGTATCTTGGTTTTGGCTGGGTCTCCCAGGCGTCGAAGGGGACCGTAGCGCGAGAACGTGGCAGGAAAAGCTTTAGTGTGATTTCTTGAGCCAGACGGTGTCGGGGGGCAGGAACGGGTATAGTTCAGTAGTGTATTGGAAACTCTCTTGATAGGCGACGGGATCAACGCCGAGTGAATCGGCTATCCGTCTGATCTCATGTGGTGACGGGTTGAGATATGCTGGAGCACTAAAGTTAAGATAGGCCAGCGCGAGCACGTGCAGTATCGTGATAACAACGAGAAGCAGCCTTTCTGTGCGGTCCATAGCCCCAAAACCTACGCGGTGTTACCGTTCCGCTCTTCCCAACGGTTCTTCCGTTTTCACATCTAGTGTTCCGCATTCCTCCCCCTTTGTCAACTCCTTGGGCCAGTGTTTTATTTCATAACTGGTAAAGCGCTTCCGCGGTTTTCTAGGGGAAGCGGTTCGAGGTAGCCAGTCCCCAAAAACATTACGAGCGCCGAGGTTGCCCTCGACGCCCATGGTGATGCTCTATGGTGTTTGTGGGCTAGAAGTAGGCGAGACACATGCACTTTTAACTGACCATCTCATCACCATCAGTATCTTCGGCGTTTTCCCGTTGAGGGACCAAGGATGGGGGAGGGGTCACCATGTCTGCCAGTAGGGGATTGCACTTGCGGCAAACAGATGCCCGGATGAGGGGCTTGGCTCCAGCAAGCAGAATCCACTTTTCAGCCACGTCACCGCACGGGCACGGTTCGGCGTTGCCTTCGATCCTGTACCACATGGTGCCTACCTCCGGAAGTGTTGTCTCTACCGCGGTGGCAAGGTTTCGATGATCAGGCCAAGGAAGAATCCGACGATGATGATTATCACCGAAACCAATGTCAGCTCCGCGGCCGTCATTGTGGACCACATCTCAATTCAATGGACTACAAAAGGAGTTATCAGGAAGGGCAGGGAGGACACCAGGCATTAAGCTCTCACCAATTATATAATGCACACTACATGCCAGTATAAAATTGAAACCCCAGCTTCAATCGATCAAGTCTTTTTTTGCAAGGAGTTGTTGTGGTTCGATCTGACTGGGCGTAGCGCTGACAGTGCAAGGTTTGCACGATCATGTTAGGATAACAAGTCAACGGGTGGAAGATTTTACATGACGTCGGACCCCTGAAGAGAGTAACGGCACCCTAGGAGGTACTGACTTATGAGACAGACCATGAATTTCCGGTGGTGGTGGCTTGGATTATTGCTGACCCTCCTCCTCACCTCCCCCACCCTTGCCGATCAAAACAAGGTCCGCAATTACAACACGGCTCGACAACTCGTTTGGGGGCGACTCTACACAGACGGTGGATTCACTTTCTATTGTGGTGAGCCGTTCGAGGATAAGACGGGGCTGAACGTGGAGCACGTCTACCCTGCCTCCTGGATGGTAGCATTTCTAGGTTGTGGGAGCAGGAAGGAATGCCGCAAGACCAGTGAGCGGTTTAACCGCATGGAGGCAGACCTACACAACCTCTTGCCCGTCCGAGCCGAGATTAAACAGGCCAGGTCCAATTTCCGATTTGCGATGATCAAGGATGAGTTACGCGAGTTTGGGGAGTGTAATTTCGAGCGCGACATGGACAGCCACGTTGTCGAGCCGCGTCCGGTCACCCGTGGTAATATCGCTAGGGCCATCTTCTACATGCACAAAGAGTATGGTCTCCCGATTGATTCTCGCGATGTGGACCTGCTGAAGCAGTGGAACCGCGATGATCCCCCAAACTACAATGGGATGCGGCGGAACAACGTAATCGAAGAACTCCAGGGCACTCGCAACCGGTTCATAGATCATCCGAGGCAAGTGGAGGATTTGAAGTATTAGGCCGAGGGAAGAAGTCATTTTAAATATAAAGGGGAGGGCAAATGGCCAATATGCGTCATGAGGTCGAAATCGACGCCCCACCTGAGAAGGTTTTCGAGGCCATAACGATGCAGGCCGGGCTTCGCGGCTGGTGGACAGCTGATAGCATGGCTGAACCCCGTGTCGGAAGCGTTGCAGTGTTCGGCTTCTACAATCGCCGGTTGTTATTCCGCATGCGCATTGAAAAGCTCACGCCTGGAAAAAAAGTGGTCTGGACGTGTCTTGGAGAGAATGACGAATGGAAGGGTACGCGGCTTATCTGGCAGATCTCCCAAAAGGAGGGTACGACCGTCCTCCGCTTTGTCCACGGCGACTGGCGCTCGACCAGCGGCTATTTTGCATACTGCAACTCGACTTGGGGGATGCTAATGTACCGCCTCAAGGACTACGCAGAAGGCAAGGCTCCCGGCCCTTATTACTGAAGGCTATCCTCTATCCAAGGTGTGGGACGGCCCCTTTCCAGTGTGCACCCCAACCATTCGTTCAAGCCGATGCCTGGCAGTCTGCGGCGCTCAAGGGTACATTTGACCGTGATGGACAAGCCGCCGTCGTCTGGTGATGAAGGTGGAACTGACCGAAGGTAAGGAGAAAGTGATGAATGGGCCAAAGATTGAAATCCTGGCACGGCGGCTGGACAGGGTGGGACGGGAGAATCGCATCCTCAAGTGGGCCGTAGCGGGGGTGCTTGTGGTGGGAATGATACTCCCGGCAGTTGCCCAGGAGAAAGGCTGGATTCTCATGTTGCCCCCGGTTGTCTTCGAGGGTGAGAAACCTCAAGCAGCGACGGATGCCCCCTTGTCCGAGTGGTACCCGAATGAAACGTTCGAAACGTCATCGGCGTGTGAAGCCCATAAGGATAAGATGACGGACGAGTTTGAAGCGGTAGCGAAGAAAATGCAAGACCGCAGAATACATGTCCTCCTTGCTAAATTCCTCACTGCCCGGTGTGTCTCAGCGTCCGTAGGAGAGGAGAAATAAGAAAGAAGGCAGCGACGATGACACCAACACACCGGCTAAAACGACAGGAGCGGGAGAACCGGTACTTGAAGAGGGCGGGAATGGCAGCACTCGCCGTGCTCGTCGCTGCGGTGTTAATAGGGCAGGCGCGGCGTCCGAGGGCAACTCCCATTACTAATCCGACGGAGCGCCTCGAGTTTCAAGGTTTCTCCATCTTGCCTCCGAGGGGAGAAAGGTGGTTCATTGTTGAGCCTCAGACCGCCCCCGTGCCACCTTGGAAGTGGGCGGTGGTTTTCTTTAAAGTGGTCGCGAAGATCCACTCGATTCATGCATGGGTTATGACTACAGACCTCAGGTATGTGGCAGATGTAACCTCTAAGAGTCGGACCGAACTTCTACAGGATCTTGCGTCTGCTGGCTTGGAGTACGAGAATCCACGATTTAAGCCTATAGACGTCAAGACGTCCTTGGACGAGTGCCTGGGATATGATTGCGTAAGGTATAAACAAGTGGTTGAGGTACACAGTCCGCGTGATTTTTCAGGCTCTGTTTTGATAATGATCAGGGAAGGGTTTATCGTTCCTCTCCCGCATTCTCCAACATCTTACATTTGGTTCGAATACAGCCAGAGATTTCCACGAGGACAGAAACCCTTTCCTATAGAAGCGGAGCTTGAACCGTTCCTAACGAGCCTAGCGTTCACTCCGCCCCGGTAAGGTAATCTCACTGAAGTCGCGTCGGCCGCAACGTCTCTGGAGCACACCCTAAAGGGAAGGAGGGGGCGGGAGATGGAATGGAAACGGAAGAGTGAGACTGGAGGGGGGTGAAGTCTACGAACGCGCTTGCCGTTTTTTGGACGACTCCCTCGCGTAGAACCTCCAGATTTCGTCTTTTTCCTGAAAGTTGAGGTGGGCGAACAGCACACCCACCGAGCGTACACCCACCCACTTCACTTTGCAGGCCGTCCGGAGGGGCCGGTCGGTGAGGGGGAGGCGGAAGTTCAGAACCATCTCGGTCCCGAGCGGGACCGGATCCTCCGTGGTGAGCAGCGCCCCCGTGGTCCCGAGATTGGTAATCCGCCCGTCCCGAAGGCCAAGACCCTTGATTTCATACTCCAACGGAAGGTCACAAGGAATACGGGGCGACCGTCTCTCACCGGCCAGGTCATTCATCGCATCGCCCTCATCCGCCAAGGGTTTTTGTGGTTTCATTGTTCGAGAAGGACGCTTTTATTTGCACTCCTCATGCCAATACAAACTGCAGCGCCCGCTTCGATCGTACGAGTCCTTTGTTTGCAATCGATTGCAACGAATTTGGCCAACCGCATTGGGGTCGCGGAGCGGTCCTGATCCTCATGCAAGGCTTACATGGTCATGCAAAGATTTCGGGTCTGTCAGGAGGAATACCAGGGCTGGTCTGCCGAAGAAGGTCATCTCGAGCGCACCGTAGGGGGACCTGACGGATGCCGGCTAAATCGTTGGAGACTGCGGCGACAGGGAGCCCATAAACTCACGCAATGCCTCAACCCCGCTTGGCCCTACCCGCCGGGGAACTTCAATGCGTTCCCCGCCCACAAAGACTAATACTGCGCTTGCACTGTACGGAAACTCTGTTCGCCCTTTCTCCCCGGACCCCTCTGTGTGCTGTACTTGAATCTCTGCTCGGTCAAGCCGTCCCACTGGGTAGAAACGATGGGTTATCTGGAGTAGTTCATCTTTTTTCGGTCCTGCTTTAACCATAGTGGCGGTTATTTGGAGAAGTTGGTTGAGGAGCAAAAGGAGCCACGCAAGATTACCTGTCAAGCTCTCTCCAAAGTGCGATAATTCGATAGCATAGTAAATCTCCGCGCTCGGCGGGAGAATCTTCGAGAGGTCTTTAGCAATTGCTTCAGAGATGACGGAGTCGGGGGATGAGATTCTACCCTTGCCGAATTCCACCCAGTTCTTTTTTGACAAAGTGTGGACGAACTCATCTTTGGTCATCCTTTACCTCCCTGACAACACGGACTTCACGCTGGGCCAGCTACGTCTGTAGCTACACCTTGGAAGAATGCGGGTTCAGAACATTGACCCCTTGTCGAAGGTCTGCATCCGCAGGTGCCAGGACCATCGCCAATCATTGCCTTCGCCAGATTTGGCCTCCCAGTCCCCTTCGTCCAGTGGGTAAGGTAGTACCTTGCTTGCTTTGCGTTCCTCTCCCTTGACGTATACGGGTTGGTCCCGTTGATCGTCCAAAATGCCAGGGTCTAGCGGGACCTCGAAAAGCACGTCGCTGGGGGGGATTTCCTCGTCCACGTCCTCGATACGTTCGATCCACATAGTGAGTTGGAAGAAGATTCGGTCCCCGGAAGCATCTTTGTGCCAGGCACCCGAGAGCTTCAAGGCACGGTGCATCTGCTCCGTCGAGTAGTCCCACAAATCCACAGCATCACGGAGCCCCGACCCCTTTTTGGACGCCCAATGGGGGTGATGAGCGACGTCAAACCACTCGTAACGAGAATGGGCCGGATGCCACTCAAAGGCACCGGCAGCATCTTCGGGCGGGAGGTCTGATACGGAGCCTGAGTTACCAACCAGCCACCGATGGACCCGGATTCGAGTCGCGTACTCCTCGATCACCAGTTTGTACAAGAATTCTGACGTGGCTTCTAGTTTTAGGAACGTTTCTCGTAAGGTCGGGTCATACTCGGGATGCTCTGGCGGGGCGTTTAACTCATCGATGAACTTCTTGGTCGGGAGGAATTTGAACGTCCAGATGCGGGGAAAGACGATGGACCTTTGTTGGGCGACTCCTGGCGAGATATTCCGTTGCGCCCATTGGATGACCGCATCCTGTGCCATTCTTTTTACCAGGAAATAGCCACCGGCAACAACTACGACGACCACAACTACATTAAATAACCCTTCCATTTTACTTCTCCTGCAAGGGCCTCCAGTCCATCTTGTTCTTGCGTTGGTGCAGGAAGTATGCCAAGGACGCCACCCGGGTCTGCCGGGCACTCAGACACCGCGAGGCTTAGTAGTTGGGTCTCGTACGGAGGGGCCTACTGGCCAACGAGGAGGTCTTGGAGGAGAACAAGGATGTACGGCGGGAGTTGGAGGCTGGACGGGAACTATGAAGGTAAGGCCGACCCCTAGCGCTTGACATCGCCTACATACTGCACGATACTTAGCACACAGAGTTGGAATGGGGGTATCGTTGCCCCGGGCCTACCGCTGGCATAAACCCTTGATGCACCAATAACTGAGACGCCTTCCCTCTTGGGTGCAGGAGAGCCCGGGGAGGGCGTTTTTGCTTTTTTCGGTCGGGCGTAAGACCGATATGGAGGGCTGGTTATGAGGCAGAAGGAATTATGGGGGCTTCAAGCGATCTCCGCCTATATGGGCTGGCGAGATCCACAGACTCCTCTGCGGGCCCTGGACCAAGAGGGCTTTGTGATGTTCCGCCTTCGTCGCGGGAGCCACGGCAGGACAGTATGGTATTCAAACTCGGAGCTGATCCAGGCATGGATGGCTTCCAAAAGAAAGGTGGAACAAGAAAGGCTGCTTTGGCGAGAATTGCTCAAACAAGGGAGGAAAGGGAAGGGCCAAAAGACTGATCGGCCACGTGTCGCGTAGACGCGGATAACGCACAGACCGGTCGTCTCGGAAGTCCGCGCAACAGCCAGCAGCTTTTGGGAGGTGCCTGATTGTACAGAGTTAGATGAGACACGTCTAATAGAGTATCAGTTAGGCACGACCGTGGAGGAGGATTACCATGATCACGGATTATCTCTTTCTCGGCCCAGATGCCGAGATGTTGTGTAGTTGCCAGGAGATCTGCAACTACGTTGAACACCATTACGCAGATCGCCGTCCCTGTCCGCACTGTGGCTGCTACCTCATCCCTACTGGAGAGACTCATAGGCTCGTCTTCCGTGTATACCGCTGCGCCAACAGCATCTGCTCCGCCTCCCTCACTGCGTTCAGTCTATTGCCTCGCTGGGGCCGGCGTGCTGCATAGAATCGCCTGGGCTAGTCACTGGGGAAAAAGGGAACAGGCTACTCTTCGGGCGAGGCCAATCAATGGATGGAGAAATGGTGGAGGGTAGGGGATTCGAACCCCCGACCTCTGCCTTGCGAAGGCAGCGCTCTCCCAACTGAGCTAACCCCCCATGCGGCAGACAAATATATATAACAGAGGCAAAGGTGTCGAGTCCTTTCAGTTGCGCGGTTCCTTGGGGGGCGTCCGGGCTCGGTATTTCAGGTCGACTCTGTATGTGATGCTGTTGACGCAGGGAAACTGGTCACGTTCCCCGATCCAGCCGGGACATACGAGAATCCCCTCCCTGGCCTGCTCCCGCTGTTGGACCATCTCATCCACGATCCGCTCGATCTCAAATCCTCCTGCTTGGCACTCCGGATGGTGACAGCGGACCCACCCTTGAAAGTAACCGGTGCTGACACCCATGGCGAACCGCCCTCGCGAAGAGTCGGTATCGACGAGGTCTCGAGTCCACGCTTCCCACTCGACCACCGCATCGGCCAGTTCGGGGAAAGCCTTGGCAAAGGGCTTATCGAAGACCCACACATTTTTCTGCTGTCTTTCAGCCATCGTCCCGTTTCGAGATCACGGCTAGGGGGAAATCCCCCTCCGTTGTTTCTGCTGGAGGATATCCTGATAAGTAAAGCTCGGCGCTTTGGGAACAAAACCGAGGAACCAAAAATTGGTGTCCGGGTCCCTGGAGATGACCCACATGTCTCCGGTCGCCGTGTCCAAAAGATATTCTAACGACCTTTTGCCCTCGGCCGGGTAAAAGACATACCGGCCCGGCTCTGATTTCCGCACGGTCGTGGCCTTCGGCTCGGGAGTTATGGGAGGTGCCTGCTGGGCCGTGGCGACCCCCGCCCCCAGGATGATTGTGGTCAGAACCGCGATCCCGATACGTTTCATCGCTTTCCTCCTTCCTCACTGTTTTCCTAGATGCGTTTGTTTTGCAGCCGGATAGAAGGCCTTCTCTCCTTTGCTCGTCCGAACTGGGTGGCCCGCGTCTTATCTCTGGACCCGACGAGCTATGGTTTCAACACTCCTTTCTGATCCAGAACTCCGGTGAGACTTCAACGCGGATCGATTGGCATGTTGCCGCAGTGCATTCACCAGGAGATGGGCCTGGCGGGTCGGCTCGGGAAGCCGGTAGCCTCCGCTCGCCCGCAGAACTACCTTGCGCGCCCGATCAAAGCTCATCCGATAGCCGGGAGAGATGTAGACCGGTTCGACCCCATCCCTAGTTCGCAGGATGATCCCGACCTGATCCCCTTTGTGGTAAAGAATCTGAGAACTGCCTCGATGCTGCGCTGGCTCGCGATATTTCCCCACGAGGAGGCTCTTGGCGCAGCCAATCGATGGGAGGTCCAGCAACAAACCCAAGTGGCAGGCGAGGCCGAACCGGCGCGGATGTGCGATCCCCTGCCCATCACAGAGAAGACAATCGGGCCGGTGGTGAATCTGCTTGAAGGCTTTCAGGACGACCGGAGCCTCGCGGAACGAGAGCAGACCTGGGATATACGGAAAGGTGGCCTGGCTCACCGCTGTGGCCGTTTCCAGGATTTGTCGATCCTTTAGATGAATCACGATCACCACCGCGTAGACCGTGGAGGAGCGCTTGTCATAAGAGACATCCAGTCCGGCGACGGTGTCGATGGCTCCCCGATAATCTTTGACGTTCAGGCGCCGTCTGAGCACCTGCTGAATCCGGGTTGCCTCGGCGGGTGGGACATCCCAACGGTGGAGGCGTCGAACATTCATCGGTTCAGTCGAAAGGGATCCAGGGGAAGAGAAGACTGCTCCTCAAGGAGCAACTCGGCCATGAGCTGGCCGGTCACCGGGGCTAACAGGATCCCGTTGCGGTAATGACCCGAGGCGATGTAGAGACCCGGGGAGCCTGGAATATCGCCAAGATACGGCAGCTCGTCGGGGGTCCAGGGACGAAAACCTGCCCAGGCCTTGAGGATCGGCCGGCTTCCCAGGGCAGGGACAAGTCGCCTCGCCGCTGCCAGGAGAGCCTCAATGCCACCGACCGTCACGTGTTTTTCAAATCCGGCAAACTCCACGGTGCTCCCGACGATCAACTCCCCGTTGGGGCGTGGGACCAGATAGGCCTCTCGGGTATAAAGGATGTGACGAAAGAAATCCCCTCGGGTTTCCAGAGAGAGGAGTTGCCCTCGGGCTGGCTGGATGGGGATCTGCTGACCTGGGAGCTCACCGATGCCTCCTGACCAGGCCCCGGCGGCGATGACCACCTTCCCTGCATAGTAGGTCTCGGCGACGGAGCGAACCCCGAGTACCCTATCCTTATCCTGCACGAAACCGGTGACGGGTGCTCCTTCCATAATTTGGACCCCTCGTCGGGCTCCGAGGATGGACAGGGCCCGAACCATGCGAGCGTTCTGGACCTGGTGATCGTCGGGGAAGTAGAAAGCTCCCCGAACTGTGGGGGTCACCTGAGGTTGAGCCTCCAGCACCTGCTGGCGATCCCACCGTTCCACTTTGAGTCCGCGGGCGCGTTGCTCATCAAACATCCGCCTTCCCTGGAACTCATCATCCTCGGTCAGGAGGAGATAGAGAATTCCAGAGCGGACGTATTCGATATCGATTCCGGTCTCCTCTTTGAGCAACTCCTGCAGCGGGCCAAACATCTCCCGGCTTTTGAGGCAGTGGTCCAGAAACGGACCGGAGGGAATGTCTTCGGCCTGAGGGGCCAGCATCCCTGCGGCCTCTCCCGAGGCCTCACACCCGATCCGATCCCGTTCGAGCATGAGAACCCGGACCTGTGCTCGCGACAGTTCGGCGGCGATCGAACAGCCGATGATGCCCCCGCCGATGATCAGGACATCCGCCGTCTTCATCCGTCCTCAATTGCAGGCCCGTCTCCCTAGGTTGGTGCCCCTTCTTTAGGAGGACTCGGCCCGCCGGTTGGCGAGGGAGGCGATGAGATCAATCGGGAGAGGAAAGACGATGGTCGAGCTCTGTTCAGTCCCGATCTCTGTCAAAGTCTGAAGGTA
>JAAXQN010000089.1 GCA_012974305.1 Candidatus Methylomirabilis sp. | reverse complement strand
ACTCAGCGGATCTCTTGTGGCTGAAGAACAGGGCCGGTGTCAACATCTACCGGACGCCGGCGTCGGTCATGGCCGCCCAACTCAAGGCCTGGGACATAATTCTCGAGCAGCTGGAAAAGGAGGATCCGTTCTTCAAGAAGGTTGTGGCATCACAAAAGACCTTCTCAAAGCGGGCAGCGTACTACTACCTGCTGAACCAGTGCGACTACAAGCTGGCCTACAACCACTACTTCCCAGGCCAGCTTGGATTCTAACAGGTGAGCCCGCAGTCGGCCGAGAAGGGTGTCTGACGGTGGTGGTGTGGGGCGGCGCTTAACAGCGCCGCCCCATCTGTATTATGGTGGGTAGAGGCCATATCGAGTAGGAAGGCGCCAATATGGACCGGGTGGTGTTCTTTATCAATAAATTAAGTATGTGGATAGGGCATGCCTTCGCCTGGTGCATCCTGGTCCTGACCTTTGCGGTGAGCTACGAAGTGTTCGTTCGCTACGCGCTTAGGGATCCCACCGCGTGGGCCTTCGACGTCAGCTACATCATGTACGGGGCACTCTTCATGATGGCCGGGGCGTACACGCTTTCGCGGGATGGCCATGTGCGCGGGGACGTGATCTATCGGCTCTGGCCTCCCCGCGTCCAGGCGGGGGTCGAGCTTGTCCTGTATTTCCTGTTCTTCTTCCCCGGCGTGCTGGCACTGATGTATGCCGGATACGATTACGCGGCCGAGTCCGTCGGGTGGCGGGAAGCCAGTATCAATAGCCCCGCGGGGATAAAGATATACCCCTTGAAAATCATCCTTCCCGTCTCTGCGTTCTTCTTGCTTCTTCAGGGGATCGCGGAGTCTATTCGGTGCATCCAGTGCCTGAGGACCGGCGAGTGGCCAAAGCGACTGCACGATGTGGAGGAAATGGAGACGCTCATCCGGGAGAGAAAGCAGCAAGAAGACGCGAGAATGGCGGCTCAGCAGGGTGGCGGGACCACGGGAGAGGCGACATGACCGATCCGCAAGTCGCCATGCTGATGATGGTGTCCTTTATCTTCCTCATCCTTCTCGGTTTCCCTATTGCCTTTACCCTGATCGCGATGGGCGTCGGCTTCGGCTATTACGCCTACGCCACACCCGACCAATGGGAGCACATCTTCAACAACCGGATCTTCGACCTCCTGGTGAACCAGACCTACTCCGTCATGGTTAACGACGTGCTGGTTGCCGTCCCCCTGTTTCTGCTGATGGGATATGTGGTCGAGCGGGCCAACATCATCGACCGGCTGTTTTACAGCCTGAATATCGCGGCCCGCCGGGTGCCGGGCGCCATGGCGGTGGCGGCGCTGATGACCTGCGCGGTCTTTGCTACCGCCGTTGGCATCGTCGGCGCCGTGGTGACGCTGATGGGATTGCTGGCCTTCCCGGCTTTGCTGAAAGCCGGCTACGACACCGAGTTGTCTGCCGGCGTCATCTGTGCCGGGGGATGCTTGGGCATTCTCATTCCGCCGAGCATCATGCTGATCGTCTACGGGGCGGTGTCCGGCGTCTCCGTGGTGCGGCTGTACGCCGCCGCGTTTCTGCCTGGGTTCTTGCTGGCCGGTCTCTACATCCTCTACGTGGTGGGGCGCGCGATCCTGAATCCCAGCCTGGCACCGAAGCCACCGAAGGAGCAGTGGGATATCCCGTTCTCGGAGCTGGCCTATATGGTCGTAACCGGTTTCGTGCCGCTGGCCGTCCTGATCATGGCTGTGCTGGGTGCGATCCTGTTCGGTTTGGCGACGCCATCGGAGGCAGCGGCGGTCGGCGCCTTCGGCAGCTTGGCCCTCGCTGCGAGCTATCGCGAGCTCACCTGGGATCGCCTGAGAGAGGCGGTGTACCTCACGGTGCGCACCTCGGCTATGGTGTGCTGGCTGTTCGTCGGCTCCTGGACCTTCTCGTCGGTTTTTTCTTATCTCGGCGGGCATACATGGATTGAGGAGTTTGTCCTGAGCTTGAACCTGTCACCCGTGCAGTTCCTCATTCTGGCTCAGTTCATTATCTTCTTACTCGGCTGGCCGCTGGAGTGGAGCGAGATCATCATCATCTTCGTGCCGATTTTCCTGCCGCTGCTCGACTCCTTTGGCGTTGACCCACTCTTCTTCGGAATCCTGGTGGCACTCAACCTCCAAACCTCGTTCCTCACGCCGCCGATGGCGATGTCGTGCTACTACCTCAAGGGGATCGCGCCGCCGCACATCCAGCTCACGACGATCTTCAAGGGGGCGTTGCCCTTCTTGGGAATGGTGCTGATTGCCATGGTCATTCTCTACAATTTCCCGGTGATTGCGTTTTGGCTGCCTGACCTGGTGTACGGCGTTATCAGGTAGGGAGAGACGGGTTCGACGGAGCAATGAATCTGGTTCACATCACCGCAAGCCAAGCAGCAGAGGCCATCCGGGCCGGCAAGATGACATCCGAGGAGTTGGTCGGCGCCTGCCTCGGTCACATTGCCGCGATCGAGGACCGGATTGGCGCCTGGGCCCACCTGGATCCCGATCTTGCCCTGCAGCAGGCGCGGGACGCGGACCTGGCGCGGCAGGAAGGGAGGGCGCTCGGCCCGCTCCACGGTGTCCCGGTAGGCGTCAAGGATATCTTCGAGACGACAGATATGCCGACCGAGGACGGCACGGTGCTGCACGCCGGGCGCCAGGCAGGCCAGGACGCCACCGCGGTCGCCTTGCTCCGCGAGGCGGGCGCGGTCATTATGGGCAAGACCGTCACCACCGAGCTTGCCGTGTACGCGCCGGGCAAGACCAGAAATCCTCACGACCCCGAGCGCACCCCTGGCGGTTCCTCGAGCGGCTCGGCGGCGGCCGTGGCGGCGTGCATGGTACCGTTTGCCGTGGGCACCCAGACCAACGGATCCATCATCCGGCCGGCGTCCTACTGCGGCGTGGTCGGTTACAAGCCAACGCATGGGCTCATTTCCCGACACGGTGTGCTTCAGCAGTCGCGACTGTTAGACCAGGTGGGGGTGTTTGCGCGGACGATCGAGGATGCGGCGCTGATCGCAGAGCAGCTCATGGCCTTTGACGACCGCGATCCGGACATGCGGCCGCGGGCGCGCCCAAAGCTCGGCGAGACCGTGGCCGATCAACCCCCGGTCCCGCCCCGCTTGGCCTTCGTGA
Source organism: Candidatus Methylomirabilis sp. (assembly GCA_012974305.1). Classification (GTDB taxonomy): domain Bacteria; phylum Methylomirabilota; class Methylomirabilia; order Methylomirabilales; family CSP1-5; genus CSP1-5. The sequence continues at coordinate 1,601 of JAAXQN010000089.1, read as the reverse complement.
AGACCCCGGTGTGGGAGCACGCCGACGAAGAAACCAGGAGGGCGTTTACGGAGTTGGTCGAGCACCTGGGCGAACACGTCGGCCCGTTCGAGTTGCCAGAGATGTTCAATGACGCGGTCACATGGCACCGCACGATCATGGAAGCCGACCTGGCCAAGAGCTTCGAACGTGAGTATGCCCGTGGGAAGGACCAGCTGAGTGCCACCCTGCGGGAGATGATCGAGCGCGGCCAGAAGGTACTGGCCGTAGATTACAACCGTGCGCTGGACCAGATCTCAATCCTCAACAGCATGCTCGACGCACTGTTCGACTGGTGCGATGCCATTCTCACGCCCGCCGCGACCGGCGAGGCCCCCATCGGCCTCGAATCGACGGGAAGCCCGATCTTCTGCACCATATGGACCCTGTGTGGGACACCCGCGATTTCTCTCCCGTTGCTCCAGGGCGCGAGCAGTATGCCGATGGGAGTGCAAATCGTCGGACCCAGAGGTGACGACGCCCGGCTGTTGCGCACGGCCCGCTGGCTCAGTAGCCTTACCAGCACGTAACGGCACGTGCGCGTCCGACGTGGATCGTGAAAGGTGAGCTGTCGCTGATCAGACGACGAGAGCAGGGAAGGACTCGAGGTCTCGTGGGCAATGTCATCGCCGGGTTGATCGCAGTTGTCCTGATATCGGCATTTTTGCTTTTTTACGCCGTAACGCTAAAGACTCTTCCGCTGTGGATCATCATCGTGGGGGTTCTCGCCTTGGTCGTGCTCGACTTTGTCCAGTCCGTAAAAAAAGGCAAGGAGGAAAATGAGGATTGATTGGAGGGAAAAAGAACGAGCCCCAAGCGACTCGTATCTGACCACTTGGCCTTGGATAAGCGTCAGTAAAGGATCGAAGTTAGCTCAAATACTTGATGATCAGTTTTATGATCTGTGGAAACATTCCGACACGGAACACCTGGATCCACTTGCTAAGATGGCAAAATGGCTAAAATAGAATGAAAGTTGGCGAATGTTAGAAACCAAACCTGGTGGAGACAGAGGATAAGCATGAAAGTCGGGATCATCGGCGTTGGGGCAGTCGGGACGGCGTGCGCGAAGTCCGTGCTGTTGAGGGGCTCGTGCCACGAGATCATACTACTTGACGTGAACGAATCGCGCGCCCGTGGGGTCACCGCTGACCTATCCCACGTCGAACTGCTGTGTCCCCCATGCGCATTCGGCCCGGTGGCTACGAGGACCTGGCTGACGCCAGTATCGTCGTGATTACAGCGGGAATCAACGAGCAGGCCGGTAAGGCAATTGACCGCGAGGACAATCTGGGGCGACTGCGCCTCTTGCCACACAACGCTAGCGTATACAAGGACATTATCCCATGCCTCGCGCGCGTCGCGCCACACGCGACGATTCTATTTGTGACCGACCCGCCCCGGTGTAGATTACAACCAGTAATCTGCACTCTCTGACTTACCTGGCAACGCTTTTCCCGTACCAGACGCTTCCGGATCATTTTGCGTTCGTACTCGGCCACGGACCCGGTGATGTTGCGGATTAGGTGTCCGGTGGGGTATGGTGATTCAGCTTTTTCTTACCTCAACGTGAGAAGCTTGGG
>JAAXQN010000207.1 GCA_012974305.1 Candidatus Methylomirabilis sp. | reverse complement strand
AGAATGAGGACCTGCCCAACACGACCAATCCCGATGACTGGGCCAAGATCGCAGGGCGCAAGTCCGAACGGATCGTCGCTGTCCGGCCCCTCCCGCGGACACCGACCAAGCCAGACAAGGAGATCGAAACGGTCCGGATAGGACACTACCTGTAGGCTGGTTATGAGCAGTGGTGTAAGGGGGGAAAGTTCGAAGGCCGCCGAGGGGCGGCCTTTTTTACAGTTCACGATGGGGTCCCAAGTCTATCTCGATCACAATGCCACGACCCCTGTGGATCCGCGGGTGCGGGAGGCCATGCGGCCGTACCTTGAGGGGGCCTTCGGCAATCCAAGCGCCGCACATGCCATGGGCCGAGAGGCCAAGGCTGCTTTAGAGGGGGCCCGCGAGACTGTCGCCGAGCTCCTGGGGACGGCGGATAAGGATGAGGTGGTCTTTGTCTCCTCAGGCACCGAGGCGGACAATCTGGCCCTTGCCGGGGCAGCGTTAGCGTATCAGGAGCGGGGGAGGCACATTATCACCTCGGCCGTAGAGCACTCGGCCATCCTCGAAACATGTGCCGCGCTCGAGAAGTGGGGCTTCTCGGTGACGTATCTCCCGGTGGACGGGGAGGGAATGCTCGACCCAGAAGAGCTCCGGCGAGCCATCCAGCCGGACACCATCGTGATTTCCGTGATGCACGGCAATAACGAGACGGGTGTCCTCTTCCCCCTGGAGGAGGTTGGAGCCATCCTGCGAGAGCGGGGAATTCTTTTCCACACCGATGCGATCCAGTCCTTCGGAAAGATCCCCGTCAATGTCCGACACCTCAAGATCGACCTCCTTTCCCTCTCTGCCCACAAGATCTATGGCCCGAAAGGGGTCGGAGCGCTTTATGTGAGGAGGGGAGTTCGACTCCAGCCGCTGCTCCAGGGGGGAGGTCAAGAGCGGGGTCGCCGGGCTGGGACCGAGAATATCCCGGGCATCGTAGGAGTGGCGGAGGCGGCGCGGCTCATGTTCCTTGAGATGCCTGGCGAGCAGGAAAGACTCCGACAGCTCCGAGATCGACTTGAGGCGACCATTCTGGAACGGGTTGACGGGGTAAGGGTGAGCGGTCGGAATTCCCCTCGCCTGGTTCACACCAGCAATTTCAGCTTTGATGGAATAGAGGCCCAGACGCTCGTAGCCGCGCTGGACCTGGAGGGGATTGCGGTTTCGGCGGGCTCGGCCTGTCACGTCGGCAGCGTACAGCCGTCCCATGTGTTACGGGCAATGGGGCTGAGCCGGGAGCAGGTGGAAGGAAGCATTCGGTTCTCCCTGGGGCGGCTCACCTGTGACGGGGATATCGATCGCATTGTGGAGATTCTCCCGCAGCTCGTGGCAAGGTTACGTGAGAAGGTACCTGTAGTGAAATAGGAGGACTCTTTGTCTGCTCAGCCAGATTATTCATAATTCATAGAAAGGTGATATGAACCATGGAGAGAAGTGCAGAGCATGACGTTCGTCAGCGGTTACTCGATATCTATCAGCGGGACGGGAAGGTGACCGAGCGAGACTTGCTTCGGATATCGGCCATTACCGGGGTGGACTACTTTACCGTGTCGAAGACGCTGGAGGAGATAATCGTCCAGCGGACAGACGGGTCGGCTTCGCGAGAGTAGTTCGGCGTCACCAGACTTCTATCTGCAGTGGCTTCCAGGGATCTCAGAGGACCGGCATCTGCAGAGCAGGGAAGAATGAAGATTCATAGCTTTACGATTGGTCCGCTCGAAACCAATGCCTATCTTGTCGTAGATGAGGGGAGCCGACAGGCCGTACTCATCGATCCGGGGCTCGAGAGTGAGGGCATCTACGATGTCATCATTGAGGAGCGGCTCGAGCTGAGCGCCATCGTTAATACCCACGGACATTTTGACCATGTCTGCGGGAATGCCTTCTTTCGAGCGAAGACGGGCAAGCCGGTCCTGCTTCATCGGGAGGACGCGCCGATGATGTCGCAAGCGGCCGCGCAGGCGATGGCGTTTGGATTTCAGGTCCCCACGCCACCCCCCCCAGATCGCCTGCTGAACGAGGGTGATGAGGTGGTGATAGGGGAAACCCGATTCCAAGTTCTCCACACGCCGGGCCACACCCCTGGAGGAATTTCCCTTTACGGGGAGGGGGTTGCCTTTGTTGGGGACGCACTCTTCGCGGGTTCAATCGGGAGAACTGACATGCCGGGTGGATCCCATGAAATTCTCCTTGCCTCCATCCGAAGCAAGCTTCTCGTCCTTCCTGATGAGACGGCGGTCTACCCGGGCCATGGGTCTTCGACCACGATTGGCGAGGAACGGCTTCACAACCCTTTCTTGACCGGTCGAGGCGGAACACCCCTCCTCCTCTTTGACGCTTGAAGTTCGGTTTCTCAGGAAGTCTCATGGGTGTAGAGGAGCACAAGGAAGCCGCAGAGGCCATCGGACAGATTTCCTTTGCGGTGATTACCGTGAGCGACAGTCGGCACGAGGCTGAGGATGAGTCCGGGAAATTAATCCGGGAGCGCGTGCAGGAGGCAGGGCATCGCCTGGTGGGCTATCAGGTTTTGAAGAATGACCTCGCGGCCATTCAGCGGGAGATCAGTCACCTGGTTGAGGCAAAAGTGGGATGTATCATCACCAGTGGTGGGACTGGGGTCGGCCGCCGGGATGTCACTATCGAGGGGGTCGCCCCGCTTCTCGACAAATCGCTCGAGGGCTTCGGCGAGATCTTCCGGTATCTCAGCTTTCAGGAGGTGGGGAGCGCCGCGCTCATGAGTCGGGCTATGGCCGGGACCTCTCGAGGAACGCTGATCTTCTGTCTCCCCGGATCACCCAAGGCCGTGAAGCTCGCCCTTGAGCGACTGATCCTGCCTGAACTCAAGCATTTGATTCGGGAACTCCAGCGCTGATCATGAGGAGGAGGCGATGCCGATCTTTGAATACCAGTGTCAGGGCTGCGGCACCTGTTTCGAGCGGCTGGTTATGAGCGCGGGAGTATCCGTCAGCTGTCCCACCTGTGAGAGTTCGGAAGTGGTCAAGCAGTTCTCCACCTTTAGCACGCAAACCGCTGCGGGCTTTTCCGGTTCATTGGGACCGGGCTGCGGTTGCGCGCCGAGTGGCTGAGGCACCTGCAATTGACCCGGCGTGTCCGGGTCGATGAAGGCGGGCGGGACGCGTGTCCCGCCCTTGTTATTTTCGGATCGGGTCGAACACTTCCAGGCCTGATTTGATCTCTTGCAGGAACTGGCCGGCCACCGCGCCATCGATGACGCGATGGTCGAAGGAGAGGCAGAGGTAGGTCATCGAACGGATGGTGACGACATTCCCAACCACCATTGGCCGTCTGGCGACCGCCCCGATCCCCAGGATGGCTGCCTGGGGTTGAACGATAATCGGCGTGGCCAGGAGGATGCCGGAAACACCGAGGTTGTTGAGGGTAAAGGTTCCGCCCTGGACCTCGGTTGGCATGAGGTGCTTCTCCCGGGCGCGGCGGGTCAAGTCCTCGCTCCGTTGGGCGATCTCGGAAAGGCTAAGGGTCTCAGCCCCCTTGAGAACCGGGACGATCAGACCATCCGCCAAGGCAACCGCGATTCCAATATTGATCTCCCGCTTGAGCACGATCCGGTCCGCGTCAACCCAGGCGTTAAGCCAGGGATATTTCTTGAGCGCTCTCACCGTGGCTTGAGTAATAAAGGGCATGAAGGTCAAGGGGCAGCCCCAGCGCTCTGCAAAGGCGGCTTTTTCCCTTTCGCGGAACTGTGCGATGGCAGTCATGTCCACCTCGATAATAGCGGTGGCATGGGGGGAGGTCTGCTTGCTCCGCACCATGTGCTCGGCGATGGCACGGCGCATCGGGGTGAAGGGAATAATTTCCTCTCCCGCTCGAGGGACGGCTACCTTTTCCCGCTGCTCGATATAGGCGAGGATGTCCTTCTTGGTCACCCGGCCGTCCCGGCCTGTGCCTGGGACCTGTTGGAGTTCCGAAGGCTTCAGGTCATGATGCTCCGCGAGCTCGAGGACGGCGGGCGAATGCCACCGGGCCGCCTCCTCCGGGACCGGGGCTGCCCGCCCCTGTGGCGCTGGTGAGGGGGAGACAGTGCGACGTCGATCCGTTTCTCGCGCCTCAATGTACGCCAGGGGTGTTAGCACGGGTACCGTCTCTCCGGCTTGAACCAGGACCCGTGTAAGGATCCCGCCACCTGGTGATGGGATCTCGACGTCGATTTTATCGGTATTGATGGTGAGGAGGGCTTCATCCTGTTCTACCGGCTCTCCCTCTTGTTTAAACCACTGGATGACGGTACCTTCAGCAACGCTCTGTCCCATTTGGGGCATGACCACTTCAATGGTCATCCTCGCCTCGTCAACCGATCACCGATCACCGATGACAGTCGAACCGGTCGCTCGGGAAGCATCTATCGGTCGTCGGTGGTCGGTCATCGGTCCTTTGTCGTTCGGTCGTCGGTTAGCGGTCATCGGTCAACTAATAGGAGGCTAGGTCAGTCAGTTTGGCGACAATTTTTGTGGCGTTGGGAAGATAGTAGTCTTCGAGGGGGGGGCTGAAGGGGACAGGTGTGTGAGGGGCGGTGAGTCGCACCACGGGTGCGTCGAGATCGCGAAAGGCCTCTTGGGCGATGACGGCGGCGATCTCGGCCCCAATGCCGCAGACCTGAGGTGCCTCATGGACGATGAGGACCTTTCCCGTCTTCTTGACCGAGGCGAGGATCGTGTCGGTATCCAAGGGATATAGGGTCTGGAGGTCTACCAGCTCGACCTCGATCCCCTCCTGACTCATCTGGTCCGCCGCCTGGAGTCCCTCCTCGACCATTGCCCCATAAGTGATCAAGGCAATATCGGTCCCTTCCCGCTTGACGTCCGCTTGACCGAG
>JAAXQN010000005.1 GCA_012974305.1 Candidatus Methylomirabilis sp. | reverse complement strand
AGATGTGTATAAGAGACAGAACATGTTCTTCACGCCGGGCGAGCACACCGGACAAAAGATCAGCTCGGCGGCCTTGTGCCCGTGATCCCTCTGGAGAATCCAATGATCGACGATGGTTCCACACGTGTCACAGCGGCGCTTCTCTGGGGTGTTCACCCACGTCATTTCATCCCCCACCGGGAACGACCGGGCAGGGTCAGTTGTCTGATCGGCGGCCTTGTTCAGAAAGCGCGTCGAGGATTCGCAGAACCCCGGCTACCCCCGCCGTTTCTGGATCATCCAGATTGATGTCCCGAGCTCTCTTCAGACCTTCAGTCGGCTTGTACCAGGTGATCTCCATGAGCTCGCCCTTCAGGTTGTAGGTCTCCGCGTAATCCACCGTGCGTCGAAAATTAGGATCGTGGTAGAGAAACACAATCAACCGGTCGTCCACGGTGATCCGCCGCTGCAGGACAAAGTCTTCCCTCGGCGGGACATCCATCGGGACAAGGACTTGATTTCCGCGCAGGTTGACCAAAGTCCTCTGAGGCTCTGCGTGTAGGGGAGTCACGTTGATCGTGAACATGAACAGAATAGTAATGAGGATCTTGTGAAAGCGCTTCAGCGTGATGAACATCTGTCCTTCCATCCTTGCCCTCTTCCCCGCATGCAAGAGCACAAGCAGAGGAGAATATTCGAGGATGTCTACTTTTACTTAATTATAATAATTCAGGAATCTTCGTCTGTACATCGGGGTGGGCCCTGTTTTTTTTATCGTGGAAACGACTATGGTTGTATCGGGGAAAGTACGATGGTTTGTATCGGAGAATTGCCTATGTGCGTACGGCTTTCTTTCTTACCGGGGCATGGCCTGGAGTCCAATATAGACCATGAGCCAGGTGGGCATCGGATAGGGAACGACCCCCTGCTCGCCGAACCATTTGTCGTAAAGCTCGGTGTACTTGCCGCTCTCGATCATTCCCATAATGGTGTGGTTGACGAAATCCCGCCAATTGGAATCGTTTTCCGGGACGATGCAGGCGTATGGCTCACCACTGAAAAAATCCACCAACTCATATTCTTCGGGATTAGGGGCCTTGGCGACCAGTCCGGCGAGCAGGATTCCATCCGTAGAGTAGGCATCAATCTTGTCCTGCTGCAGGGCCAGGAACCCCTCGCGATGGTTCTCAAACAGGACCAGCTTTGCTTGTGGCCGCTTTTTCCGGACGATCTGTTCATTGGTGGTCCCCCGGGTGACCCCAACCCGCTTGCCGGCCAGATCACGGAGACCGGTGATGAAGCTGCGCTTTTTCACCACCAGTCGAGAGCCTGTGAAGAAAAAACTGATGCTGAAGTCCACGATCTGGTCCCGCGTCTGGGTATAGGTGGTGGACCCGCACTCGATATCGATCGTCCGGTTGGCCACCTGGAAGATGCGGGTCTCGGGCGTGACCTCTTTCAGCTCCAGGGTGATCTTCTCCGCCAGTTCGCGTTCGAGGCGCTGATGGATCTCCTTAATGAGATCGACGGAGAAACCCACCCACTCCTTCTTTTTATTAATATATGCAAAGGGAATAGAGGATGTCCGTGTCCCCGCGGTCAGTGTGCTTGTCCGGCTGATCTTCTCGAGAACCGTTTCGGCGCCGGCATTGCTCACCGGCAGGGCCAGCAAGCCGAGAACGACCAGGACGAGGCTGCCCCACATGCCGATGGCTTTCTTTCTCATAGGCGATTTTCCTCTTGTCAATGGACCACAGTCTCTCCCAAGAAAGAGCCAGGTCCCTTTCTCCCGCTGAAGGGAACAGGGCCGTGTTACATCCAGCCCTTCTCCTTGTAGTACCGGATGGCGCCCGGGTGCAGCGGGGCGGAGAGCGCCTTCAGCATGTCTTGGGGCTGGAGGGTCGCAAAAGCGGGGTGCATCGTGCGGAAGCGATCGAGGTTGTCAAAGACGGTCTTGACGACGTTGTAGACCACCTTTTCGGATATCTTCTCGCTGGTGACGAGGGTCGCCTTCACGGCGTAGGTGGGTACATCCGTGTCGACGCCCTCGTAGACCCCGCCGGGTATGGCCGTATGCACGCAATAAGGGTGGGCGGTCACCAACTTCTTGATTTCGGGTGCATTAATGGGAATCATCCGGATCTTGGTGCTTCTGGCAAGTTCCACGCCGCCCGGCCAAGGGTTTCCCACGGTAAAGAAGAAGGCGTCGATCTTTCCTCTCCGTAGAGCCCGTACGGCCTCATGCGCCTCCAACTCTCGGTCGGAGATATCGCTCCAGCCCATCCCGTAGATCCTGAGGACATCCACGGCGTTGTCCCGGGTGCCCGAGCCTGGATTGCCCATGTTCACCCGCTTGCCCCGAAGGTCGGACACCGAGGTGATGCCGCTATCGGCGCGTGTCACCAGCATGACGGTTTCAGGATGGATGCTGAACACGCTCCGGAGTCCCTTGTACGGCTTGTCCTTCCATTGCTTCTCGCCATTATACGCAAACCAGTTGAGGTCGGACTGTATGACGGCGAAGTCGAGCCAGCCTCGCTTCATGGCTCTGATGTTGAGGATTGAGCCCTCGGCCGGTTGGCCCTTGCAGGTATACCCATGACTGCCGAGCTTCTCGTTGACGAGTTTACAGACATCCAAGGCCACCTGATAGTAGATGCCGGCCTTGGATCCTCCCGCAATCACAATGTACTCCTTGGTCGCCTGAGCGGTTGTGCTTGCGGTCCCCAGCGTAATCGAGACCACCAGGGCCGGTGCGATCAGCATCTTCTTCATCGTATGTCCCTCATTCGGTGTATTCTTTGTGTAAGCTTCTTGGGGCTCTCGGGACTGCTTTCCCACCTGTGTATCATACACGATGAAACGTCGGGCGCCACCCTGATTTCTCTGTCCGGGAAAATGCTATTCCCGGCATCGGGGAACCCCTGATATCACCATAGCTGCCCTTTATCCACGGGCATGTACAGCAGGGACGCGTTCGTCCACTTCGATACAATGCGGCAATCGCTGATGGGCAGAATCTGGCCGCCACCTGGTAGAATAAGATTGGTCTCTCTGTTATAGTGACTAGCCCTAGTGCATCCTCACAGAAAGCCAGGAGCGGAGCGACCACTCCATGATTGTTGAGGTTTCCTCTGTTTCGAAACGCTTTGGCCTCAGGTTGGCGGTGGATGACCTGAGCCTCGAGGTTCCTTCCGGCGTGTGCTTTGGCCTTTTGGGTCCGAACGGCGCCGGAAAAACCACCACGCTGCGCATGATTTACGGTGTCACACGGCCGAGCAGCGGCACGATCCGCGTTTTCGGGATCGATATCGCTCGCGATCCCCGCACGGTGCGATCCCGGCTAGGAGTTACCCTGCAGCAGAACGTCCTCATCGAGGCCCTCTCACCCGAGGAAAACCTGCGCGTGTTCGGTCGTTACCACCTGCTTCGCGAGCCCGAATTGTCACGCCGTATTGGCGAGCTCATTGCCTTTCTCGAGCTGAGCTCGCATGCCACGGTACCCGTAAAGCACCTGTCTGGTGGCTTCCAGCGGCGTCTCGCTATTGCACTCTCTATGATGAATCGCCCGGAACTGCTGATTCTCGACGAGCCGACAACCGGACTCGACCCGGCAGTGCGCCTGGCCTTGTGGTCCCGCATCCGCGAGCTCCAGGCAGGGGGGACAACCGTGTTGCTTACGACCCACTACATGGACGAGGCTCAGCGGCTCTGCGACCACGTCGCCATCATCTCGGGGGGGAAGGTCATCGATGAGGGGAAACCCAGCGACCTCATCGTAAACCATCTCGCGCGGGAGACCGTCGAGTTCGACTGCGCTCCTGAGGAAGAATCAGCCATGCTGAACGGCGTGAGTTTTCCATCCCATCGGCTGCGCGTTGGCCGGCGTCTCATGATCTATCTGGACGACGCGACGCTGCTTATCAACCATATCCGCCATTACGACCAGGGAGACCGCCGCGCACTCGTTGTCAGGCCCACGAACCTCGAGGACGTATTTCTTGCGCTCACGGGGACGAGCCTGGAGGGGGGCCAGTGAATATTTCTCCTTCCCATGCATTCTCGGTGTGGCGGCGCAATGCCGTGCTCTATCGCCGAACGTGGATGTGGAACATCTTGCCGAACTTCTTCGAGCCGGTGTTCTACCTGCTGTCGATCGGCATCGGGGTGGGCGCATATATCACGCAGATGGGAGGCATGTCTTACATGGAATTTCTGGCGCCGGGGCTCGTGTGTGTGGCCGCGATGAACGGTGCCAGTTTCGAAGTGACCTACAACTTCTTTGTGCGGCTCAGCTACCAGAAAGCTTACGACGCCATGCTGACCACACCCATCGAGCCCGACGATGTCTTGGCCGGTGAGGTGCTGTGGGCTATCACCCGCGCCTGCATCTACGGTGGCTGCTTCTTTGCCGTCATCGCCCTAGTAGGTCTCGCCCCGCTCCCCTCGGCGCTGTGGGTCTTTCCAGTCATTCCCCTGGCTGGCTTACTCTTTGCGGCTATTGGGATCGCGTTCTCGCTGCGTATCTCGAACATCGACCTCTTCAGCTTCTACTTTACCCTGTTCCTGACCCCGCTCTTCCTTTTCTCTGACGTCTTCTTTCCACTGCACGAGCGCTTGTCGGAAGGCTGGCTCTGGGTTGCGGAGGTGCTGCCGCTGCTGCATCCCGTGCGACTCGCCCGGGCCGCCTTTCGGGGCGAGGCTTCCCTCATCCTCCTGTGGGATCTCGCCTACATTCTGGCAGTGACGATGCTGCTCCTGGTCTGGGCGCGCCGCGGCATCCGAAAACGCCTGATGAACTAATCCCTATACGAAAAAGACAATCACCATCCTTGCCGGTAATAAACTTTCGCGGCACAGCACAATTTCTCTGCGCTTTACTTTCATCATGTCCAATGGCAGGATTCTGGAGAGGCTCTTTCGCTCTTACGGGTTCCTCCATTCGAGTCCATCACGCTCCATCAACAATGCCGCATCCCTCGGTCCCCATGTGCCCGCCGGGTAATTCGGAAAATCGCGGGGCGGCAACGAACTCCAGACGTCGAGGATCGGCTGCGCAATCTTCCATGCGATCTCCACCAAGTCTGCGCGCGAGAAAAGGGTCGGATCCTTGATCATGCAGTCATAGAGCAACCTCTCGTATCCGGTACCCCGCGTCGTCTCGAAGGCTGCCTTGTACTCGAAGTGCATCCGCACGGTTTGTAGGTGCAGAATCGGACCCGGAACTTTCGCCTGAAAGCTCAATTCGATGCCTTCGTCCGGCTGAATGTGGAAGAGCAGCTTATTGGCTTCGAGTCGCTCGACCGGTGTATCCCGGAACAGGACCTCCGGCGCTCCCTTGAACTGAATAGTGACCTCGGTGCTGCGCTTCGGTAACCTCTTGCCCGAGCGCAGATAGAACGGGACCCCCGCCCAGCGCCAGTTGTCGACGAACAACTTCGCCGCCGCGAAGGTCTCGGTGTGGGAGGTCTGCGACACATCCGGTTCTTCTCGGTAGCCAAGCACGACGTTCCCGTCGACGGTGCCACCGCTGTATTGTCCGCGCACCGTGTTGGTCAGCACCCCTTCTGGTGTCAACGGGCGGATCGCTTTGAGGACCTCGATTTTCCCATTTCGTATGTCGTCGGCGTGGAAAGAAGTCGGGGCTTCCATAGCAATATATGAGAGCATCTGAAGCATGTGGTTCTGGATCATGTCTCGCAATATGCCAGCCCTTTCATAGTAATTGCCACGTCCCTCCACACCAATCTTTTCCGCAGCCGTCAATTGCACGTGGTCAATATGGTGTCGGTTCCACAGCGGCTCAAAGATCCCGTTGCCGAAACGAAAGGTGAGGAGGTTCTGGACGGTCTCTTTGCCCAAGTAGTGATCAATCCGCCAAATTTGGTGTTCCTGCCAATGTTGCCGCAAGTCGCCGTCTAGGCTCACCGCGCTTTCGAAGTCATGACCGAACGGCTTCTCTACGACAAGTCGCGACCAGCCCTTTTCTTCGTCCGTCAGGCGTGCCTGGCCTAATTGGCGGGAGATCAGGCTGAACACAACGGGCGGTACGGCGAGGTAAAAGAGGTGATTGCCCCGCGTTTGATGTTTGGCATCGACCTCATCAAGCAATTGGGCGAGCCGCCGATAAGTGGCTGGGTCTTCGAAATTGCCGGGCACATAGTAGAGACAGCGAACCAGGTCGTCCCAGACCCGTTCATCGAAGGCGTCCCGCGTGGTGAACTGACGGATGTCCTTGCTCATCTGGTCCCGGAAGGACTCGTGGTCCATGTCGGAGAGTGCCGTGCCGACGAGCGCGAAGTTGCGGGGCAACAAGCCGTCGCACGCGAGGTTATACAGCGCCGGGACTAAGAGTCGTTTCGTCAGGTCACCAGACGCACCAAAGATGACTATCGCACATGGGTCGGCGGGGCGTCCATACCTCGCGCCGACCGCGGCCTCCGAATGCAATTTCATTTCAGCCATATTGCCCTCCTCCTTCGGTGAAGTGGCCATAAGTTATCAGCCACCGTCACCCAGGACCGAGTCAGCCACCAGTGGGACGCTCGACGTGGCCGCCGAACTCGTACCGCATTGCCGACAGCACCTTGTCCGCAAAGTCCGATTCGCCTCGCGAGCTAAAACGTTCGTACAGTGCAGCCGTCAGGACGTGCGCCGGCACCGCCTCATCGATGGCCGCTTCGATGGTCCACCGGCCTTCCCCCGAGTCCGACACCCGCCCCGAGAAATTCGCCAGATCCGGGCTTTTCAGCAAGGCACTCGCAGTCAGATGCAGCAGCCACGAGGCGATCACGCTGCCACGCCTTCAGCTCGGCTTGCCGGGCGAGGTCGATGGATGAGGAATCGCTGGCTCGGCAGGGTGCAGCCCCTCATCATTCACTTGAGGTTCGAGAGCTCACGGATGGCCTTTTGGTGGAGCTCATCCGTAGGCGCCTTGAGCTTGCCCTTCCTTTTCTGCCAGACCTTTGTATCGATGCCATGGCAGGCGATGCAGGTTCCGGCACGACTGATCCGCTGCATTTCCTCCTTGGTGAAGGGGCGGGCGCCTTCGTGGGCAATTTGCTGGATCTGCTTGCCCTGCTCATCGACGATCTGTTCCAGCTCCGTATCGATCGGCAAGCCGTTGGCGCGAGGGTTGTAGAACCCGGTGCCGAGTCCCAACGCCTTACGGCTGTTGTGACAGTCGGCACAGCTCCGCGACGCCTTCGTGATCGTATGCGGTTGGATCGGTGCATGGCCGATCCCCAACGTGCCATCCACCGTCTTAAAGACCTTGTTGTTCACAATACTTTTCTTGCCGTCCATCTGGGTAAAGATCACCTGGCATCCAGGAATGAACGGACTCACCTTCCCTTCCGCGTTGATGCCCAAAGTTGGAGTCTCCCACCGCAGATACGAGCGGGACTCCGACCAGCTGAAGGCGGTCTTCTCGAGGTTGCCTCTCTTGCTGGCCTTGCTGATATCTGTTGCAGGCTTCGTATTGAGCCAGTCGCCACTCGGCTTGCCGATGTCCTGCTTGGCATGGCAGCCGTAGCATTGCGGGGCCCACTGGGCGTGACAGGCGTAGCACTCCAGCCTCTCCATATGAACGGGGATCGCCACCATCGCCGCATGCCCCTCGGCAGAGTACTTCGCGTCCTTGATCTGAGGCACCACGTGCTCCTCACCGTCCATCTTGGCGATCAGGACGATCTGACCATCCTCCTCTTTCAGGTTGGTCAACGGGTTCCCCCACGAGGTCTTCAAGTTCGTCCGCTTTTCCATGGTCCCGTGGCAGTCCCTGCATTCGATCTCCACGGCGTATTCCCGCTTGGTGTACATGTTCCCGTCACCGTGCAGGTCCCGTTTGGTGTGGCAGTCGACGCAGGTCATTCCCCTCCTATAGTGGACATCGGCGATCAGGTGATCGTAGTTCTGGCCGTGAAGCTTGGACTGTTTGCCGCCCTCCTTGGTCCACGGAGTGCCGTAAGGGCCGGCCTCCATGGTGCCGATGTAGCTCACCCCGGTGCGTCCACCCCGGTTGTGGCAGCGGATACACTGACTTTCTGGGACCTTGCTGGTGAGGCGGTGGAAACGCGGCCGGTCCTTCTGATCCTTCGGAATGGCCTGGTCGCCCCCCTCATAGGTCCCTTTGTCAGAATACACGATGTGACAGGCGGCACAGCCGCTGGCCCGCCAATCCCCGTCCCGCGTGTGGCCATCGCTCCACAGATGACACCGCAGGCATTGGTTCCGCAGGTAGTCGTCGCCGGGGTTGTTGTCCGGCCCCTCCGGTTTGGTCGGGTCATACCGGGGCAACTGTTTCAGGGAGGTCACCGTCCCCTTGCCTTTGGAATCTGGATTCTCGACATCGTAGGTTGCGTACTTCGCCTTCCGGTCCTGCGCCCCCCACGCATAACGCGTGCCGCTGATCATGCCTGCCATGGTTGCGTGCAGGGAGGTCTTGACCTTCTCGACCGCGTCGGGATGACACGCCCCACACGTTTGATCCACGACGCGCAGGTCGGACGGATTAGCGAACATGCTCTTGTGGGCTGCCTGCACCGTCGTGGCGCGACCGTCGCCCCGGTGGCACGCGGTGCAGGTGAGTGTGCTATGTACCGGCCCGTCGCCAATCCGCTCGATTCCTTGGTGGCAGGTCAGGCACTTCTGGCCCGCCCGCACTTGTGGCCCCTGCACGCCGGCTACTTGCTGGAAATGGCCCGGCCCGACGTCAACCTTCTCGGCCCCTTCGTAGGCCACAAGGTTGCCCGAGAAGGAGATAAGAACGGGAACCGCGCACAGACTCAGGAGAAGGAGCAATCTTGGCGTCTGACCGAGAAGAGTCCTTCTGCGATACAAGAGCGAAAAGAGGACGAGTGCCAGGCCTAGAACACCAAAGCTAAAGCCAGGGAGGGTTGTGAAGTCGACGCCCATAATTCACTCCCGCAAGTTAGCTGCTGGTTCAAAATGGGCCTCCGCGTGACAGAACAAGCAGGAGGCCTTGTTGGTTTTCAGTGAGCCCATGATGGCGACATGGACACTGTTCCCCTCAAATCTTTTCGCCCCGGCATGGCATCGCAGGCAGTTAGAATTGCTGTAGGGTCTAATAAGCTTTATGGGCTCCTGAAACGTGCCGGTATAGAATCTGTATAAGAATCTGCCCATGTGCTTCAGACCATCAATTTTTGCCTCCATGTTCCCGTTAATCCCATACCCGACATGACAGGAGTAGCACTTGTTTTTTTGGATGAACCGATTCTGGCTGTGGATCGCGGCCAAGCTCGAACTCGTAGGATCAAAGAGGTCATCCACGTAAGGCCCCATGACAGGATGGCACGAGCCGCAGAAGGCCATCTTCTTGGATCCCTCGTAGGCCACAAGGTTCCCTAAGAAGAGGATGAAAACAGGAATGACGCACAAGCTCAGCAAATGGAGCCACCGCGCCGTCTGACTGAAAAGATTCCTTCTGTGAAATACAAGGACAAAGAGGATGAGGGCGAGGCTGAGCACGCCGAGACCAAAGCCGAGTATCTGTGCCAGTTCGGCGCCCGATAATCCCTCCTGGCCCACCTCGCTGGCCGCATAGAGATCAGGCACGAATGCAAAAGAGAGAAGGAGCATTACAGCGGTCCAGCGTGTGCCAAGCGCAACGGGGATTTTTTCTTGGAGACGCACCACCTAGGAATCGCTTTCCCTTATTTCTCTCAGTCTCCCCGATCGTTCTTCTATGATTCCCTCGACCATTCGCCTCAACGGCGCATGGTGCAGTAGCGCCTGAAAACTCTCCCGATCCACCGATATCAGGGTGACCGCGGTCCGGCTCCTGACGGTAGCCAAATACGGATGCTCCGTCACCAGAGCAATCTCGCCGAAGCTCTTTCCATCTCCCAGTGTGGCGATGATTCTCTCGCCCCCTCCAGGTTCTTCAACTACTGCCTCCACCTCGCCCTGCTCCACGATATAGACCTTCTCTCCAGCTTCCCCCTTCCGAACAATGATCTCTCCGGGTCCATAGCGTTCGCGGGTGATTCCGGTCCTCTGAGTGATGAGGAGGATGGAAGTACCAATCACAGAAACCACGATTAAACCCTGGGCCAGGGTCATAAATGTGAACAGCGTGACTGGTCCGACGTGGACCATCAGGACGATGGCTAGAAGGAGACCCACGGCGGTCAATCCTTGAAGGACGAAGATCAATTTATCTTTGCGGACACCGACGGCTCGTTGGAGCGTCTCGATTACGCCCACCATTTTCTGTCTCCTTCCGTCTCCCCCGCTTGCTACTTATCCACCGGTGGGACGCTCGACGTGGCCGCCGAACTCGTACCGCATCGCCGACAGCACCTTGTCCGCAAAGTCCGATTCGCCTCGCGAGCTAAAACGTTCGTAGAGGGCAGCCGTGAGGACATGCGCCGGAACGGCCTCGTCAATGGCGGCCTCGATGGTCCACCGACCTTCCCCCGAGTCCGACACCCGGCCCGAGAAATTCGCCAGATCCGGGCTTTTCAGCAGGGCACTCGCAGTCAGGTCCAGCAGCCACGAGGCGATCACGCTGCCGCGACGCCACAGCTCGGCAATGTCAGGCAGGCTGAAGTCGTACTGGTAGGCCTCGGGATCCCGCAGCGGTGCCGTCTCGGCATCGACCGCGTGCTCGCGCTTTCCGATGTTCGCGTGCCGGAGGATATTGAAGCCCTCGGCGTACGCTGCCATGATGCCGTACTCGATCCCGTTGTGGATCATCTTGACGAAATGCCCGCCACCGTGGTGCCCACAGTGCAAGTAGCCGTGCTCGGCTGTGCCACCGACTTTTTCTCTTCCGGGTGTGCGAGATGCAGCTTCCACCGGCGGCGCAAGCGTGGCAAAAATGGGATCGAGGTGCCGGACCACGTCGGCCTCACCGCCGATCATCATACAGTAGCCCCGTTCCAGCCCCCAGACACCGCCGCTCGTTCCTACATCGACATAGTGAATCCCCTTTGGCTTGAGCTCTTTGGCCCGGCGAATGTCGTCGCGATAATAGGAATTTCCACCATCGATGAGAATGTCGTCCTTCTCGAGCCGCCCGACAAAGTCCTTGATCACCTTATCGACGACAGCGGCGGGGACCATCAGCCAGACGGCACGGGGTTTCTTCAGCTTGGCGACAAAATCGTCTAGGGACGACGCCCCGACCGCCCCTTCCTTGGCCTGTTCTTTGATCGCCTCAGGTGAGCGATCATACACGACACATTCGTGCCCACCCTTCATCAACCGTCTCACCATGTTCGCGCCCATGCGACCCAAACCAATCATGCCCAGTTGCATGGCCCTGCCTCCTTTTGATGAAGCTGTCAGCGGTCAGCCATCGGCTGTCAGCAGTGAGCTGGGAAATCCTGAAGCTGATTGCTGATTGCTAATGTTTTGCCAACTTCAACTGTTCCTTGGCTGCGACAACGATGTTTTCCGGCGTGAACCCGAATTTCTTCTGCAGGGCCTTGAGCGGGGCCGAAGCGCCGAAGGTGTGCATGCCGATCATATGGCCGTGGGGACCGACATACCGCTCCCAGCCGAGCGTGGACGCTTGCTCGACCGAGACCCGAGCGGTCACCGCTGCCGGCAAAACGCTCTCGCGATACTCCGGATGTTTGCTGCAGTAATACTCGAACATCTCCCACGACGGCATGCTCACCACACGGGCCTTGATCCCCTCGGCCTTGAGCTTTTCGTAGGCGTCGACGCAGAAAGAGACCTCGCTGCCGGTGGCGAGCAATAGCACCAGAGGTTTGCCGTCGTCAGCATCCGCGAGGATATAAGCACCCCGCTTCACTCCCTCGGCCGGCGCGTATTTCGTGCGGTCCAGGGTCGGCAGCGCCTGCCGGGTCAGGACCAGGGCCACCGGCTCGTGCCGCGACTGCGCGATGAATTTCCAGGCCTCTACCACCTCGTTGGCATCTGCCGGCCGCAACGTGATGAGGCCGGGAATAACCCGCAGCGAAGCGAGCTGCTCGATGGGCTGGTGGGTCGGGCCGTCCTCACCCACACCGATCGAGTCGTGCGTGAAGATGTAAATCACCGGGATCTCCATGATCGCAGCGAGACGCAGGGGGGCGCGGCCGTAATCGCTGAAGATCAAGAAGCCGGAACCGTACGGGCGAACCTTGGCCAGTGACATGCCGTTGAGAATCGCCCCCATCGCATGCTCGCGAATGCCAAAGTGCAGATTGCGCCCGCCGTAGTTGCCGGCGAGCAGGTCGCCCGCTCCCTCGAAGGTGAGCCTGGTCTTGGTGGAAGGGGTCAGGTCCGCCGAGCCGCCCATCAGCCAGGGGATGTTCTTGCCAAGAGCATTGAGCACTTTTCCCGACGCCTCGCGACTGGCTATTCCTTTGGCATCCGGCGGGAACGACGGCAAACCCTTGTCCCAGCTCTCCGGCAACTGCCGGGCCTGCATACGATACAAGTGGTCGGCCAGCTCCGGGTGTTTGCCCTTGTACGCAGCAAACCGCTCCATCCACTCCTTACGCAGGGCACTGCCGCGTTTGCCAATACCGCTCTGAAAATGCTCGCGGACATCTTCTGGCACGAGGAACTTGGCCTCTTCCGGCCACTTATAATTTCGCTTGGTTAACCGGATCTCCTCCTCACCCAGCGGCTCCCCATGGGCCGCGCTAGTATCCTGCTTGTGGGGGGACCCGTAGGCAATATGACTATCCACGATGATCAGCGTCGGCCGGTCGTTGGTGTTTTTGAAGGTCCGGAATGCCCGGTCGAGCATCTCGAGGTCGTTGGCGTCCCCCACCCGAGTCACATTCCAGCCGTAGGCAATGAACCGGGTGGCTACGTCTTCGCTAAACGCCAACTCGGTGTGTCCCTCGATGGTGATCTTATTGTTGTCATAGATCCAGCAGAGGTTGGAGAGCCGCAGGTGCCCGGCCAGCGAGGCGGCCTCGCCCGAAATGCCCTCCATCATGCAGCCGTCGCCGCACAGTGCATACACGTCGAAGTCGAACATGGTAAAGTCGGGGCGATTGAAGTACTCGCCCATCCATCGCCCGCCAATCGCGATACCGACGCTGGTCGCCACCCCCTGACCCAATGGGCCGGTGGTCGTCTCGACCCCCGAGGTCCAGCGGTATTCCGGGTGACCGGCGCATTTGCTATCGAGCTGGCGAAACCGTTTGATGTCGTCGAGCGTCACCGACAGCTCTCCCAGGACCTCGTACTTCGGGTTGACCGCCCTGACCCCACAGAGGTGGAGGATCGAGTACAGGAGCATCGATGCATGGCCGATTGAGAGGATGAAGCGGTCCCGGTTGGGCCAGATCGTGTCTTCGGGGTCGAAACGTAGGAGGCGCTGCCACAAGCAATACACCACGGGGGCCATGGCCATGGGCGTCCCCGGGTGGCCGGAATTTGCGGCCTGAACGGCATCCATCGACAAGGTCCGGATCGTGTTGATGCACTTTAGCTGAAAACGTTCCTCCTCGGTCATTACCTCACCCTTTCCCTCTCCCTATTAGGGAGAGGGTTATTTGCTCAAGGACTGCCTCGATATTTTCCAACACTTCATTGTTCCAAAAACGCAACACACGATAGCCACGGCGGGCCAGAAATTCAGACCGAATGTGATCTGCTTCAAACTGCACCGCATGTTGACCACCATCTAGTTCTACGACGATCCCGTACTCTTGACAGCAAAAATCCACGATGAACCGGCCGATAGGATGCTGGCGACGGAACTTAAAACCAGACAGCTATCGGGCGCGCAGTCGTTCCCAGAGTCTACGCTCGGCCTCTGTCTGGTCACGGCGCAAACGACGGGCACGATCCCGAGGTGTGGAGGTCTTCGGCTCCATTTCCCCCTCTCCTTTGTCCTCTCCCCCGCGGGGGGAGAGGGATGGGTGAGGGAGCCCTCTCCCTCAGGGAGAGGGTTGGGTGAGGGCGTTTTGGACAATTTCGTAAAGCATGGTGAGGCCGGCCCGCACGTCCGGTCCGAGATGGACTCGCAGCGCCCGCCGATCCCGCGCGGCCAACACCTCAAAGTCCCCTCGTGCCTGCGCTGCCTTGACCACGCCAAAGGTATATCTCTGTCCAGGCACCGGCAGGTCCGCTGCGTCGTCACAGGTGATCTGCAGAAAGACGCCGGTATTCGGCCCCCCCTTGTAGGCCTGCCCCGTCGAGTGCAAGAAGCGTGGGCCAAAGCCCAGACATGTGGCCACGCGCTTTGCATCGCGGATGACATGCCGCATCGCCTGCAATTGTTCCTGGTGCGCGTCATTCTGCTCGAGGTACGCCAGGAGCGCACAGTAGTCCCCGGCCGTGAGGCGATTCAGGTGCGCCGTAAGATACCCTGCCAGGGACTGATCACGCCCCGCCGCCTGTTTCAGCGCCGCCGCGTTCTTATCGTCTGTGAATAATTTGATCCCCTGCTCTTCTAAAATTGGCTTCTCCGGCGGGAGCTTCCCTGTCTTCTCATACTCTGCCGTCAGTTTCCGCGTCGCCACCTTGCTCGCTTCCACATCGGGCTGGTTGAACGGGTGAATACCCATGATCGCTCCGGCAACCGCCGTCGCGATCTCCCAACGAAAGAACTCCTGTCCCAGGTCGTAGATATCCGCGACGGCAATCCGCACGACCGGTTGCCCGGCTTGTTCGAGGGCGGCCACCGCGGCATCTTGGGCCGCATCCGGGGCCGAGGACAATCGGATATACGCGAAGACTCTGTCTTTGCCATAAAGCTCCGGCGGCCCCACCTGCTCGAGGTCAACGGGAATCAACCCCTTTCCTTCCTTCCCCGTCGACTCGGCGACCAGTTGCTCCAACCATGCCCCGAGGTCCATGAGGCCCGGCGACGTGATGAGTGTCACCTTGTCCCGACCCTGCTTGGCCAGCACCCCCAGGATGGTCCCCAACACTACGCCCGGATTCTGCTCCACCGGTACGGACGAGGAGCAGGCGGTGACCATTTCATCGGTCCGATCCAGGAACCGCAATGCATCAATGCCCATGATCGCCGCCGGCACCATGCCGAAATTCGAGAGGGCCGAGTACCGCCCCCCGATGCTGGGCAGTCCGAAAAAGACGTATCGGAAGCCGTCGCTTTCGGCGACATGCTGCATTTTGGACCCCGGATCCGTAATGGCAATAAACCGCTCGCCTGCCTTCTCGGCTCCGATGACCTGCCGGGCGCGTTCGAAGAAGTATTGCTTGAAAATATTGGGCTCGAGGGTCCCGCCCGACTTGCTCGACACGATAAAGAGCGTATTGGCGAGATCGACCTTGTTCTCGAACGCTTTGACCTGGGCGGGGTCCGTCGAATCGAGGACGTGGAAGTCGGGAAAGCCCGCCTGCCTCCCGAACGTGATCTCAAGCACTTCGGGGCCGAGGCTCGATCCTCCCATTCCCAGAAGCAGCGCATGTGAGAATCCTGCCTCCTTCACCTCTGTGGCAATACCCTTGAGGTGCTGACTCTGCGCGAGCTGGTCCTCGGTAATGCCCAACCACCCAAGCCAATTGCCCTCATCGGTCCCCGTCCACAAGGTCGCATCCCGCGCCCACAACCGCCGCACCTTGTCCCCCGCGCGCCACTCCTCGAGCGACGTCCTGACCGCCTTGGCTAGCGGCTCTGGGAGCGTGTATGTCTGGCGATTGATGGTCGGGTTCGCAGCCGCCTGGCGCGTCTTGTCCACCGCGGCCAACAGCTTGTCAAAGGGCTCGGCGAACAATTGCACCCCCTCCTTGAGCAAGCGATCCGTCACCTCGGCCATCGAAATACCAACTTGTTCGAGGGCCTCCATGGTGTCGTATGCCTCTTCCAAACCCTCGGTGAGGCTCGCCCGAACCCGGCCGTGATCGCGGAACGCGTCGAACGTGGCGGGTGGAATCGTGTTGACAGTGTCTGGGCCGATGAGTTCCTCGACGTACATTACGTCACGGTAATTGGGATTTTTGGTACTCGTACTGGCCCACAACACCCGCTGGGTCTTTGCTCCCTTCTTCGCGAGCGCCAGCCACGCGTCGCCTCGAAACAGTTCCTGATATCGCTGATACGTCAGCTTGGCGTTGGCGATGGCCACTTTCCCCAGGAGGCTCCGCACCAGCGCCCTCTCGCTTGCATCGGTGGCGGTCTTCAGCTTTGCTGTGAGCATGGCATCGATCGCCGTGTCGATGCGGCTGATGAAGAAGCTCGCCACACTCGCCACATGGCTTACGTCACCCCCCTGTGCGGCGCGCTTTCCGAGCCCGGCGATGTACGCGTTGGCCACGCGCTCATAGACGTCCTGGGAGAAGAGCAGGGTCACGTTGACGTTGGTGCCTTCGCTGATCAGTTGCTCGATCGCCGGGATCCCTTCGGGAGTGGCCGGAACTTTAATCATCAGGTTGTCGCGGCCTACGGCCCGCCACAGCCGCCGGGCCTCTTCCAAGGTGCCTTGGGTATCGTGAGCGAGATGGGGCGAGACTTCAAAGCTGACGTAGCCGTCGCGCCGCTGCGTCTGCTCGTAGACGGGCTTTAACACATCGGTGGCGTCTTGAATGTCGCGAATCGCCACTTGCTCATAAAGCGTCTTGGCGTCCTGGTACTGTGGCGCGAGGGCGCGCAGGATCTCCGTATAATCGGTGCTCCCCGTAATTGCCTTTTCAAAAATGGCCGGGTTGGATGTCACCCCGCGCAAGCCATCCTCCTTGATCAGCCGGCCGAGTTCGCCACTGGTGAGGAGGCTGCGGCGAATGTAATCCAACCACACGGATTGCCCGTGCGCGTGCAAGCCTTGCAAAGGGTTCATGGCTGCTCCTTGTCTCTATGCTTACGGGACGATGGCATGGGAAATTTTCTGGGCCATGGTTCAGGGATCCTCTTTCAGGACAAGGTGCCAGTCCTGGTTCCAGGTTTTTATGACCCGCGTTTCACGCTCATACCCGAGCACGCTGAGCGACGCCGTGCCGAGGGCCAGCAGCCGGCCCGCGTCGGGAGGGAGACCGAGCCAGCACGCAGCGAGTACACGTAGCATGTGGCCGTGCGCGAACAGGGCCACGTCGCCCCCGGCACGGCGTCGCTCAGCGTGCTCGGGTATGAGCGTGAAACGCGGGTCATTGAAACCTGGAACCAGGACTGGCACCTTGTCCTGAA
>JAAXQN010000265.1 GCA_012974305.1 Candidatus Methylomirabilis sp. | reverse complement strand
CCAAAACTTTTCAACCATTCGATTTTCGCTCTCATTCTTGCTCTCCTTAGTGATTCGTCCTATTTCGCGCTTTGTTTTGCGAGCTTACGGCGTGTACCAGATCGGTGAAGTGTAAGCGCGTTCCTGGTGGATCAATTCCACGCCCTCTGGAATATGGGCACCAAGGCGAACCTTGTCATAAAGCACCCAGCGCGGCGTCGGGATCTCGAGTACCCGAACGTAGTAGAAGGCTCTTTCATCCGGATCGAAGTCGGGGTCGGTCCAAATCGCGGTGAGTTCGGATGCACCGATCGTGTTGGTCCAATTCGCGGCCTCAATGTCGACCGTGTTGCCCACTGATGGCAGCTTGCCATTGGCATCGGGCTGCCGGTCGCCGGACCAGGTCACGTCGTGGACCTTTTCCTGCAGTTCGCCCCGACTGTCCATCCAGCCTTTTATGATCTGGATGCGATCAAGGTTGGCGCCAATCGGGTCGCGCAACGCGAAGACCATAAACGTCGGAGTTTTGCCATTTGGCGCTGTCGCCAGGTCGCTGCCCATGGGTACACCCTTCGCGTACCCAATGAATGCCGGCTGACGGTTGCGCAGGTCATTGTCATTAAAGTCCCAGCCGCCGAAGAAACGTACCAACATGCGTGTACCCGTGGTGGCGTAGGTTTCCTTGCGTTCCATCGCGTCGAAAAGCGCTGCGCGCGTATTCTCGGTTGCCCAGATACCTTGGTAGCCCGAAGCCAGCAGCATGTCGCCTTCAATAGCGCCGAGGGCCGATTTGATGAACGGATGTGAAACACGCGTTGGCGACGGTTCGACACTGGTGGCTTTGCCAAAGAAATTATCCTCTTCGGCGGTCGTCAAAGAGGTGTGGGTGTCGGTCGCGCCGACCATGCCGAACTTGTAGGGATTGGTACCAAACTTCTTCTCGAGCGCCAGACCTTGCTTCAATGCCTCGCGTGCAATCTGGGTCACCTCGTAAAGAGGCTCCCACTTGGCCCGGAGCGTTACATATTCCTTGTTGACCCGGCCGCCGGCGTAGGTCCTGTCGACCGGGAACATCCAGCCATTCGACAGGTTTCCGTTGTGTGCTATTGCCAGCGCTCGCCCGCCGGTCTTCTCTTCGTAATTGTCGAGCCACTTGTACAAGTCCAGAGGATCAGTGCTGCCCAGCGGTGGCATGGTCGTCATTGGTACGACCTGGCTGGCCCGATTACCGCCGTCGCGCAGGATCACGTTACGGTGCAGGTTGAAGCCTTTCGGGACCGACGTCCATTCAAAGCCGATAAAGGCCGTGAAACGCCCCGGCTCGTTGTACTGTTCAGCGGCCCCAACGATCCTGTCCCATACGCCGTTATATATTGGTGCGCCAGGGGAATACTGACCCAGCAATTCCTTGGGAATTGTTCCTTGCGAGAAATTACCGATAAGGTCGAACGCGGCCTCAGCCGCCGCCTGACCACCCTTTGCAAAACCTTCAGCCCATTCCTTGCCCTTGGGGTTCGCGAGGATGTTTGGCGCACCGCGTTGAATGTCCGTCGCAATGCCCATTAGGTCTGAATGGTCGGTGACAACCAGAAAGTCGAGCGGCCGGCTGAGCTTGACGGGCTGGCCGGTCGACGAGGTAACTTGCTCGCCGCGGGCCAGGCGATATGCCGTGTCGGGCCCCGTCGTGTTGCCGAACAAACCGGCGTCGAGTGACAGGCCCGTGTGCACATGGGTTTCACCCCAATAGACCTGGCTAGGGAATGAACGCTCGGCCCATGGCGAATACGCCTTGCCGGGATACAGGCTCTCAATGTCCCCGATCTGAGGCATTCCGGCGTCGTGCTGAGCCAGTGCCAGACCGGGCAAAGCCAGGCAAATCAGGCTGCTGCGGCGCCCCCTCCGGGATCGGAATGCCAAATCGAAATGCATCGATGGTAGACCAGCGCGGCGTCGGGATCTCGATGACGCGGGCGTAGTAGAACGCCTTCTGCTTCTCGTCGAAGTCCGGATCGGTCCAGACGGTGCCCAGCTCGGAGGCTCCGATCGTGTTGGTGAAGTTGGCGGTCTTGGCGTCGACGGTGTTGCCGACCGGGGGCAACTTGCCGTCGCCGCCCGGCTTGCGATTGCCAGACCAGGCCACGTCGTACACCTTCTCGTGCGTCTTGCCGCTCCGGTCCATCCACCCTTTGATGATCTGGATCCGATCCAGGTTGCCGCCGATCGGATCGCGAAGAGCATAGACCATGAATGTCGGGGCCTTGCCGCTGGGCGCCATCGTCAGATCACCGCCCATGGGCACGCCCTTGCCGTAGCCGACGAACGCCGGGCTGCGACTCGCGACGTCTTCGGCGGTGAAGTCCCAGCCGCCAAAGAAGCGAACCGCCATGCGGCTGCCGGTGGTGGCGTAGACTTCCTTACGTTCCATGGCATCAAAGATTGACGCGCGAGTGTTCTCCGTCGCCCATACTGCCGCGAGGCCCGAGGCCACCTGGCCCCATCCCATGATCACGCCCTTCTCGTTCTTCCAGAACGGATGGCTCATACGCTTAGGGCTAGGCTCGTAGCCGGTGTGTTTGCCGAAGAAGTTGTCCTCCTCCATGGTGGCGAGCCCCGTGTGGGTGTCGGTCGATCCGATCATGCCGAACTTGTAGGGGTTCGTGCCGAGTTTTGCCTCGAGCGCGAGTCCTTGCTTCAAAGCTTCGCGGGCGTACTCGTGGGCGAGCATGTCATCGGTCTTGACCGTCGGGGCGGGAAAGTCGAGGTTGCCGATATCCCAGGTCTCGTAGTCGGCGAACTCGTCGTCCGGCGAGAGCAGCGGGTGGGTCTCGCCATCGCCCTTGATCTGCGTCACCTCATAGAGCGGCTCCCACTTACTGCGTTGCGTCACGTATTCCT
The DNA here is from genome assembly GCA_012974305.1 of Candidatus Methylomirabilis sp. Taxonomy (GTDB): domain Bacteria; phylum Methylomirabilota; class Methylomirabilia; order Methylomirabilales; family CSP1-5; genus CSP1-5. The sequence goes on along the minus strand of JAAXQN010000265.1, from coordinate 323 downwards.
GATCTAACTTTTGACCGTTCCACTGTGCCTCGAACGGGAACATGATGCCGTTGGAGAGGTTGCCATTGTGGGCTATACCCAGAACGTCTCCGCCGGTCTTCTGCTCGTAAGTCGAGAGCCACTTCCAGAGGTCGCGCGGGTCCGGACTGCCCTCGGGCGCGTAGGTCGTGTAGGGAACCATCTGCGAGGCCTTCGCGGCACCATCGCGGTAGATGACGACGCGGTGCATGTTGTTGCCCAGGATGAGCGACGTCCACTCGTAGCCGTGTAGCGCGGTGTAGCGGCCAGGTTCGTTGTATTGCTCCGCTGCATCGATCGTCCGT
>JAAXQN010000280.1 GCA_012974305.1 Candidatus Methylomirabilis sp. | reverse complement strand
GCTTGGGGGTGTGGCCTGGGCCTGGTGGGGGAATCCGTATCTGGGTCTGGTCGTGGGCGGGGCAATGGCGCTCAACACCCTGGTGGCGGTGGGGCTCGGTGGGACTATTCCTCTCCTCCTCAAGCGAATGAGCATGGATCCAGCGCTAGCCTCCGGACCTATCCTGACCACCGTGACCGACAAGTGTGGTTTTTTCCTGGTGTTGAGTTTCGCCACCGCGGCCTTGCCGTGGTTGGCCGGTTAGTCAGCACTCCAGGGGGCGTTTGGTCCTCCAAAGGTGTACATCAGCGCCCCCTGACACATCCCGTGGTCGTAGTAAAAGAGGTCGCCCGCTTGGATCGGACGCTGTCGAGACTCTATGAACGCAGGACGCACCTCTGAATCGGCGAGCTGGAAAGCATGGCCACACTTCTCGCAGGTGTACGACCTCCCGTCCAGGTCCTCGTCGGCCAGCGTACTCTTCCCATCGTCGATGACCGACTGGATGTAATTGCTAATCATCAACCGCGTTTCCTTTGGGGCATCGATAAATTCCAATCCGGTGTGGTAGATTAAGGCCTGCTCCCCATCCGGCTGCAGTTCCATCCGGTGGACCACCGAGCGGGCCACGCGGCACCTCATGCTCAGTCTCTTTCCCTGGAGGTCGAGGTCCAAAGAGGAAGTGGAGCCCGGGCGGACCACGTGGGCATGCTCAATCAAGGCCCCCCCAAGGCTGATGTTGAGGATATGCGCGTCGTAGACGGTAGTTACCCGTCCCTTGGCACTCCCGCGCACGACGAACCGGGCGTGTTGCCGCCGGTTGGACTTTTCTTTTTCCGCCGCATGTCCCCGCTTGGGGAGGGATGCCTCATGCTCGCCTGATACCCGCACGTTGGCTTCCTCTCTCATAACAGACCGGTGTCTTACTGCCTGGTAGGCTGTATTCTTTCCACCACAACTCTTCAATCATAATCGGGGCTCCGACTTCCATCATCTACGCGGACCCCGTACGAGCGGATGAGGGCACCGAGGGATTGCTCTGACTCGGGGGGAAGGTCGAGGAATTCCAGCCCGGTCTGATAATATAACGCCCCTCCTAGTTCTCTCCTGCTGACCCGGCTGTGCACGACGTGACACCGGATCGTCAACGTCTCCCCCGCGATCCCAAGTTGGAGGAAACAGGGACTCCCTAGGGGGAGCATGTCCTGATGTTCCACGAGTGCTCCCTCGAGGCTTAGATCAAGCACGTCAGCCTCTTGAAGTGTGGTAACGGCCGCCGTGACCCCGGAGATACGGAAACGGGGAGGCTTACGAATATGAAGGTTTTTGGACATAACTCGTCTCCCCAGTGGTTTCTATATAGCCTTCACATGCATGACGCCTGAAGGCCAATGGCTTGTGCTGAATCCCTCTCGATCGAGTGTTAGGTGTTGGGAAGCGTGGGCATGGGCCCGAAGGTCCGTCGACCCTCCGCCGGATCGTACCCCGTTACTGCAAGAACCGTACTAAGCTTGCCTGGCATGACCCACATAGGGCGAAAAACCGTGGGGACGATAACCAGTTGCTCGCTCGACGTCCAGAAACGGCTTAAAACAATGCAAGAGTTGTGACATCCACCCCCATACCCGTGCCTGTGAGCAGGAGGTCCTCTTACTCGCCCCTCCGCACCCCTGCACCCGCCGAAAAATCAGCACCATTGGGGAGAGGGTTCGCCATCGGTTTTGCCTTAGAGGCTTTTGTATCGCCGGATCGCTAGCAGCTTGAGGGGGGGTCGAGCAGGTTTTCTTGCGGGGATGCTCTAATATGCTCGGGAGAGATGTCTAGATATCTTTCGCAAGTTCTCGGCACCTTCCATGGCCTTTTCGATGGTGCGCACCATATCGGGATTTTGGTGGGTGGCAGCATTGAAGAGTTCACCCAGGTGGGACTCTAGCAATTCGAGGGGGCGCCTGAATTCCTCGGCAAGGTTGGCCGGGGCAGATTCAGCAGGGGGTTTCCCTTCTCGTTCCAGTAAGGTAGCCGTCTCGATCACGGCAGCAGCGTGTAGGGCGATAACTTCAAGCAGATGAAGATCCTCTTCGCTAAACCGGCGGCCATTTACGCGATTGAGAAGCTGGACGACACCGATAATCCCCCGGCTGGTCTTCAAGGGGGCGCACACCATGGAACGAGTCACGAAGCCGCTTTCCTCGTCTATCGAGCCGGAGAAGCGCGAGTCAGCGCTGGTGTCGGGGATGAGAAGGGCTTCCCCGGTTTGGGCGACCCACCCCGCGATGCCCTGGCCGGGCGACAGCCGTCGCCCCAGGATCCGGTCAGCGACGGGCCCCAGGACGACCGCGAAAACTAATTCCCCAGTATCCTCGTCCCGCAGCAGGAGGGAGCCGGCCTTTGCGCGGAGCGCGGCGCCAATTCGTTCGATGGCCAGCTCCAGGACCATTTGGAGATCATGGGCAGCGTTAAGGATGGTGGCGACCCGGTTCAAGGCCTCGAGTTCCTCAATCCGCCGCTGGAGCGTCGCGATGTCCTGGATGATGGCGACCTCCTGGCCTTTCAGCGTCCTCCCGAGTAGCTCTCGGAAAAAACACTCCACCAAGGTCTGATGCTCCTCGAGATCGGTGATTTTCACACGGCGCGCCTGCCCGTCCGGCATCTGGGGACGGTGGGTGATCTCGGTGATGCACTCCCACATCCGGGACAAACGGCCATCGTGTTCGAAGATCGGATTGAAAAAGATCGTGCTGGCTTTGGCGTCAGCCGAGTCGTAGTCGTACACCAGGTTGACACACCCCATACCGTTCTCCCAGATGGGGGGGTGCTTGTCCGGTGGTTTCGAGTGGCTCACATCCAGTTGCCCGGCCTGCTTTTGAGCTTGGTTTTTATCATCAAAGGCAATGTAAAACTTAAGCATGGGCTCCTCATCCTACGGATTATGCCTTCCGCTGGGACACGAGTTGCTTACATTTCCTCTCCAGTTGGCGTCGGCGGTACTAATATTTAGCAATATAAATGCCAAAGCCTGGTTCCGATGACGGAACCCCGATGATCGCTCTCTTGCCCCACTATTCTGCTTTAGTGCCCTTCGGCTCCTGTCCTCGACGCACAACCCAGCGCTGCAGCAACGCTTCGAGCTCCCCGATCTTTACCCCTTTGGAGATGCAGTCATCCATCCCTGCGGCCAGGCACTTCTCGCGGTGATCGTCCGTGGCGTGGGCCGTGATGGCGATGACGGGCGTATGCCGCGCCGTTTCCTCCTCACGCTGGCGGATCTTGGTCGTTGCCTCGTAGCCGTCCATCTCGGGCATCTCGCAGTCCATCAAGACCAGGTCGTACCGGATACGAGAGACGGCATCGACGGCCTCGCGCCCATTGGAGGCGACATCAGCTTTGTAGCCTAACTCTTCTAGCATCCCCACCGCGACCTTCTGGTTTAGTGTGTTGTCTTCGGCGATCAGGACGCGCGGCAGGGCGCGGACTTTTTCCTCTTGGAGGTTGTGGCGGGTGATGAGGGGCGCGGCGGCTCGTTCGGTCGGCGCACCCATCACCCGAGCGATGCACTCAAACAACTGGGATTGACGCACGGGCTTCATCAGGTACGCGGCGGCACCTGCCTGATGCGCGGCTTTGGCATCTCCGGGCTGGCCAAAGGAGGTTAGCAGGATCAGTCGGACTGTCGCAAGGGTGGGATCGGCTTTGATGGCGCGGGCCAACTGGATCCCATCCATGTCGGGCATTTGCATGTCGAGAATCGCCAAATGGTAAGGCTCGGCCCGGTTGGTGGCTGCTCGCATCATGTCCAGTGCGACCGGGCCGTTCTCGGCAACATCGCTCGCCATTCCTTCAGAAATGATCTGGGAACGGAGGATCGTGCGGTTGGGGGCATTGTCATCAACGACGAGGAGACGTAGACCGTGGAGATCACCCAGTGGGAGAGGCAATGTGGGAGCACCTTCTAGTTGCTTCTCCAGTCGCATGGTAAACCAAAAGGTGCTTCCCTTCCCAAGCTCACTCTCGACGCCGATCTCTCCCCCCACCAGTTCGACTATATCCCTCGAGATGGCGAGCCCGAGTCCGGTCCCTCCGTGCTTGCGGGTGGTGAAACTGTCGGCCTGGGTGAAAGGTTGGAACACGCACTCCGTCATCTCGGGAGAAACGCCGATACCGGTGTCGGTGATTTCGAATCGAACCACCACCGCGTCGTCTGTCTCATCGGCGAGCTTGGCGCGCAAGATAACTTCTCCATTTTCTGTAAACTTGACCGCATTGCCTAAGAGGTTCGTGAGGACTTGGCGGAGGCGTCCAGGGTCGCCGCGGAGGGAGGTGGGGACGTCATGATGGACGAGGCAGGCCAGCTCTAACGCCTTGGCCTGGGCCCGCGCCGCAAGCAACGAAACCACTTGCTCGACCGCCGTCCGAAGATCGAATTCGATGATCTCGATCTCGAGCTTGCCCGCCTCGATCTTGGAGAAATCCAGGACATCAGTGATGGTCTTTAACAGGGCTTCCCCGCTGCTGTTAATCGTCTCCACAATGTCCCGTTGTTCTGCACTCAGGTCGGTGTTGAGCAGCAGCCTTGTCATCCCATTGATGCCGAATATAGGCGTGCGGATCTCGTGGCTCATCATGGCCAGGATTTCGGATTTCCTCCCGGCGGTCTCCAACGCCTGATCGCGCGCTTCGGCGACCTCTCGGTTTTTCCTCTCGAGCTCCAGGACAGCCTGGGCGATTTGCTCTCTAATCTCCTCGCCCTTAGGGAGGTTCTTATCCGTACCAGCCATGGAATGGCAACTCCGGCTAAGGTGGCCAATCAAAAGACACAGGGTCGCACCGGTTGTATTAGATATTCGAGCAAAATCAGTGCCAAGGGAGCCGCCAACACGCTTGGCCACAGGGGCCCCCATTCATTTGACGCGTGATGGGCGGACTAGCGGCCGTTTAGGGGGGGTATGGGG
>JAAXQN010000116.1 GCA_012974305.1 Candidatus Methylomirabilis sp. | reverse complement strand
ATCAGAAATATTATGTGGATGAGCTGTATTGGGCGATCTTTGGAGACGGGTTTCTGGGTTGCAGTCGCTTTTTCTCGCAGGTGGATGAGAAGGTGGTGGACGGAGCAGTCAACGGGACCGCGATGGTCACTATTGGGTTAAGCACTGGTTCCGACTGGGGTGACAACAAGATCGTGGATGGACTGGTCAACAAGATCGCCGATATCATCCAGGGCGGCAGTCGGAGGCTCCGGCTAATCCAGACTGGCGTGGTGCAAAATTACATCCTGGCAATAGCCGTCGGGATCTTCTTCATCGTGAGCGTCTACATCATTATTTTGTAGACTGCGACCATTGAAGTCGGAGGAAGAGTCTCCATGAGCGGAACGACATTTCCAGTCCTGAGCATCGTGACCTTTCTCCCCTTGCTAGGGGGCATAGTGCTCTTGTTCATCCGCCGGGAGCAGGCAGGCCTGATCCGGATGGTGAGCCTTCTCGTGACGGGAGTGACCCTTCTCATCACATTGGCCCTGCCGCTCTCTTTCGATTTTGGAAGTGCCGAGATGCAGTTCGTCGAGAGAGCCTCCTGGATCCCGGCTATCGGGGTGAGCTATATCATGGGGATGGACGGGATCAGCCTCTGGCTGGTGTGTCTCACCGCCCTGATCTCGCCCATCGCGGTGCTCTGCTCGTGGGAGGCCATCACCGAGCAGGTGAAGGAGTACCACGTTTTTCTCCTCCTCATTCATACCGGGATGATGGGCGTCTTCCTCGCATTAGACTTCTTCCTTTTCTACGTCTTCTGGGAAGTGGTGTTGGTCCCCATGTACTTCTTGATCGGAATATGGGGGGCCCCGGCGCGGCGCCTCTACGCGGCCATTAAATTCTTCCTGTACACCCTGTTCGGCAGCGTGGTGATGCTGCTCGGCATTCTGGCGGTCTACTTCTATGCCGGGGCGCAGACCGGAACGTACACCTTTGATGTCCTAGAGCTGATGAAGGTCTCGTATCCGTGGTCTCCCAGCCTCTTCTCGTTCCAAAACCTGGTCTGGCTCGCCTTCTTCCTCTCCTTCGCCATCAAAGTTCCCATGTTTCCCTTCCACACGTGGCTTCCGGATGCGCACACCGAAGCCCCCACGGCGGGGAGCGTAATCCTGGCCGCAGTCCTGCTGAAGATGGGAACCTACGGCTTCGTCCGATTCAGTCTTCCGATGTTTCCCGAGGCCACCCTATATTTTGTCCCGTTCATGGTGACCCTGAGTGTTATTGCCATCATCTACGGGGCGATGGTCTGTCTGGTCCAGCGCGATATGAAGCGGCTGGTCGCCTTCAGTTCGGTGAGCCACATGGGCTTCATCATGCTGGGCATGTTCGCGCTGAACATGCAGGGGCTTCAGGGGAGCATCTTGCAGATGGTCAATCACGGCCTCTCTACCGGGGCACTGTTCCTGATCGTCGGTCTCATCTATGATCGGATCCATTCGCGGATGATTGCCGACATGGGAGGACTTTCCAGCGTTATGCCGATCTACGCCACGCTGTTTGCGATCACCATGTTTTCGTCCATCGGCCTCCCTGGCCTCAACGGATTCATCGGGGAGTTCCTCATCCTCTTGGGTGCGTTTAAGGTGAGCTGGATATGCACGGTGACCCATGAGAGGAACAAGGAGCTGTTAGACCTCAATCTCCGCGAAGCGATGACACTGATCCCCTTGGTGATCATGTTTTTCTGGATCGGGCTGTACCCCGCTCCCTTCTTGAAGGCCATGGAGCCCTCAGTGCAGAAGGTGGTGGCGCGGCTCGACCAAGCCCGGAAGGTCGTGGAGGCGCCGACCCCCATCCCGGTGGTGAGCAACTGGGACCAGGGTCATCGTGAGGAACAACCATGATGGGAACCTACAATCCCGCGGATGTCCTTCATGCGCTGCCTGAAGTCTTTCTGAGCGTTGTGGCGATCGTCGTCTTGATCCTCTCTTTTGCCGCTCCAAAGCAGCGAGGGTGGATCGAGACCGTAAGCATTATCGGCGTCGTGGGAACGGGCATATTGTTGGTCCGAGCCGCGGTCCCGTTGTTCGAGCCGGGAGCAGCCGCGGTCTCCGTCTTCAGCGGGAGCTACCTGGTGGATAAATTTGCCATCTTTTTCAAGGTGGTCTTTCTGCTCGCCACTTTGCTGGTCATCCTGATGTCGATCGATTACCTCCCACTCGTCGGCGCTCCCATCGGTGAGTTTTACGCGATCCTGCTCTTCTCGACCGTGGGAATGATGTTTATCGCCTCGGGCGGGAATCTCCTCACGCTTTATATTGGGCTCGAGACGATGTCCATCAGTCTCTACATCCTCTGCGGCTTTCTCAAGCAGGAAAAAAAGTCGAACGAGGCGGCCCTCAAGTATCTCCTCATGGGGGCTTTCTCCTCGGGGGTGATTCTGTATGGGATCTCCCTCTTGTATGGACTGACCGGGGCCTTGGGTTTCAAGGAAATCGCGGCTACCATAGCCACAATGGACCTCGGCAATCCCGCCCTCCTGGTCGCCATGGTGATGCTCACGGCAGGGTTCGGATTCAAGATCGCGGCTGTTCCCTTCCACATGTACGTGCCGGACGTCTATGAGGGCGCGCCGACCACGGTGACCGCCTTCCTGGCGGTCGCTTCCGAGGCGGCTGGAGTGGCGGCTCTGCTCCGGGTCTTCCTGGGGGCCATGCCGCACATCCAGGTGGACTGGACGATTATGTTTTGGATCCTATCCGTCCTGACCATGACCATTGGAAATGTCGTGGCCATGGCCCAACAGAACATCAAGCGGATGCTGGCGTATTCCAGCATTGCCCACATCGGCTATATCTTGATCGGCTTCGTGGCGGGAGCGAAGTTGGGCATCTCCGCCGTTCTGTTTTACGTCCTCGTTTACGCTTTCATGACCGCGGGGGCTTTTGCGATGGTGATCCTTCTCCGCACCGAGACCGTGAAGGGGGACCTCATTGAGGACTTTGCCGGGCTGGGCCAGGCGAAACCGATCGCGGCCGCGGCCATGCTGGTCTTTCTCCTCTCCTTGACGGGTATCCCCCCCACGGCCGGTTTCGTGGGGAAGTTTTACATCTTTGGTGCTGCGATCAAGGCCGGGTATGTCTGGTTGGCCCTGATCGCCGTGATCAACACCGCCATCTCCCTCTTTTATTACATGCGCGTCGCCATGGTCATGTATATGCGCGAGCCCCCAAAAGCGCTGGTCGTGAGTCCCTCCCGTCCCTTACATGTGGCGGTGGCCTTCGCGGTGCTGGGGACACTGATCATTGGGATCTATCCAGGACCCTTTTTGGAGTTTGCCCAGGCATCAATCCTCGGCCTGCTGCAATAGACGGATTGACAAAAGGTACCGTCGAAGGTATAAGAACCAAGTTCTACACCATTGAGGTAAGCTGCTGTGGAAGCGATTGAGGCACCTCCGCTCATCAAAATTCCAAATTTTCTCCCCGGGATCCCGGGGGCGTTCATTCCTGATCACGTGGTCATGACCTGGATCGTCATGGCTTTCCTAATTGGAGTGTCGTACCTGGCGACCCGGCAACTGACCGAGGTGCCGGGGCTGATGCAGAATGTGATGGAGACGGTGATTGAGGCCTTCACCGGGATGCTGGACAGCATGATCGGGCATGAGGGAAGGCGGTATCTCCCCCTGATCGGCTCTGCCGGGTTGTTTATCTTTTTTAGCAACATCCTCATCCTGATCCCGGGTCTCAGGTGCCCGACGGCCAACCTGAACACCACGGCATCCTTGGCCCTGATCGTCTTTATTTCATACCATTTCTTTGGCGTGCGAAAGCAGGGGCTACTCACCTATTTGAAGCACTTCCTTGGACCGGTGGGTGAATTCCCCAAATTTCTCCTGATCGCCATGGGGTGGATTCTCGTGCCGGCCTTCATCTTGGTGGAGGTGATCAGCCATCTGGCCCGTGTCCTCTCCCTCTCGATCCGACTCTTCGGCAATATCTTTGGGGAAGATACGGTGTTTCTCTTTATCCTGTTCCTGACCTCCATCATGTGGCCTATCTATGTCCTGGCCCCCTTGATCTCGGGGCTTGTCATTTTCACTGGATTGGTTCAGGCGCTGATTTTTGTGATGCTATCGACGATGTACATCGCTGGGGCGGCTCACCATGAAGAGCACTAACAGTCGCGAGCATTCGGGTGGCAAAAAGTGTCCCGCTCGGTAGAAGCAACCGGGGATTTCAAGAAGGAGGAGCGTACATGCGATCCAAGTTGACGGGCGTCGTGACAGGGGTGTTGGCGGCAGTGGGCTCGACCACCTTCGCCTGGGCTGCAGAAGGGGGGGCAAAAGCAGGAATCGACACAACATATTTCTGGGTAACGGTCTTGACAGCAGGATTCGGAATGGCCATCGCCTCGGCCGTGGCCGCCTTGGCTCAGGCGCGGGCGATTTCTGCCGCCCTGGAAGGGATGGCCCGGCAACCGAATGCCGCGGGACGAATCCAAACCGCGATGATCATCGGTTTGGCCTTAATTGAGTCTCTGGCCATCTACGTGCTGTTGATTGCCTTGATTCTTCTTTTTGCTAATCCCTTCAGCGCGATTATTGTTGGAGGGCCGTAGACCTGGGGGGCCCCGCAGCCGCGGGGCCTTTCATTTTGGGAAGGCAAGTACAAAGATTCACATGCTCATCGAGTATCTCCCCATCCTTCTCCTGATCGTCATCGCGCTCCTCTTTGCGGGGGGAACCGTCCTTCTCTCCTCGGTAATGGGGCCAAGGCGAGCCACGCCGGTGAAGCTCGAGCCGTACGAATGCGGAATCGCTCCTGTGGGCCTGGCCCGCGACCGGGTTTCAATCAAATTCTATCTGGTGGCAATGCTATTTATCATCTTTGACATCGAGATCATCTTTCTCTTCCCTTGGGCGGTAATCTTTCGGGAACTCGGATGGTTCGGGTTCTTTGAGATGGGCTGCTTCATGCTGGTTCTGGCGCTGGGGTTGGCCTATGTCTGGCGGAAGGGGGGGCTCGAGTGGGATGAACTTGAACATCGAGCTGGGCGTCCTGGCCGGGCAGCATCAGGCACGGAGCGTGCTGCGCCATTGAATTGAGACGCAAGGGGTAAGCATGGCGTTGGGGAAGATAAATCAAGCGTGCGCCGAGATCCTGAAACGCTATCCGCAAAAGCGGTCGGCCCTCCTTCCCCTCTTGCACCTGGTCCAAGAGGAGCGGGGGTATCTGAGTCCGGAGGCGCTGGAGGAAGTTGCGAACCTCTTGGAGATGCGTCCGACTGATGTCTGGGAGGTAGCCAGTTTCTACACTATGTTTCATTTTCGCCCCATGGGACGATGTCACATTGAGGTCTGCCACAATCTCTCGTGCAGTCTTCTGGGGGCGGAATCACTCCTGGATCATGTGAAGGAGCGGTTGCAGATCCGTGAGGGAGAGACAACGCCCGACGGCCGCTTTAGCCTGGGGAGGGCCGAATGTCTGGCCGCCTGCGACGCTGCACCGATGGTGCAGATCAACGGGTATCACTACGGGCCCCTGGATCGGTCCCAGCTGGAGCAACTCCTGGTAACGATTGAGCGAGGTGAATTTCCTAAGGAATACAAGTACCAGGCCACGGCGGCCCCGCCATCAAACCGGGAGCGGACCTCTGGGGAGATCTTGCATCGTAATCTCCGGGACTCGTCCTACGATGGCAGCATTGAGGCCTATCTCGCCAGAGGGGGCTATCAGGCCATAGCCAAGGTCCTGCGCGAGCATCGCCCTCCAGAAATCGTCGAGATGGTCAAGCGATCCGGTCTCCGGGGTCGAGGTGGGGCAGGATTCCCAGCCGGGGTGAAGTGGGGATTTATTCCCCAAGATCGTGGGGTCCCGAAGTACATCCTCTGCAATGCCGATGAGGGAGAACCCGGAACATTTAAGGACCGACAGCTCCTGGAACGGGACCCGCACCAAGTGATCGAAGGGATCATAATTTCCAGCTTTGCCATTGGGGGCGAAACCTCTTACATCTACCTCCGGGGTGAATTCCTGGAAGCGGCCACGATCTTGGATCGGGCCCTTCAGGAGGCGTACGCCAGGAGCTTCCTGGGAAAGAACATCCTGGGAACTGATTTCAATCTCGATGTCTACGTCCATCGGGGAGCGGGGGCCTATATCTGTGGGGAAGAGACGGCCTTGATCGAGTCACTGGAGGGGAAGCGGGGTGAACCCAGGATCCGGCCCCCATTTCCAGCGGTGAAAGGTCTCTATCAATGTCCTACTGCGGTGAACAATGTGGAAACCCTCTGTAACATCCCCCACATCATCCTCCGGGGACCGGAATGGTATGCCAGTCTCGGAACTGCGAAGAGCACCGGAGCCCGGGTGTTCTCGGTGAGCGGTCACGTCCGCTACCCAGGGAACTACGAAATTCCCCTGAGTGCCACTTTGCGGGAGCTGATCTTTGAACATGCTGGAGGAATGCGCGACGGCCGGAAAATCAAGGCGATCATCCCGGGAGGGACTTCGGCTCCTGTCCTGACCCCGGAGCACCTGGATGTCGGTCTGGATTTTGAGTCGCTCGCCGCTGCCGGATCAATGGGGGGTTCCGG
>JAAXQN010000110.1 GCA_012974305.1 Candidatus Methylomirabilis sp. | reverse complement strand
ACACTGGCGTTGCCGCTGGCGGTGCTCTCGCTGCTGGTGGCGGTGGCCGGGATCGGTGTGGCGTATCTCCTGTACCTCAAGTGGCGGGACCTCCCGGAGCTCTTGGCAGCGCGGTTTCAGCACGTCTATCAGATCCTTTACCACAAATATTATGTCGACGAACTCTACCAGGATTGGATCGTACGTCCCCTCGAGCGGCTGGCCTTTTTCCTGTGGAGGGAGTGCGACGTTGCCGTGGTGGATGGAGCCGTGAATGGGGTGGCCCGGATGATGGAAGTGGGCAGTCGGGGACTCCGGCGGATCCAGACCGGGATGGTCTTCAACTACGTCGTCTCTATCCTTGCCGGCGTCGTCCTCCTCTTGGGTTATCTGATCTTAGTGAGGTAGAGATGCCGCTTTTGAGTCTGATCACCTTTCTCCCTGCAGTTGGGGCGGCAGGCCTCCTGGTCCTTCCCCGTAAACGGCAGGACCTGATCCGAGGGGCGGCGCTGGGTGTCTCGGTTCTCACGTTTCTCCTCTCCCTCAAACTGTTTACCGATTTTCAAGTGGGTGTTGGTCAGATGCAGTTCGTCGAGGAGATGGCGTGGATTCCGAGTTTCGGTATCCGCTATAAGCTGGGAATCGACGGGATTAGCCTCTTTCTCGTTCTCTTGACCACCTTCCTGACGGCCATCGCCATCGGAGCCTCTACTGGAGTTGTGCACCGGATAAAGGAGTATATGGTGGCTATGCTCCTTTTAGAGACAGGGATGATCGGGGTCTTCGTCGCGTTGGACCTAGTTCTGTTCTATGTCTTTTGGGAGGCCACGCTGCTTCCCATGTACTTCCTCATCGGGATCTGGGGCGGGCCGAGACGCATCTATGCCACCATCAAGTTTGTCCTCTACACGATGGCAGGTAGCCTTCTGATGCTGGTGGCGATCATCGCCGTAGGCTTGCTTCACGCCCAGGCCGGAGGGGAGATCACCTTTGACCTCACAGTTCTGATGCATGCGGAGATCCCCCCTGCGATCCAATGGTGGCTCTTTCTCGCCTTTGCGCTGGCCTTCGCCATTAAGGTCCCTCTCTTTCCCTTTCATACCTGGCTCCCGGACGCCCATGTGGAAGCCCCTACGGCGGCGAGCGTCCTCCTGGCTGGGGTGCTCCTGAAAATGGGGACCTACGGGTTTCTCCGCTTTGCCTTGCCCCTGTTCCCCCACGCCACCATGACCTTCCTTCCCTGGATCTCTGGGCTCGCCTTCGTGGGGATCGTCTACGGGGCGTGGGTGGCGATGGTGCAGCCCGATCTGAAGAGCCTTGTGGCTTATTCCAGCGTGAGCCACCTGGGCCTTGTCGTTCTGGGGATCTTTGCTTTGAATGGGGAGGGGATCGCCGGATCTGTACTCCAAATGGTCAACCACGGCCTCTCCACCGGGGCCCTCTTCCTCATGGTCGGTATGATCTATGAGCGGCGCCACACCCGGATGATAGCCGATTATGGAGGACTCTTTCGGGTGATCCCGTTTTTTGGTGGAACGTTCCTCCTCGTAGTCCTCTCCTCCATCGGCCTGCCGGGTTTGAACGGGTTCGTGGGGGAGTTCTTGATTCTGCTGGGGATCTTTCGGGTGCATCCGCTGTACGCCCTGGTTGCGGTGACCGGGATCGTCTGGGCGGCCTGGTATATGCTGGGCATGGTTCGGCGGGTCCTCTTCGGCCCCCTGACCCACCCGGAGAACGCCGACATATCGGATCTCACCTGGAACGAACGGATCGTCTTAGTCCCTGTCCTCGTCCTCATTGTGTGGATCGGGGTGTATCCTGCGCCTTTCCTCCGCCGGATGGAGGCCTCGGTCGAGCGCGTCATTGTCCAGGTAAAGCGACGACAGACGGTTCAGGGTTCAGAGTTCAGGGATCAGGGACGGGCGGCATTGAGTCCTGAATTTGTGTCTATGAACCCTGAACCATCAACCATGAACCGGGAAGCGTCATCCATGAGCCCTGAACCCTCAACCAAGGACGGGCCAGAGAGGGAAGAGAAGTGAGCTTGAGCATCCCACAGCTCGATTGGGGAGGCGCGGCCCCTTTCCTCGTCCTTACCCTAACCGCGCTCGGGATCCTCTTATTTGACCTATTCCTTTCAGTGCGACACAAGGTCTGGCTCATGCATCTAGGACTCACGGGTGTGCTGCTTACCATGGCGTTGCTGGTGAGCGGCTTCGGTGATCAAAAGCGAGTGGTGGGGGAAATGCTCATCCTGGATGACTTTTCCCGTTTCTTCCATCTCCTATTCCTCCTCATAGCGGCATTGACCTTCTTGGTCTCGGTAAAGGATGTGGAGCAAGAAAGAATACACCGGGGGGAGTACTACGCCCTGGTTCTCTTCGCAACCCTGGGAATGATGGTGATGGCCTCCGCAGCAGACCTCATCATGCTGTTCTTGGGTCTGGAAGCCCTCTCCATTCCCCTCTATATCCTATCCGGTTTTCTCCGGGGGCAATTAACCTCTAATGAGTCAGCCCTCAAATATCTTCTGTTGGGTGCCTTCGCGTCCGCCTTTCTCCTGTATGGGATCGCTTTTCTCTACGGGTCTGCGGGGAGTACTCGCCTGGACAGGATCGCTGCCCATCTGAGCCACGGGGCGGCGTGGGAGAATCCGCTGGTCTTCTTTGGGATTGGCCTCCTCCTGGTGGGGCTCGCCTTCAAGATCGGCGCGGTCCCGTTCCACATGTGGTTGCCGGATGTCTATGAGGGGGCTCCGACCTCGGTCACCGCCTTCATGATCGCAGGGACAAAGGCTGCTGCCTTCGCCGCACTGTTACGCGTCTTCGGAACAGCACTGACGCCGCTGCACGCCGAATGGGTTGCCCCTCTGTGGATTCTTGCCCTCTTGACCATGGGGGTCGGTAACGTGGCTGCCCTCACCCAGCAGAGCATCAAGCGCATGCTGGCCTACAGCTCTATCGCCCATGCCGGCTATCTGTTGGTGGCGTTCCTGGCCGGTTCGAGCCGGGGCTTTTCCAGCATCCTTTTTTACCTCGTCGTCTATGCCTTCATGAACCTGGGAGCCTTCGCCGTGATCATTGCCCTGGCTCGGCAGGGGGAGGAGAGACCGACCCTTTCCGCCTATGCCGGCTTAGGTTTTCGTCATCCCGTGTTGGCATTCAGTATGGCGGTTTTTATGTTTTCGCTGGCAGGGCTCCCCCCCACCGGCGGATTCATGGGGAAGTTTTATATCTTCAGTGCTGCGGTAGAGGCCAACTATGTGGGCCTGGTGGTTCTTGCTGTTCTCTGTAGTCTCATTTCCGTTTTCTTTTATCTCCGGGTAGTGGTGGTGATGTATATGGAGGAACCCCGAGAGGGACAACCAAATCCGGTCTTTTCGCCCGCCATCCTCATTACGCTCTTCCTCGCGACTACGGCCACGCTCCAGCTGGGACTTCTGCCTGCAGGCATGTGGGATCTGGCGGTCCGGTCTGTTCGGAGTTTTTTGGGGTAGGGAGCCATGGCACAGAAGCGGTCGGGACAGTCGATCAGTTCTCGGATCCCTGAAAGGACCATCACTCGCCTGAGTATCTACCTCAGGTGTGTGGAGGAACTTGTCGCCGATGGGATGACCGCCGTCTCTTCCCAGCAGTTGGCCGAACGCTTTGGGCTGAACTCCGCCCAGGTTCGAAAGGATCTGACATACTTCGGCCAGTTCGGCGTACGGGGACTCGGCTACTATACCGTGGGGCTCAAGCAGAACCTGGAGCGGATCCTGGGCCTCAACCAAAAATGGGAGGTTGCCCTGGTCGGTCTGGGAAACTTGGGATCCGCCCTCCTGAATTACCGGGGCTTTCAGCAACGGGGGTTTCGGATATTGGTGGCCTTCGAAAATGATCCCAGAAAGGTGGGCCACCGGGTTGGCAGGGTCGCGGTCTACCACGTGCAGAAGCTGGTCCCGATCCTCAAGCGTCGTAGGATCAAGATGGCCGTGATCGCGGTCCCCGCAGGGGCAGCCCAGGGGGTCGCCGACCGGTTGGTTGCTGCGGGGGTACACGCCATCCTCAACTTCGCCCCCACGCAGCTCTCTGTTCCCAAAGGGGTGAAGGTGCAGAACGTAGACCTCTCCGTCATGCTCAAGACCTTGAGCTTCTATGTGGTCCGCTCCGCCCGCGACCCCGTCAGCCCCAGCCACCGAGCACTGAAAAAGTAAGCCCCCCGCCATAACCTTGTAGCTGGGGGTTACTTGCTTCGGGAAGTCGGAACGGCCTCCAAAGAAAGCAGGCTGGTCCGAGACCGACATTTTTGGACTAGGCCGTTTCGCGACCTAGAGTCGCGCCCTTGGAGAGAAGCCGGCTTCGACTAAGGGCGTGCTTTCCGCTTCCGCGCCGACTCTCTCGCGTAGAACTTCCAGATCTCATCCTTTTCCTGAAGGTTCAGATGGGAGAACTCCACTCCGACCGATTGCTCGTCCACCCACTTTACCGTACAGGATGTCCGGATAGGCCGGTTGCTCAGGGGGAGGCGAAAGCTGAGAACCAGCTCGGCCCCAAGTGGGATCGGCTCTTCCGTGGCGAGAAGCGCCCCCACAGTCCCGATCTTGGTGATTCGGCCGTCCCTGGGGAGGTCGCCTTTGACATGGTACTCCATCGGCAGGTCGCAGGGAATGCGGGGTGAGCGTCTTGTGTCATCCCGATCACTCATGGCAGCGTCTCCATCTGATAGGTGCCCGCGGGACTTTGGTCGGCCCAAATAGGGGAGAGGCTCCCCTACGCCTGGGGGGTGCTCAGCGAGGCGAACGCCGAGCGCCGAAGGGGGGCCTGCCCCCCTAGCGGAAGTGCCGCACCAGCGCAGAATGCTAGTGAGAAATAGTTGGTGCGGCACTAGAGCAGAGCAGGCCGGTGTGAAAGATCGGGCGAAAGGGGAAATACAACTCTGCTGCCCGCCGGTCCAAGGCCGTTATAGTGTCTGGAAGGATGGGTCATGTGGGAAGGTGAAAAGGAGAAGCCATGAGGGCTAACGAGACGGTGGGAGGAGTAAACGCGAAGGATCCGCAGGGGGGATTGCATCTGCGCAAAGGCGATCAACGACGCTGCCAATCGCCTCTGAGGCATCCAGTTCGAGGAACTGTACTCCCATTCCGGTGATGGCGCTCGGTGCTGTCTCCTCTTTGCATACCCAAACGACATGCGCAAGTATCGAAAGACGGTCGGACAGGCCCGGCGGCGTGAAATGGAGCAAGATCTCGGGCCCCGGTACGGCCGGGCGTCTCGCCGTGATGAACATCCCTCCCCGGCTGAGGCTAAGACATGTCCCTCGGACTATGGCTTGAGCTTGGGTGTACTCGATATCGAATCGGACCGGCGCTCGAGGATCGAGCCGTTGTATGCCCTGAGACACCCATTGGCGTACCTGGGCTGCCTCGACCGGTTCCTCGAAAGCCACTCCGTGGGGGAACCTGGTTCCCAAGATGGTAGGCGTGCTCTGGCCAAGCCAGACGACGTTTCCGCGCAAGGGATCTCCTTGAGCAATCTGGACCAACAACGGAGTACTGACAGGGACAGATTCCGGCAGGAGGATTGCGAGTCCGCCGGCACCAATGGACCACGTTCTGCCGGCAAGTGGTTTGAGAGAGGGATGCTTGGAACTCAGCGCGGCGTACCGAATGGGCAGGTAGCGGGCAAAGCGCAGGTGGCGACGCATGAGTGATTTGGAGTGGGCTGACATGCTTTACCTCCAGCAGGTTTCTACGGGAATCGGTAGTAGCAAGGGTCATGCCATCCCAGGTGGTAACTATCGGGATGAAGGCAGCCACCGTGCAGCAGAGCGACTTGTGCCTATTACTTCTCTTAATACCAAGAATCAAACTGTCCCACCTTTGGCCTGAGAGTGAGGTCGCGCCAAGGACGGGGTTTCGCCCGCTCGGAATCGGGAAACGTCCTTGACCCTTTCCGGGGTCGGGTCCTATACTGGGGCCAAGTGCTGGAATCCTGGGGGATAAGTGGTTTATCCATCACGACATGACAATTCGGGAGTCTCCCTGCTCACCGGCGATCGGGGGGAGCGAGTCGCTCTCGCCTTAGAACGGTTTTTTGGGAATATCAATCCGGTCACGCTTGTCACCGGGGAGCGGGATGGGTTGGGGGAGCAGGACCGGCTTCTCCGGCTGCTGCGAGACTTCGTGGAGGTAGAGCGACGGGCCATCTTGAAATACCACCGACAGGGGGCTCTAGGGATAGAGGTGGTAAAAGAGCTGACTAGCCTTGGGGACGTGCTGATCGATCAGCTCTACCACTGGGCCGAAAAGGCGTGTCACGAGACGTATCAGGCCGATCTCCCGTGTGCCTTAGTCGCGCTGGGAGGGTACGGTCGTCGCGAGCTAAACCCCGCCTCAGACATCGACCTCATGTTCCTTCACCGGACGCCGATCAACCGATCGCTTCACGCCCTTATCCACTTCCTGGTCCCCCTTCTTTGGGATGTAGGCTTTACTGTCGGCCATAGTGTCCGGTCCCTTCAGGACTGTGCCCGGATAGCCTCGGAGGATCTCAGTTCCCATACCTCCATGCTAGAAGCACACCTGCTGGCGGGCGACCAGGGCCTCTATGACGAAATGGAAGCAGTGCTGCAGCGGGGCCTTAGGCGGAGACGGGGACAGGCATACATCCGGGCAAAGCTCCAAGAGCGGGTGGCACGATACACGAAGTATGGCAGCTCGGTGTATCTGCAAGAACCACACGTCAAGGAGGGGGCCGGGGGTCTTCGGGACGTGCATACCGCGCTCTGGATTGCTCGAGTTCATCACCCGGTGAGGCGCCTCGAGGATCTGGGGGACTCGGGCCTCCTCAGCCGGGAGGAACTGCAGCGCCTACGCCAGGCGGTCGATTTTCTCTTTCGGGTTCGCAACGAGCTGCACTATCTCTCGAGCTGGAAGAACGATTACCTGCTCTTTCATTTACAGGAGCCGGCTGCGGCGAACCTGGGCTTCGGGGAAGGTGGGCCAGTCCGGGGGGTAGAGCGGTGCATGCAATACTACTACCTTCAAGCCCGAACCATCTTTGGCCTCTCAGAGCGGGTCGTGGAGCGATGTACCCAGGCGCGGGCTTCAAAGGAAAGCCTCATGAGACGGCTGAGGGCGAGAGACCTGGGAGACGGATTAACCGAGATCAATCGAGAGATTCAAATCCTCCCCAGGAACCGGCGACTCTTTGAGGACGACCCGATCCGCCTCTTGAAGATCTTCTGGTATGCCCTCGAGACCGGTTATCCCTTGAGCTCAGGGACCCAGGAGCTCATCCGAGAGCATGTGCACCTGATTGACGAGAGGTTCCGACAGTCGAGTCGCGCCCTCAACTTCTTTTTGGCCATCCTCCGCGAATCGAAGGGCGTGGCAGCAACGCTTCGACTCATGCACGAACTCGGGGTTCTGGGTGCCTACATTCCGGAGTTCGGCCAACTCACGTGTCTGGTCCAGTACGATCTCTACCATAAGTACACCGTAGACGTGCATACCTTACTGGCGCTGGAGTATCTGGAATCCTTGGATCAGGCCCCCACCTATCACGCCGAGGAATTCCGGGCGATCGTAGCTGAGTTCAAGCGGCCGGAGATCATCAAGCTAGGGGTCCTCTTCCACGATTTAGGGAAGGGGGAGGGCCATGGGCACGTGGCGCGAGGTGCCGAAATGACTGAGCGGATTTTGAACCGGATGGGCCTCCCAGACGTCGAGGTAGCCGAAGTTCGCTTCTTGGTGGAGCAGCACCTCGCACTGGCCCACATTGCGCAGCGCCGGGACTTGGATGATGAGCCAATGCTCATCGAATTCGCCAGAAAGGTCCGGGATATCGAGCGGTTGAAGATGCTGTACCTCCTCACTTACCTGGACATTCGGGCAGTGGGTCCAGAGGTGTGGACCGAGTGGAAGGGGAGTCTCCTATGGGAGCTCTACATCCGCATCCATACCCTCCTCACCAGGGGGATTCCCGAGGGGGTGGACGAGCTGGCCAAAGCGGCCGAGATCAAGCAGCGCCTTTCGCAAGAGCTTCGGGAGGAGTTTTCCCTTCCCGTTATTGAGGCACACTTGGAGCAAATCCCTGTTCGGTATCTCCTGCACGTACCGACGGCAAAAGTGGCAGCCCATCTCCGGATGATCGAGCGACTCGAACGGGGCGAGAAGATCGCCGTCCAATGGACGCCCTACCCGCTCATTGGACATTGTGAGGTGACCATCTGTGCCTTCGGTCGGCCCGGACGCTTTGCCCAGACCGTTGGTACTCTGACAGCCAACCGGATGAACATCCTCAGCGCCCAGGTCTTTACCCGGCGCGACGGGCTGGTCCTTCGGACGTTCCATGTGGATGACGGCAAAGGGGCTGCCATTACCGATGAGGAAGTATGGCGCAATTTCGAGAGGGATCTTGGTCGGGTGCTCGATGGTCAGGCGGATGTGGGGCAGCTCATTCTCAGCAGACAGCGTGACATTTTGAGTCGGCCGGCCCAGAAGAGCGAAACCGCACCTCTCACCCGCGTGGAGTTCGACAACTTCGTCTCCGAGACGCACACGGTGATTGATGTGCGGACCCACGATCGCGTGGGTCTCCTCTACATCATCTCTCGGGTGCTCCGCGAACTCGGCCTCGACCTCAGCCTCGCCAAGATCACAACCGATGTGGAGCAGGTCGTGGACGTTTTCTATGTCACCGAGCGGGACAGCGAAAAGGTGCGGGATGAGCTGCGGATGAGAGAGATCCGAGAGCGACTGGAAGCCGCCATTGCTGAAGGTCTCCCGACCGAATCCAGGAGTGCCGGTTGACCTGTGAGAAAGGAGGGGAGCAAGGCCTTTTCGTATTCGCGAGCAGCCTTGCTCCGTTTCAATGGTCATTCAAGGAACCACCACGGTATGTTTGATATTGGGATATCCAGTGGCGCACAGCGCCTCCCCCCGAATGCAGAACGCCGCCTTTGCGGCACTCGGACTCGATTGGGTCTATGTGCCATGGGCGGTCCCTCCTAAAGCCTTCCCGAAGATGGTCGAGTCATTACGCACTATCGAAAATTTCGGCGGGGCGAATGTGACCATCCCCCATAAGGAGGCGGCCTTCGAATCCGTAGATGAGCTCAGCCCGGAGGCCCAGTATATGAGGGCGGTGAACACTATTGTACCCCGGGGAGGAGCCCTCATTGGGCACAACACGGACGGGGAAGGGTTTTTGAGCTCCTTACGGGAAGAGGCCGAGGAAGAGCCCAAGGG
>JAAXQN010000124.1 GCA_012974305.1 Candidatus Methylomirabilis sp. | reverse complement strand
ACGCCGCCCAGCAGGCCGTCGCGCGTGCGTCCAAGACCTTGCGCCATATCACCGGGGTCGATGTACTGCACAGCACGGCGGTTGTCCGAGAGGGAGAAATCGTTGAGTACCACGTGACTGTGAAGGCGGCGTTCATCGTGGAGCCGGCTGAGATCGAGGCCGCCTAGGCGAGGCGGGGTGTTGCCGTTACCGCACCCCCGATGCGGTGCGGGCGTATGAGTCAATCCAGGTGCCCTCCTGGGTCATACTGACCCGGGAGGGCGTGTACTTTCACGAACCCTTACCCCGGATTTCTTGCCTTTTTTGAATACGCTGCCGCCGCTCTTATCAGTGCCTTGAACAATTCCAGGTGTCGCTGATCTCCGAGGGCCAAACGCTCGGGGTGCCAGTGCACCCCCAGGGCAAATGGAGTTCCTGACACTTCGATTGCCTCGATCATGCCATCAGGGGAAACTGCGCTCACCCTGCAGGCTTGGTCCAACGCCTTGACCAATTGATGATGGCGGCAGTTCACACGCAGAGGTTCTCCCCCGAATATTTGGTGCAAGAAGGTCCCGGGCGTCAAGGTGACTGATGGCATCTCTCCCCCTTGTTCCCAGGTCCCGTCATGGAACTCCATGGCGGCATCACAATAGGCCAGATCCTGGTACAAGCTCCCTCCTAACGCCACCGCGATGAGCTGCATCCCCCGGCAAACCCCCAAGACCGGCATCCCGCGATCGACGGCTCCCCGCAAGAGCTCGATTTCGAAAAGATCCCTCTTTTCGTCGATGGTCCCACACTTTTCGAGGACGAATTCTTCATAAAAAGAGGGATGAATATCTTCTCCACCAGAAAAGAGCAAGCCGTCGGCGAAATCGAGATACGACGCAATGAGCTCGCGATCGTATCCCGGAGTCGGCAATATGTATGGCACCCCGCCACTTTCCGCCACGCACCAGGAGTAAGCACCCCGCACCATATCTTCGTGTTCGGCCCCCTGCTCCCCGAGGGGATGCCTCCCGCTGGTAATACAGATGCGCGGTTGCACCGACGGACTTCCTTGATTGATCCCGCGCGTCTCTCCCGTCACGACCGCTCCTCCACGGCTCACTCCGTGCTCGGTCCAGAACTCCTCAGAACACGGCCCGCGCGGACGCCGGTATGCTCCCCTTCCTCGACCGTGATCATGCCATTGACGAGAACATAGCGGATTCCGTCAGGGTATTGGATCGGGTCTTCGTAGCTCGACCGATCCCTCACCGTGTCAGGGGCAAAGAGCACCAGGTCGGCATAGCAGCCGGCCGCAACCAGGCCCCGACTTTTGAGCCCAAAGCGACGACAGGGATCGAATGTCATTCTCCGGATGGCGGTGGGAAGCTCGAGTAGTTGCTTTTCGCGAACGTACGCCCCTAACACCCGCGGGAAGGTGCCGAATGTGCGGGGGTGAGGCCGGCCCCGGCTCAGTGGACCGACATGGGCCCGGGTCCCGCTATCCGAGGCGACCATGACGTAGGGCCGGGTCAAGATCCGCTCAAGGTTCTCCTCAGACATGGTGAAAAAGATGGCGTCCACCCGTGCCTCCTCTTCAACGAGGAGTGTACAGACGAATTGCACCGGTTCTTTCCCGGCCAAGGCCGCCGCCTGATTGACCCGCATCCCCTCAAAGCGCTTGTTCTCCTCACGGGTCACTTCGGCGATCATGATCTGATCCCACCGCTTATCAGCCAGCTCTAATCTCAGTCGATCTCGAACCCCGGGGTCCCGCAATTGGGCCACCTGCTCCTCCCGCCTCCCCTCCAGCGCCCACGAAGGCATGACCGCCTGCAGCTGGGTGTTCGAGGCGGTATAAGGATAGCGGTCGGCGGTCACATCCTGGCCTTGCGCCTGCGCCTCCTCAATGAGGTGCAGGGCTTCCGAGAGTTTCCCCCAGTTGCGCTCGCCGGAGGTCTTGAGGTGGGAAATCTGGAGGGGGACGTCAGCCTCCCGAGCCACATCGAGAATCTCCCGGATCGCCTCCAAGAGCCCCTCACCCTCGCTCCGCATATGGCAGGTGAGCACACCCCCTTCTTCGCAAGTGACACGGGCCAACGCCACCAACTCCTCGGGCTGGGCAAAGCAGGCTGGGGCATAGATGAGGCCGGTGGAGAGGCCCATGGCCCCCTCCTGCATACCCTGCCGGACCGCCCGGATCATGGTCTCCATTTCCGCAGCATCAGGTGCTCGCGCGGCCCCTCCCATGACCGAGCCCCGAATCGTGTTGTGGCCGAGCAGCAGACCGAAGTTGATAGAAACCGTCTCGGTGCTGAGCCTCTGGAAATACTCTTGCACCCTTTGCCATTCGTGATCGAGGCCATACAGCTCCCGGCAAGTCCGGGCCCGCTCCTCCCTCCATTCTCCCCAGATCGGCGCTGCGGCATAGCCGCAGTTGCCCCCGATCTCCGTGGTCACCCCCTGTCGAACGGCGCTTTCCGCCCCCGGATTCAGGAGCAGAAAGTAATCGGAGTGGGAGTGACCATCGACGAACCCGGGACAGGCAATCAGTCCCTCTGCCCGAATGACCCGCCGCCCGTCGGTTTCAGGGACTTTCCCGACGGCGACGATCCGATCCCCCTCGAGCGCGATGTCCCCGACGTAGGCGGGTGAGCCGCTACCGTCGACGATGCTTGCTCCTGTAATGATCAGATCGAACATAACCGATGACCGTTTACCGACGACCGACGACCTAGACATTTCCAATTTCGAAATTCGAATTTCGAATTTCCGTGAGTGCTGACTGCTGATCAGAGGAGAGTAATCCTCCGACGGTATTTCTCCTCCAGTCGGTGGTTGTGTTCGTCCCCCCCCGGAAGATTGGCGCTCAGGTATACCGGTGGGATCAGGTCCTCGGCGAGGTAGCGTTCCACCACACGGCAGATGACACGATTCATCAGGAAGATTCCGGCGATGGCCGAGGTCGGGCCGACCTTGCCGCTCCATTTGGGATAGGACACGGCGGCATCTCCCGATTCTCCACAGTTATCCAGGCACAAATCGGCCACTTCGAAGAGGCGCTTGCCGCTCTGGTGCCGGGCCGGGACCGCCTGAGAGTGGGCCAGTGACGTCAGGGCAATCACGAAGAGCTCCCGCTGCTTGGCCTCGAGGGCGACCTCTACCGGGACCGCGTTGATCCCGGAGTTCGACACCACGATCAACACCTCCCCGGCCCGAAGGTCATGGCGGTCCAGGAGGATCGATGCCATCCCTGAAAGCCGCTCCATCTTTCTGCTCACGGCCGGAGGGGCGAGCGGAGTCAGAAAGGTCTCGTGAATCAGATTGACCGGGACCAGCCCGCCCGCTCGATGAAAGGCCTCCTGCGCGACCGCAATGGAGTGACCACTCCCGAAGACATGCAGGACCCCCTCCTGTTGGAGCGACCCAAAGATCACTCCAGCCGCCTGCTCCAGAGCTTCTCTCTGGGTCTCTTCGATACGCCCGAGAATCCTGAGCACAGATGTCGTGTACGGGTGCTGATCCATCAGCCTCTCACGATTGGAGCCTCGAAAAGCGCTTGCCGGGAATGATCTTTCCCAGAGGAACCGCTTGTCTCGCCCCTGTGGCAGACGGAAGGTTCCCCGCCTGTCCAGTAAAGGTCAGGTAGGCCAGAACGGCAAACGCCGTCGCCTCAACCGCCTGGGTCGGAAACCCCAGATCATCGGTGGTCAGGACAGGCCGGGGCTCCAATCGCGCCTCCATGGCACTCCTGAGCCAGCGGTTACGGACACCGCCGCCGCACAGCACAATCTCGTCCACAGCCTGCCGGGGAAAGACGTAGACTTCAAGGCTGCTGGCGATCCCCTCCACGGTGAGCGTCGAGACCGTCGTGACCAGATCGGCCGGAGGGATTCCCTCCGGGCCCGCCTCGGACAGGATTTCCTCCACCATTCGAGGCCCAAACTCTTCCTGACCAGCACTTCGGGGAGGCGGACGCTGGAAAAAGGGAGATGAGAGGAGTCGCTGTAGAAGGGTCTGATTTACCTTTCCCGAAGCCGCCCAGGCACCGTCGGCATCGTATTCTAAGGTCCCGCCACTCAGTCGTCGGACCACTCCATCGATCAGGACATTGCCCGGCCCCGCGTCGAAGGCCAAGACCTCGGCCACGGAGGCACCGGGGGGGAGCAGAGTCAGATTCGAGATTCCGCCCAGGTTTACAACCGCGCGGCACCGCTCGGCATGTCGAAAGAGCAGGTAATGAGGATAGGGAGTGAGGGGAGCCCCCTCGCCCCCGGCCGCCATGTCTCTGGGCCGGAAGTCAGCCACGGTAGTAAGCCCGGTCCGCTCAGCAATGACAGAGGGCTCACCAATCTGAAGGGTCGAGCGAACACGAAGATCCCCCTCGGCAACCGGGGTTGGAAGATGGCAGATGGTCTGGCCGTGAGACCCAACGAGGACCGCCTCGGCCGGGGAGAATCTGGCCGCCTTTAAGAGATCGAGCGCCGCCTGTGCAAACAGCTCCCCAAGCAACACGTTGAGATGACAGACCTCACGGAGGGCGTCAGCATGCGCGGGAAGGCGAAGAATCCGTTCTCGAATTCCCGGGGGATAGGAACGGTGCTCAAAGTGGAGAAGCGTTACACGCGGGTGGTGGGCCTCTTCGGTGATCTCCACAAGGGCTGCGTCGATCCCGTCCGCCGAGGTCCCGGACATGAGCCCAATGACCTTCAGGGACGCCTCCCTCCTGCAAACTCGGCCTTCACCCGGTCCAAGGCGTCGCGGTCTCTCAGCAGATCAAGGCCGGTGATGGCCATGGCCCTGGCCGCCAAGAGCATCCCCTCCTCCCCGGCAGAAGAGCCGGAGGCCACCGCGAATTCTGACATGTGGCAGCTCACCTTGGGGCCGCAAATGGTGATGGTGGGTTGGAGGGTGGGAACGACCTGGCTCACGTTCCCCACATCGGTGGATCCCAGGTCCACATCCTCTGGACCCTGATCGACCTCAGCTCCTAGGGCCTCGAGATTCTGTCGAAAGAGTTGAGCGAGGCTATAATTGATCTTATGAGGGTGGTAGTCATGCCCCGCCCGCTTCACTTGGTACCTGGTCCCGGTCGCGCTGGCGGCCGCCTCAAAGCAGCCGAGGACCTTTTGGTAGAGCTCTTCCAGATGCCCCATGTCTAATGCGCGGACGTAGAAGAGGGCTGCCGCATGATCCGGAATAATGTTCGGTGCCTTCCCGCCATGGGTGATAATCCCGTGGACCCGGGTATCGGAGCGGAGCTGTTGCCGCAAGGCATTGATGTTATTAAAGGTGAGGATGACGGCATCGAGGGCATTGATTCCGAGATATGGGACCGCCGCGGCGTGCGCGGCCTTGCCGAAGAACTCCACCTGGACATCCCGCATCCCGAGGGCTTTTTTCACAATTTCGGTCCGGTTGCTCGGGTGGACCAGCATCGCAGCATCCACCCACTGAAACAGCCCAGCTTCAACCAGCGGGATCTTGCCTCCTCCCTTCTCCTCGGCCGGGCATCCCACCAGGAGCACGCGGCCAGGAATCTGAGCTAAGCGAGACTTCAGGGCCAAGGCAGCCCCCACCGAGGCTGACGCAATGAGATTGTGACCGCAGGCGTGCCCAATGCCCGGAAGGGCGTCGTACTCGGCGAGGAAGGCGATGGTGGGTCCCTCACCCGAGGCGTAGGCCGCGGTAAAGGCCGTCGGAAGCCCTGCTACACCGCGTTCGAGGGAGAAGCCGTGCTCTTCCAAGGTCCGGGTGAGGAACTCAGCCGCCTGGTACTCCTCGAAGGCGAGTTCGGGATTGGCGTGGAGGAACCGGCTGATCTGCAACAGTTCGGGGCTGAGCCGATCAACCTCCTCGATCAGCGCCTGCTTCAGGGGATCCAGCATCCATCTCTCCCTGCGATTGAATCTCGACTGCAAGTTACTGAAAATCTACCATGAAACGCCCGCGAAAACAATGCGGGACACGGGCTGGAGGCCACTACACTCTTCGGCGCCCACAGAACCGTGGTGCAGGACTAGACTTACTCGTACAGCGGAGCGTCCGGTATCTTTTCTTTGAACAAGCGGATCTGCGGTGAGATGGAAGGCAGAGATTGGGTATCAGGGGCGAAGTTTATGCGGAGGTTGAGCGGCAAGGGGTCGGGAACGGGAATCTCCGCCCCGATAAATGGGGAGCTCTCGTCGAGACCGATGGAGAGGCGTGTACCGAAGGGCTCATAAGGAAGCAACCCTTCGAACCGTACGCCGTTCATAGTGGCACTTCCCTGGATCTCCGGGAATGGGAGAAACGACTGGTCACCCTGCTCCTCTTCGCCCAGAAATTCGTAGGGCTGCAGATGCACCTCTGGTTCTCGATCCACCCGGTCCTCGGCAGGGTCTCTGGCGAAAAGGAAGGCGGGTAGATCAGGCTGCCCGGCGAAAAGCTGTGCCGCATCCTCGGGCTCCTGGAACGCTTCCTGGTACACGCCTTCCCGGAGCATTCGGAGCACTCGCTCCGCGGTGACGCGATCGAGATTGTAGACCTGCGACGTGATCCCCTCAGGGCTCTCAAAGGTGATAACCAGCCGGCCTGACTCCAGCAGGGCGACACCATCGGCTGCGATCTCGCTGTTGTCTGGATCGTCGTCCAACAGTGTTGGCTTGAGTCGAAGCCCCTCGTGGGCCACGGCCGGATGCTCCTGTAAGAACTCCTTGCTCAACCGTAGCCCCTGATATTGCGGTGCCAGGAGACCTCGGAGTTCCCGGCCGGCTTCCCGCGCCGCTTCGGTCTCAGGATAATTCTGCAAGATAGCGAGGAATTGACCCGCTCTCTGGGGGGCTGGAGTCTGAGCGGCCCGCCCGAGCAAGATATCGGCAACCCGCCCTTGGAGCTCGCGGATCTCTTCCGGATCGGCCTCGGCCTCACGGTAGTAGTAAAGGGCCCGGTCAAAGCGCGCCTCCTTCTCATACGCCTCGGCCAGCAGCAGACAGACCTCTCGATAGTGAGGGTCGCCTCGCGGATGCTCGCGTAGGTATTGCCCCGCCGCCTCGATGATGGCGCTGCGGGAGACAGGATTTCCGGTCAGAACACGGATTCCCCGAATACCGACACCGGCGGCGGTCGCTGCCCCCATCGGGATTGCAGCCGGTGTCCCGTAAAGGAGGATGGAGGTGGGACTGTGGATGAGGGCCTGCTCTAGCGTCTCTCTCCCTCCCAGGATGAAACTCAGCGTGTCCTTGAAATGCTGTCGCTCCGCGGCACGGATCGCGACCAGCTGATTGTACTGGGGACTGTCCAGGAGGAGGCTCGCCCGGGCCTGCCGAGAGGAGGACCGGCCACTTCGAGACACATCCTGCAGCGTCTGGTGTGCCTTTTCCTCTTGGCCCTCCAGTTCGTAGGCGAGGGCGAGGACGTCCACCGCCATATCCCAAAGGGGATCCGCTTGATGCCGGTTGGCTAACGTGTTTGCCGCCGTCCGCATCCCGGTCGGCTGCCGCCTGGTCGTGGCCAGGAGGAGGTTGTAATACAGGACCTCGTCCGACGCGTCTGTAAGCGGAGGTGACTCTGGTCTACTCTTCAGCGTCTGCACTTGGCGGGCCCGCTGCTCCTGGCGCAGCCCCTCCACCTCATGCATCCCCTGGTCAGCGGAGTCGGAGACAGAATCTAGGGCGAGGGCCAACTCGAAGTTGCGCTCGGCCGTCCAGAGGTCCCCAGCCTCGAGGGCATTCTCACCTCGCTCGATCTGTTGGGCCAGGAGTGCCTCACGCTTCTTGGCTAGGAGCCGGGCCACATCCTTTTCGACCCTTTCGACCTCAGGGTCCTCGGGATGCCTGACCAAGAATTGCTGGTACAAGACCAGGGCCTTCCGTTCTTCTACGCTCATCTTGTTGAAGTCCCCGGAGTGGAGCAGCACGTTCACAGCAGAGTCGATCGCCGGCGCCATCAGGGGATCCAAGACAAAGCTGGTCAGATTGATCGACCGGAGCACGCGGTTCAGAATCTTGCCCACGCGATTGACGACGCTCTTATGGTATAGCTCGTCCGCTTGGGCGAGTTCGTCCTGTCCAAGTCGCCACGAGATCAAGGCCTCGTCCTCGGGCCCCGAGGCTTCATCCCTTGCTTGCTCCTGCGCCGCCAGGAAGGCCTCTCGGCTGGTCAGCGTGCTGTGGTAAAGGTCCCGTAGATTGGCAGTGAGCCCCGTCTCCGGCCGACCTTCCCGCCGTCGCGCCTCATCCTCACGGCGGAGGGCATCGAGATGGGCCCTGACGGATTTCTCATTCCCCAGATAAGCATCGATAATGGCCCTTGCCACTTCATGATCGATCTCATCAGGGTAATAGCGAGGTGGAGATTTTTCCGCCTCAAAAGGGGAGGCAGGCGAAGGCTGTTTGGGAACATCCGGGGTGTTTTGGAGAGACGGAGGATTTGCAAGGACCGACGGCAGCCCAAGGGGAAGCAACACCAAACACGTTCCGACCAGGAACGGAATACTCCAAGTGCCGGGCCGATCTTCCCACCTCTTCATTCCGTCTCCTACCCCGGATTATTCACATAGAACTGAATAATCTGCCCTCCGGGCTTCGACTCCGCCCCGCGTTTGCGGGGCGTCGCTCAGGGCTAGCCTTGAGCAGGCCGTGGGAGCGGCCAGTCGAAACCTGCCGGTGCGGCCGAGCCCGCACCTGTAGGCGCATTATTCACGAAGACACCCCGTTCGTGAATAATGCGGGCCAGGGGCACTGAGGGGTTGTAGGGGAGAGGCTCCCCTACGCCTGGGGGGTGCTCAGCGGGGCGAACGCCGAGCGCCGAAGGGGGGCTTGCCCCCCTAGCGGAAGTGCCGCACCAGCGCGGAATGCTAGTGAGAAATAGTTGGTGCGGCACTAGTGCCGTTCCAACTAGTTGTGCCAACTTTCTCGCTGCACTCGATCACGGCCCTTGCAACAAGGCAGGTTGGCAAATTCGGCCCCTCGATCTTCCTCGGGGTGGTGAGCGGTTCGGCTGAGCTCACCGTCGAAGCCCTGTCGAACTACTTATCAAGTTGGAACGGCACTAGCAAGAGCCGTCTGGCGGGTCTAACCGATCGGGCACATTGACAAGCGGAAAGGAAATGGGATAGTAAGACGTTCATTCTTCTGCGGTTCCAAGGGATGAAGAGGGCGGATACGTCATGAGACGAAAACTGGGGGTGATAAGGATGACCCCCCTGATTTCTGCCGCATTGATCATTGTGTTTCTGGGTGTCCACCCGTCCTGGCGCCAGCCGAGTGAAGCGCTGCCGGGGCTTCCTGCCGTTTGGGCAGCGACCCCGGAGGGGGAACTGACCGCCGCGGAGGAAGTCATCATCCTGGTCTATCAAGAGGTCGGCCCGGCGGTGGTCAACATCACCAGCACGGCGATGGTCTACGATTTCTTCTTTAACGTGGTTCCCCGGCAAGGGGCTGGCTCGGGCTTCTTCATCGACGAGAGGGGATATATCATCACCAACAATCACGTGGTTGAAGATGCCAGACGCCTCGAAGTGACGCTCGCCAGTGGAAAAAAGGTGTCGGCGAGGCTCATCGGTCGGGATCCCTTCAATGACCTGGCCGTGATCAAGATCGATGTACCGGATGAGAAGTTCCACATCGTCCGGCTCGGGGACTCGGACCAGCTCCGGGTCGGACAGATGGCTATCGCCATCGGCAACCCCTTCGGCCTCGACCGGACGGTCACCAGCGGCGTGGTGAGCTCACTCGATAGAACGCTCCGGGCCGACAATGGGCGAGAGATCCGGGGCGTGATCCAGACCGACGCCGCCATCAACCCTGGCAATAGCGGCGGACCCCTTCTGAATTCCCGCGGCGAAGTGATCGGGATCAATACGGCCATCTTCAGCCCGAGCGGCGGTTCGGTGGGGATCGGGTTTGCGATTCCCATCAACAAGGTCAAGCGCATTGTCCCGCAATTGATCACCAAAGGTCGGGTAAGCCATCCCTGGCTTGGCATCTCCGGGCTCACTCTCACACCGGAGATTAGTCGGACCCTAAGCCTGCCCGTCAAGCAGGGGGTGTTGGTGGTCCGTGTGACCCGGCGATCACCGGCGGCCAGGGCGGGCATTCGAGGAGGAAAGCGCCGGATTCGGATCGGCAACACCATCCTCCGGGTTGGTGGCGATGTGCTTGTGGGAGTCGATGGGCAAGAAATTAAGAGCATGAGGGGCCTCATCGCCTACTTCGATGATCAGAAAAGGGTCGGCCAGACGGTGGAGCTCGAGATCCTGCGCGATGGCCTGCGCATCATGATCACCACGACATTGGGCGAGCTGCCGAAGGAATTATCATGATTACCCGCCGGTCTCTCCCCTGGATTCTTGTCTGCGTGCTGAGTGCTGGAGTCGAGGTGGCTGCGGGGGCTCAGGTACGGATCGGGGACCGAGCGGTGGTGACGGTCGAAGTGGCCCAGACCGAGGCGGAGAAAATCCGCGGGCTCAGCGGACAGGAGGGCCTGGAGCCTGGAAGGGGAATGCTATTTGTGTACGAGGCGCCGGCCCGGCCGCTCATATGGATGCGGGGCATGCGGTTTCCCCTTGATATCCTCTGGATTCGGGATGGACGCGTGGTGGATCTGGTGACGGGAGCGAAACCACCGGCTCCGGGCGAGGCCCCGCAGGTCTTTGCGCCGCGTGAAGAGGTTCAGTATGTGCTCGAGGTTCCCGCTGGCTTTACGAAGCGCTATGGGGTCGCCCTCGATGACCCGGTCCAAATCGACCTGAAAAGAGGAGGGGAGCAGTGAGACGCGCGCGCTGGATACCCTTGGCAACGTTGCTCCTAGCGCTCCTGGCGCACGGGACTGAAGCCGGCAGACTCGACGTCTTTGAGATCACGCTGGACAACGGGCTCAAAGTGCTCTTACTGGAGGAGCACAAGGCACCCGTGGTCACCTTTCATATCTGGTACCGGGTCGGATCGCGGAACGAGCAGATCGGGCGCACGGGTCTCGCGCATCTCGTGGAGCACATGATGTTCAAGGGGACCGAAAAGGTCGGGGGGCAAGAGTTCAGCCGGCGGGTGCGCCGGAATGGAGGGCGCGATAACGCCTTCACCAGCCAGGACTATACCGGCTATTTTGTGACCATCGCGGCGGATCGCATTCAACTCCCCCTGGAGTTAGAGCCGGATCGGATGGTCAACCTCCTCCTCGACCCTGCCGAGGTCAAGAGGGAGCGCAGCGTGGTCATGGAGGAGCGACGGTTGCGCACCGAGGACGACCCGTCGAGCGCGTTGTGGGAGGAGGTCAATGCGGCCGCGTTCAAGGCGTATCCGTACGGCCACCCAGTGATCGGCTGGATGGAGGACCTACGTCAGCTGAGCCGTACGGATGTCCAGAATTTTTATAAAACGTACTATGTCCCGAACAACGCGGTGGTCGTCGTGGTTGGGGACTTTGACCGCGCACAACTTCTCCCGAGGATCCAGGAGGCGTTCGACTCGATTTCCCAAGCCCCCGAGCCACCGCCCGTACGCAGCGACGAACCGCCGCAAAAAGGGGAACGGCGGGTCATGCTCAGACGGCCGGACGCCCGGCTTCCCTCCCTTGTTGCCGGCTATCATGCCCCGAACATGAAGGATCCTGATAGCTACGCCCTGGACATGCTCGAAGTGATCCTCGCTGGTGGAAAGAGTGCACGGCTTTACCGGCATTTGGTCTACGAAAAGCAGCTTGCCTTGGGTGCGGGTGCCTATTATGCCCGGGTCTCCGCTGCCCCAGACCTTTTTACTCTCTATGCGACCCCGCTTCCCGGCAAGAGCGTGGAGGAACTAGAGCAGGCACTGTTTGATGAGATCGAGCGGATCAAGACGGAGCTGGTCTCGGCCCGGGAACTTCAGAAGGCCAAAAACCAGATCGAGGCTAGTTTCATCTTTGGTCAGGACTCGATTTTCAGCCTGGCCCGACAGCTGGCGTCCTACGAAATTGTGGCTGGGTGGCGCTACTGGGAGGCGTACCTTCCCGGGATTCGTGCCGTGACCCGCGAAGATGTCCAGCGGGTGGCCCAGAAGTACCTTACGAGGGAGAAGCGGACGGTGGGAGTCCTTATCCCGGGAGACCAGGAATCAACAGAGAGCAGTCAGCAATCAGCGGTCAGCAGTCACTGATCAGCCGTCCGCTGTCAGCGGGAGAGCTGATTACCAAGGATACGGAAATGAAAAGGCATCTGGTGATAACTGGCCTGGTCATTCTCGTCCTCGGCCTGGTCAAGCTGGCCGATGCGGCACCGCTTGGCCGCCGGGCCGAGATGCAGAATGGATTGACCCTCCTCGTCGCGGAGCGGCCGATGCTCCCTATGGTCACAGTCGAGGTCTTGATCAAGGCTGGTTCCTTGCGCGAGTCGAAAGAGAAGGCGGGGCTTGCCAACCTCACCGCCGAGCTCCTGCCTCTGGGAACGGCTAGCCGGACTGCTCCCGAAATCAGTGAGACCATCGAGTTTGTGGGGGGAGGTCTCAGTGCCAGCGCCTCGAGGGACCTCGCCTCAGTATCACTGACCGTCCTGAAACGGGATTTGGATCTTGGCCTGAAACTGCTCGCGGATGTGTTGTTGCGTCCAGCGTTCCGGCAAGAGGAGATCGCACGAAAGGTTCAGGAACTCCAAGGGAGTATCCAACGGAAGCAGGAAGATCCCGGCACGGTGGTCCGGGAGGCCTTTGCATCAACCCTCTTTGGGGAACGTCCCTACGGTCGGCCGGTGGAGGGGACCGAAGAGAGCCTGCCTGGGATCACCCGGGAGGACCTGGTTGAGTTTCATCAGCGCTATTATGTCCCTAA
Source organism: Candidatus Methylomirabilis sp. (assembly GCA_012974305.1). Lineage (GTDB taxonomy): Bacteria > Methylomirabilota > Methylomirabilia > Methylomirabilales > CSP1-5 > CSP1-5. The sequence continues at coordinate 4,687 of JAAXQN010000124.1, read as the reverse complement.
CAACAGCATCCTGGCGGCCGCAGGGGATGTGACACTCGAAGAGATGCAGCGCGCTTTAGAGAAACACCTCCAGGGCTGGTCACGGAAAGACATCCCCTCCCTTGAGGTATCCGCCGTGTCTCCCCCTACGAGCCTGCAGGTGGTAAAGATCGATCGGGAGGTGACTCAGGCCAATATCGTCTGGGGGCATTTGGGGATCGAGCGCAAGAATCCGGACTATTACACCCTCTCAGTCATGAATCTGATCCTGGGAGGTGGGGGTCTAACGTCTCGCCTGATGCGGAGTATCCGTGAGGAAAGGGGCTGGGCCTACGACGTGCACAGCTTCTTCAGCGCCCGCCGGTTACCCGGGGCGTTCCAGGTGAGTCTTCAAACGAAAAACGAGACGGCGGGCTCCGCCATTGAAGAGGTGCTGCGCCAAGTCCGGGATATCCGCGAAAACGGGGTAACCACGAAGGAGCTTGAGGAGGCCAAGGGCTTCATGACCGGAAGCTTCCCCCTCCGGTTCGAAACGAATCGACAAGTGGTGAGCTTTCTGGCGGGGGTCGAGTTTTACGGCCTGGGGATGGACTACCCCGAACGCTATCCCGAGATCATCCGCGCGGTGACCCGAGAGGATGTCCTTCGGGTCGCGCGCAGATACCTGCATCCGGATCGAGGCATCCTGGTGGTAGTGGCCGATCCCGCCGAGGCTAAGATCCCCTTTTAAGTTAGGTCCTTCCCTCTGTCCCGCTCGGTGAACTCATTTCCAAGCGAGAGTTGTCGTAGGGGATCCGTCGGTTTCCGTCTTCGCATGGGGTCTGCGCTTGGGAGTTTTCAGTGGTAAGGGGCGTGTCAGTCGAGCAGACGAAACTCGACCCGACCGGCCCCGCGCTTTTTCACGGCGTTTGGATCGCCGGTCAGCACAAAGAGCCGCTTTGCCGCGACCCGACGGCGGACAAGCGTCCGCTCGACGAAGCGTGCGCGGTCTTCGGCAAGCTTCCGTAATTTTTGCTCGGTCGAGCCGCGGCCGCGGCGGCGCTTCTTCGGTAGTGCTTTTGCCTCTTGGCGACTCGCCCGTCCGCGCAGCTGCAGTTCAACGTTTGGTCGCTTTCGCAGGAAGGCGGCGAGGCGGTGAAGTCGCTTCACCCCCTTCGGATCGGGCTTGACGGACCCTGCTGGAAAGCTGATGGGATCGAACCGCACCGCGGTGATCTTTCCGGCCGCCGTCACAATCTTGCCGATCAGCCGGAAGGGGGCCGTCAGGGCCTTCACGACCGCGTTTCGGAGGGCCTTCCAAACGACCTTGTTGAGCCGGAACTCGGGATTGTCAAGTTTGCCCTCAACTGGGATCTTCAGGGTGATCTCGCCATCGAGGCCCTCGAGGAGTGCAAGAGCAAGCTTGAGGGGGATGCCGACCTGCCCTTCGAACTCTTCTCCGATGGGATCTCCGACTTTGATCTGGCGGATACGGATCTCATTGCCGGCGGCGAGGTTGCCGGCATCATAGCGGTATTTTACCTCGGTGGTTACGCGGCCGCGCTGGACTTGGTGCCGGACGTACTTGACCGCGTAAGGGTTCACCCGCGACAGCTCGTAATCGTTGATCGTCCCTTCAAGGTAGACCTTGAGGGGCCGAGCGACCGTGAACCACCCGCTGAGTTCTACGGGGGCGGACCCTCCCAGGGTCCCTTTTATTTTGAGGCTGGCCCGATCAGTCTTCGGGGACGGTTTGTGGACCTCAACTGTCGCGGGGGAAAGGTCACCGGTGAAGGTTGGAGTGACCGTCCCGTCCACGAACAACATGCGGCTGTCACGGGCCTCGAGATGTCGGATCGCGAGAGGTGCCGGAGCACCTGACGGGGTTGTGCCCGCCCCACCCTCCGGTGGGGTAGCAGCCCACAGCCGCCGAAGGTTGAAATTACCGTCGTGGTCCCGCTCGATCCGGACGGTCATCCCAGTGAGCTGGACGTTGGCGACCTCGGCGTGAACGACCGGCATATTGCTCGCCCGGACGGGGTCGGCCGTGAGCCGCGCGGCGCGAAAGAATGGCTTTTTGTTGCCAGGAAATCCGAGGGCCACGCCACGCCCCTTGATGGCGCCGCTCATCTCGATGACAAGATCCTCCTGCTGATTCAAGGCCGCAACCACGTTCAGGCGCCCGTCGAGGTCCCCGGCAACGGCCTCTGCTCCGCTAAGGTAATACTGCACGTACCCCTGAAAGAACGTGAGGGGTACGCGCGTGGCGTTCACCTTTAGCCGAGTCACAAACGGACTAATAAGATGAAGCGTGCCGCTCATCTGGACAGGGGCTCCATCTAATTGGAAGTTACCTGTGACCTGCCCAGGCTTCGCCTCGGGGATCAGTGGCACCGGCCGTATCGTGAGTGCAAGATCCTTGACGAGACTTTTCGCCACCGGTGTGGTCGTGTGATCCACGACAGTAATCAGGCCTCCCTGCACGTCCAAGCGCGCGATCGTGAATTCGCCGGTATCAGCATCCCCCTCTACCAGAGCGCGGAAAATTTCGGTGACGTTCCAGCGACGGTTTCCGGTCCGCTCGAGGCGCAGCGTCGGCTGGCGAGCCGTCACTGTGTGTATGATCATTTGACGGTGAAGGAGGGCGCGCCGGGAAAACTGCAGGTCGAGCGTCGGCACCCGCAGGATGGTCTCGGTTCCGTCGCCGCCGATGACGAGATCCGAGACCTGTGCTCTGCCGGTGAAGAGGTTCAGGTCGACGTCCCGAATGGCCACGGGCGCAGGGATCAAGGCATCGAGACGCTGCTCCGCCACGTGGCGCACCACCACCGGCAACAGGAGGAGGGGGAGCACCACAAAAAGAAACACCAGGCCGGGGCCGGCAGGATAGTGTCCAGGCCGGTGAGATGTCTGCTTCCTGATATGAGCCTGTGCGAGCTCTTTGGTCGACATTTCACTCGTCCCTTTGCATTTTCCCTGCCATCGGGGAGCGCAGAAAAGACACGGGGTTAGGACCCCTGTCGGTCACTCAGCGTCCCCGAGTCCACCCGGACGACCGATTTCTTGTCAGTCCTCCATGAGCGCCGCAAGCGTCTCAATTTCAGCCCGTCCAACACCTGTGGTGGATCCTTCTCCCGCTGGGGCATCGGCGCTCACACCGGCGTTGCGGTAGGATGGTCAAGGAGGCATAATGCCGTGTAGACTTGGTGTTGTTCTGGAAGCTGTTCGGTGGCCTGGGTGATAGGCACACCAAACCGTATTGGAAGGGGCCGCAAAATATGCTGTCAAATCAGGGGTATAACCAATGGTTCGCGTCCGCGACGTGACGCTGCGTGACGGATTGCAAGGCTTGTCGGTCGTCCTCCCTACCGCAACAAAGGTGGAGGTGTACCAGAAGCTCCTTGGGGCCGGGGTCGAGGAGGCCCAGGTGACTTCCTTTGTCTCGCCGCGGCGCCTTCCCCAGCTGGCCGACGCCGAGGCCCTCTGGGACGCCCTAAGGACCTTCCCCGGCATCAAAGGTGCCCTGATTGCAAACCACAAGGGCTACCAACGCGCGCGGGCAGTGGGGGTGGACCGGTTAGAGATGGTCTTGGCAATAAGCCCCACGTATCACCAGAGGAACAGCGGGTGCTCGCGGGACGAGACCTGGGCCGAACTCGTGAACATGGCGGCCGAAGCGAAAGACGACGGAGCGTATCTGGCGGTGGTTCTCGCGAACACCTGGCAGTGTCACTTTGAAGGGGAGACCCCCATCGAAAACCTACTCCACTGGGCGGAGAGAGTAGCCGGGCTGGGAGTGCCAGAGCTCGGCCTGGCCGACACCACCGGAGCAGCGCGGCCGGAAGAGGTCTACGACCGGGTGCGGGCGGTGCGAGATGCCTTCTCCCACTTTTTCCTGCGGGTCCACCTGCACGAGGGGGGCCGCGGTTTGGAAAACGCCCGTGCGGCGCACGATGCAGGGACCGATGCGTTGGATGCGGCGCTTCTGGGGCTCGGGGGGAGCCCGTTCGCCGGGGAGTTCGTAGCAAACCTGAACCTCAAGCAGCTTCACGAAGCCGGGCTGGTCAAGCTCAATCGCGAGGGTATCCTGCAAGCTGAAGTCGTGCTGCAGCGGTATCTGAAGGCGGCCCATCTCTAAGGTTTCCGAGCCCCGGTACTCCGTCACAGTCATTGGCGTAGAAGACGGGGGTTGCGATGAACCGAGTTGACATCGCGAGCAGGATTGAACACACGAACTTAAAACCTGATGCCACGGAAGAAGCCGTTGTGAAGCTCTGTCAGGAGGCCAAAGAGAACGGTTTTGACACCGTGTGCGTCAATCCCTGCTGGGTTCGCATGGCCACGTCAGCATTGCGGGGGGCAAAGGTACAAGTGTGCTCGGTTGCCGGTTTTCCACTGGGAGCTCATACGTCGAAACTCAAGGCGGCTGAGGCGGCCGGGGCTATGAGCGACGGTGCGACTGAAATTGACATGGTCATGAATATCGGCTGGTTCAAAGAAGGCAATCGAATACTGGCAGAACAAGATATCCGGGCCGTCCGCACAGCGATAGGTGAAAACACCATTCTGAAAGTCATAATCGAAGCTCCGGTATTATCGCAACGTGAGAAATGTGACGCGGCGAAGCTGGTCGTCCACGCCGGAGGCAACTTTGTGAAGACATCCACTGGCTTTCATCCTGCCGGCGGGGCAACCGTAGAGGATGTCAAACTCTTGAAATCTGTGATTG
>JAAXQN010000162.1 GCA_012974305.1 Candidatus Methylomirabilis sp. | reverse complement strand
GTCCTAATTCGTGGGCCAGCACCCCCTCCAGTTGCTCATAGTTCATGATCCGCAGAATCCCAGAGGTTACCGCAACGGCCGCGTGCTGTGGATTCCGACCCGTGGCAAAGGCATTGGGGGACTCGTTGGGGACGATATACACCCTGGGCATGGGGAGCTGCGCCCGCTGGCTGAGGGATCGGACCATGCCTACCAGTTCCGGGGCCTCTGCCTCTGTGACCTCCCGGGCCCGGTACATCTTCAGGACAATCTTGTCGGAATACCAGTAAGAGCCAAAGTTCATCAGGAGGGCGAACAGGAAGGCAATCACCATCCCTTGGGTACCTCCGAAATAATCCCCGAAGATAACAAGGAGACCCGTCATCGCCCCCAACAAGAGTGTCGTTTTAATGGTGTTTCCCATAGCTTCTGTATCTCCTTCGATATCCTTCGTGCATCTTTCCAAGGATGATCAACGTAGAATACGATTCTGAGGGTGTCAAGGGGATTCCCTCCGCTGAGGTGGAGAACGCCGACTTAAACCACGCCGCCCCACCGGGATCAGGCCTGGGCTCTGCCGGCGGTGGAGCACCTCCTCCCCTACAACCCGGAGCACCGCCTCGAAAGCTTCGGTCGTCTCCAGGCGCATCTGCTCCATCTGCTCCCGCATATTGAGGATCACTTCTACCCCGGCCAGATTCACCCCGAGCTCATTGGTCAGGCGTAAAATGAGCTCGATCCGCTCCAGGTCATCCTGGGAATAGAGGCGCGTGTTTCCTTCGGTCCTGGAAGGCCGGATCAGTCCCTCTCGCTCGTACGTTCTGAGAGTCTGGGGGTGGATATTGAACATCTCCGACACCACGCTAATCATGTACAGAGCTTTCTTCTTTCTTCTTGGCATTTCCGCCACCTCCCCGGGCAGCACCTACTCCGTCCCGATATCCAATGTCCAACCCCGACAGGAAAGGATTCGCTCTTCAACGTTGGACGCTGGACCGTGGACGTTACCCCTTCAGATCCCGCCTGGGATCCATCGGATTCAACCGCGTAAACTCCCGGAGGATCTGTTGGGACCGTTCATCCAGATTCTGGGGAACGACAATCTTAACCGTGACATATTGATCCCCCCGGCCACTCCCCTTGAGATGCGGCACCCCTTTCTGCCTCAAGCGGAAGATGCGGCCGCTCGAAGTCCCGGGAGGAATTGTCATGGTGGCCGTGCCGTCTACCGTGGGAACCTCGACCCGCGCCCCGAGCGCTGCTTCTGTGATGGTGATGGGGATCGCACAGTAGAGGTTGTCCCCTTTTCGCTCGAAGAAGGGATGCGGGTGAACCCGGGTGGTCACGTAAAGGTCCCCGGGAGGACCCCCATTCCTCCCCGGCTCTCCCTTGCCTGCGAGGCGAATTCGAGAGCCGGTGTCCACTCCGGGAGGGATATTGACCTTCAGCCGTTCGGTTCGGTAGATCGCCCCCTTGCCGCCACAGCTTCGGCAGGGCTGGAGAATCACCTTCCCTCTCCCCTGACATCGGGGGCAGGGGGATGCCATACTCAGGATACCGCGCGAGACCTGCCGTCGTCCGCTCCCTCCGCATTCAGGACAGGACTGTGGGGCCGATCCGGACGCCGCTCCGGTCCCCTGACAGGCCTCACAGCTTACGTGTTTTTGAAGTGTGATCTCCGTGGAGAGGCCCCGGATCGCGTTCTCAAAATCCAGATCGATGGAGTAATGAAGGTCCTCCCCCTTCAGGGAAGCTGTTGTTGCCCCTGGGCCGCCGCCAAAGATATCCGAAAAGATATCCGCAATGCCGCCAGAACCACGCTGGGTGAACCCGGTGAAGGGACCGAAGTCAAAACCAAATCCCGGACCGGCTCCCTCGGTGGCTGAGGCAAACGGCTGATGGCCAAACTGATCATACTGTCGGCGCTTGCCTGGATCACTCAGGACCTCGTACGCCTCGGTAATCTCTTTAAAGTTCGCTTCTGCCTCTGGATTTCCCGGATTGACGTCGGGATGATACTTCCGGGCGAGCTTTCGATACGCTCGCTTGATCTCCCGCTCTGAGGCGTTCCGAGGAACCCCCAGGACCTCGTAGTAGTCTCGCTTGGCCATCTCGATCTACCTATATACTCCCTGTCCCTCCCAGTGTCCCTGACGCCCAACGGCAAAGCCTAAGATCTCCTTCAAGGTGTCCGATGTCGGACGGAATTTCATTTCACCTCAACTTTGATGTGCTTTGGCTTTGCCGCCTCCGCCTTCGGGATGTTCACTTCCATGACCCCGTCTTTAAAGGTCGCACGAATCTTGTCGGGCTGGATATCCGTCGGCAAGGCGAACGCGCGCTGGAACGTCCCGTAGGCGCGCTCCACCCGAAGGTAGTTTTCCTGCTTGACCTCCTTCTCGTGCCGCCGCTCCCCTTTGAGGGTCAACCTATTATCTCGGACTTGAATATCGATATTTTCCTTGCTGAGGCCAGGGAGCTCTGCCCTCAGGACAAGGCTTTCGGCCGTCTCATAGATGTCTACCGGGGGTGACCAAGCCGATGCCACCACCCCTTCCCGGTCCCCGCGAGACCGGGCCAACGTTTGCTCGAATATCTGATTCATCCGATCCTGAAGCGTGATCAAATCCTGAAATGGATCCCACCGCACTACTGCCATACCACGCCACCTCCTTCGAATACCTTTGCGCTATCAGCCCTCACTCTTCTTTTCACCGCCAAGGTCCTCAAACTCCGCGTCTACGACCTCTCCCTCCGCCGGTCGCTCCCCTCCCGCTGCCTGCTCTCCAGCGGTCTCGGCACCGGGTGCCTGCTGCTCGGTCTGGGCTCGCTGATACATGGCCTCGGCCATCTTGTGAGAGGCTTTGGTAATCTGCTCGATGGCCTGACGGATTTGGTCGACGTTGCCCGATTCAAGGGCTTTCTTTCCTTCCTGTAAGGCCTCTTCTATCCCCGAGATCTCACCCACCGGAATCTTGTCTCGATTCTCGTTGAGCATCTTTTCCGTCGCATAGATCAGAGAATCGAGTTGGTTTCGGGCCTCGATCTCCTGCCGGCGCTGCTTATCCTCTGCCGCATGTGAATCGGCTTCCTTCACCATCCGATCGATCTCTTCCCTTGCCAAGCCGCTCGAATGGGTGATGGTGATCTTCTGCTCCTTAGCAGTGGCCGTATCCTTCGCACCGACGTTCAAGATGCCATTGGCATCGATGTCAAAAGTCACCTCGATCTGAGGTATCCCCCGGGGAGCCGACGGAATCCCGACCAAGTGGAACCGACCCAACGTGCGGTTGTCCCGCGCCATCTCTCGCTCCCCTTGGAGCACGTGGATCTCTACCGATGTCTGATTATCTGCGGCCGTAGTGAAGATCTCCCCCTTTCGCGTGGGGATGGTGGTATTCCGCTCGATGAGTCTAGTCATCACGCTGCCCAGGGTTTCGATCCCAACGGAGAGGGGTGTTACATCCAAAAGGACCACATCCCGAACATCGCCAGCCAGCACCCCGGCCTGAATGGCGGCACCGATCGCCACTACCTCGTCAGGATTAACTCCCTTGTGGAGCTCCTTGCCAAAGACATCCTTCACCACTTGCTGGACCCGAGGCATCCGGGTCTGCCCGCCGACCAGGATGATCTCATCGATCTGTCCCGGCTTGAGTTTGGCATCCTCCAGGCATTGCCGCACGGGGCCGACCGTCCGCTCGATGAGACTCTCGACCAACTGCTCCAATTTGGACCGGGTGAGCTTCATGCTGAGGTGCTTGGGCCCCGAGGCATCGGCAGTGATGAACGGGAGATTGATCTCTGTCTCCATGATCGTGGACAGCTCACACTTGGCCTTCTCTGCTGCCTCCTTCAGACGCTGGAGCGCCATCCGATCCTTGCTGAGGTCGATCCCCTGATCCTTCTTGAACTCGGCGACGATCCATTCGATGATCCGCTGGTCGAAGTCGTCGCCGCCCAAATGAGTATCTCCGTTGGTCGCCTTGACCTCGAAGACCCCATCGCCGATCTCCAGGATCGAGATATCGAACGTCCCACCCCCTAAATCAAAGACGGCGATCTTTTCGTCCTTTTTCTTTTCCAGGCCATATGCCAGAGAGGCGGCCGTCGGCTCGTTGATGATCCGAAGGACTTCCAGTCCGGCGATGGCCCCAGCGTCCTTCGTCGCCTGTCGCTGACTATCATTGAAATAAGCGGGCACCGTGATAACGGCCTTGGTTACCTTGTCTCCCAGATAGGCCTCGGCGTCGGTCTTGAGTTTTTGCAGGATCATGGCCGAGATCTCTGGAGGCGAATACTGTTTGTCCCGGGACTCGACCCGCGCATCCCCTCCGGGGCCCTTTTCCACCTTGTAGGGAACGAGCTTTATCTCGTGGAGTACTTCCTCGTAGCGGCGGCCCATCAATCGCTTGATGGAAAAGACCGTATTGTCGGGATTCGTGATCGCCTGACGCTTTGCCACCTGGCCTACCAGCCGCTCTCCATCCTTTGAGAAGGCAACGACTGAAGGGGTAATTCTCGCGCCTTCCGCATTCGTGATGACAGAGGGCTCGCCTCCTTCCATGACCGCCACGGCCGAGTTCGTTGTACCCAGATCGATTCCAATGACTCTTGCCACTTCAGGACCTCCTTTGAACAGTAGAAGTTATCTTCCCACGTTCCAAATTCTTACCCGACTTATAATATGAAATCTTAGTCTCTGTTTGTCAAGTTTTTTCATTCTGCTTCTAACTATTTGTTTTCAATGCGTTTATTACATTGGCTTCCTCCGGCGGAGCGTTGGCAACTTTGCAATATGGCAACCATCGAAGCCCCCGAGGCGAATCCAACCCTCGTGCAATTCCGGCTTCCCCACAGTCCTTAGCCACCGCAACAACAGCAGCACCGAAAGTTGACTACGAAGGTGCACCCTTCCCTATTCCTTGACATACCTCCCTCCTTTTCTCTAAAGTATAGGGCACGTTTCGTGACCCCGTTTCATCGAGGACCCTATTGACGTTTTGGATGAACTGAAGGGTGCGGCTCGGTCGACCTATTTAGAGATCAAGGGCT
>JAAXQN010000266.1 GCA_012974305.1 Candidatus Methylomirabilis sp. | reverse complement strand
GGCGGCAGTTTGGGGAGCTCCGGCTCATCGACACAACACAAACCCATCTCCTGCTCGCGTAGAAAATCGAAAACGGCTGGGATATACCAAGACGCGTTGCGAAACTCCACCACGAGGGGGATCCCAGCGAGGGCCTCCCGGAGGCGGAGGAGATGCTCCCGACTCTCTTTTTTGTTCCAGAAGCTATAGGGGAACTGCGCCAGGACGCATCCCAGACTCTTCCGATCTTCGAGGACTCGGATGGCCTCGCGAAAGGCGGGCGCAGCGGTCTGAAAATTTTCGCGCCGGTGGGTCATATCGGCATGGGCCTTGACGCTGAAGGTTACCTCACCGCCCGCCTTTCTGTCCATGGCCTCCAGGGTCCTGGGGTGCGGCATTTGATAATATGTAAAATTGATCTCGAGCGTATCGAAGCACTGGGCATAATAAGCAAGCATATCCTGGTCTCGAAGCTTGGCCGGGTAAAATACCCCCTTCCAGTCGGCGTACTTGAATCCGGAGGTCCCGATCTTGATCGTGTCGGCTGCCAGGGTGGCGTCTCCTTACTCCATGCGGACGTGCCATTGCTCGTAGAGGTTGTCCGAGATCTCGTGCACGAACCGGGAGGGCTTCAGGATGAGCTCCCGCCGGCGGAAATCGGTCCCGCGTTGCGGGTGGCAGAGGTAGAGATGTTCCTTGGCCCTCGTCGTCGCCACATAGAAGAGACGTCGCTCCTCCTCAAGCCCGCCCTCCTCGCGGAGCCCCGCTGCAGAAGGAAACCAGCCGTCGACTAGCCAGATAAGGAAGACCACGCTCCACTCCAGGCCCTTGGCCTGGTGAATGGTCGATAGGATCAAAAGTTCATCCCGGGGCTCATCCCACACCACATCCTCGCCGGTGATCACCCCGGTGAGGGAGAGTTCCGTGAGAAACGCCTCCAGTGAAGGATAGCGCAGGGCGAAGGTCGCCAGTTGCTGCAAGTCCTCGAGCCGAGAAGCCCAGTTGGGGTACCGCGTCTTCAGATACTCCCGGTAGGCACCGTCGAGCACGGTGTCGATCATCTCGGCGGGAGCCTGGGGCAGGGCAAAGAGCCTGATCAACAAGATCAGGAACTCCTGGAACCCTCGCCGGGCTCTCGACCCCAGATGTGGCGCGAGTGCCTTGAGTGCCTCTAAATCCAGTTGCCCACTTTGCCCAGCGACTGCCTGCCAGATCTGCTCAGCCGTGGCATTGCCGATACCCGGGTGGAGCTTCACCGCGCGCTTCCACGCCAGCTCATCCTTGGGGTTGACGGCGATCCGAAGGTAGGCGACCACGTCCTTGACGTGGGCCTGCTCGTAGAACCGGAGCCCGGAACGGATGTCAAAGGGGATGCCACGCCTCGTCAGTTCCAGCTGCAGTTGAATACTCTGGAAATGGGCCCGGTAAAGCACGGCCATATCATTGAGGGGAATTGCCTCGTCCCGGAGCTCCAGCGCGCGTTGGGCGACGAAGGCGGCCTGCTCCTCCTCATCGGTGAGGGAGGTGAGGGCAGGCTTTGGCCCAGACGGTCGAACCGGTCTCAGGGTCTTGTGGTACTGGTCGATGTTATGGAGGATGCTGGCATTGGCCAGGTCGAGCACTTCCGGCGTGCTCCGGTAATTGGTCTCCAGCTTGTGGACCTGGGCATCGGGATAGCGCTCGGTGAAGCGGAGGATATTGGCATACTTCGCCCCGCGGAAGGCGAAGATCGATTGGGCGTCATCCCCCACGACCATGAGGTTCCGGTGATTCGAAGCCAGCAGGTCCAGGATTTCCCCCTGTATGGCATTGGTGTCTTGATACTCGTCGCAGAGAACGTGGAGGAACCGCTGCCGGTAAGAGTCCAGCACCTCGGGATGTTCCTTCAACAGGCGGAGCCAGAGCGAGAGGAGGTCATCGTAGTCGACCAGGTTGTCCTTGAATTTTCGCTCCCGGTACCGCCGACCGATCGCAAGGATCTCCGCCTCAAAGAGGGTGAAAAAGGGGTAGCGGTCTTCCAGGACGTGGGCGACCGAACGCTCAGCGTTGATGGCGGTACTGAGGATGTCTTGGAGCACATCTCCTTTAGGAAAGCGATGTTTCGTCACAGAAATCCCCAGATCGGTCACGCATACCTGGAGGAGTTCTTTGGCGTCTTCTCGATCGAGAATGGTGTAGCTGTTCGTGAGGCCGACGAGGGTGGCATGACGGCGAAGGATCATGTTGCCGATATGGTGGAATGTTCCCCCCCAAACCTGGGTACTGTCGCCACGGGTCACCTCAGTCACTCGCCGCAGCATCTCGCGGGCCGCTTTGTTGGTGAAGGTGACCAGCAGGATCCGGGAAGGGTTCGTCCCCTGATCGATGAGGTAAGCCACCCGGTAGGTGATGACACGAGTCTTACCGCTGCCGGCACCTGCAATCACCAGGTGGGGACCGCGACCAGCGGTCACCGCCTGCAGTTGAGCGGGATTGAGCTCGGCCTCGTAGCCCGAGAGATCCACTGGGGCCTTGGTCGTCTTGAGAACATATTCCTTCATTTGGCCGACCTCTTGTCTTCCGTCAGTCGTTCACCCCTTCATCTTCCTTCCGCAAGCCCTCGAGCTGCTTTTCGAATTTCGCGCAAGGGTCTAGGTCATCCAAGCGCGGGGTGAACCAAACATAGTCGAACGGAAACGGGCCAGCCCCGAAATCTGAAGCGTACACCCCGGTCTCGATTTCGCCTTTCCGGACCTCCAGAAAAGTCAAGCTGGCGACGGTCGCCCCGGGCCTGCGGAGGGCGAGGGAGACCAGGACGCCACGATCCTTTCGGACATGCCCAGAGCCGGCGATCAGCACGGCACCGTCCTGCTGGCCCGCCGCGGCGAGGCTGTCAGCCATTTGTGCGTCCCGAGCCCGCTGCACGGTAATCATGGCTTCGACCGTTGGTTCCGAAGCGTAACCGCAATGGGCATCGCGGATCTCGGCTGCCATTTCCGCGTGAATCTGGGGTGGGAGCGGCTGGTCGAGGCCCAGCCGGGTGACCGTTCCGGCCTCCACCGCAGCCAGATCTTTTCGCCCGAGGGCCCGCGCCATGTCCCGGGGAAGGTTCGTCGCGACGATCGGAAGTCCCGCCTCCAGGGCGACCTCGGCGATCGGTTGATAGAGCGCCCAGTCCGGCCAGCCGGAGCGGTCCCAGTTGACGGCGTCCGCGAGACCGGCGGCGTCGGTTGGTGCGACGGCCAGATGCTGGTCAACGGCTGGCCCCTGGTCAATATCGAACATCTCGAATCCTACGGCGGGGCGACGTCCGGCAGCGATCATGGACCGGAGCAGCCATGCCTGGAGCCGATGATGATCCGGATTGTCGTGCTTCTCGCCGAGCAGGACGAACCGGCTTGGGGCCAGGCGCTCCACAAGAGTTGCAGGATCAATGAAGCGAGCAGCCGCCACATCCCAGATCCGCCCGGTGAGCGGATGATCCCGGCCCAAGGTGGTTTGCCAATTCTCTGTCCGTTCGCTGGCGTGCGTTGCTCCGATCAGCAAAGCACCGGTGAGGAGGAGTTGAAATGTCAGGGAAATGGGGGGCTGCAATGCCGCATGCGCAAGGGGACGGGACCGGCATAGGGTGCCGTGTCCCATTCTGGAGCCCACGGATTACCGCTTCCGGAACTGGTAGGCGATTTCCCCGGGCCGAACCAGGCCCAAGTCTCGCCGGGCGATCTCCTCAGCCCGGGAGGGAAAACGGCGCATCGCGTCGACTTCTTGCCTGAGCAGAGCATTCTCGGGCTTGAGTACCTCGATATGGTGCTCCCAGTCTGCCTTGACCCGTGCCATCCGGTAAAACTGAAGGAGGCTCCGATCTCCCGACAGCGAGAGGATGAGCAGAAGGCCCAAGAAGCAGAGAGCCAGGATCAGGCCACGCCGCGGTCGTTGGGTCTCACACGGTGTGCGGTCCCGCTTCGTCATCACCGCGCTCGGAAGCGGCGGAAGGCTTCCGCCCCGGGAAATCGGGCCGCCGGCCCCAGCGCCTCTTCGATGCGAAGCAGCTGATTGTACTTGACCGTCCTGTCGGTCCGGGAGGCAGAGCCGGTTTTGATCTGTCCGGCGTTCACTGCCACGGCGAGGTCGGCAATAATGGTATCTTCCGTTTCCCCCGAGCGATGGGAGATCACGGTGGCGTACGCTGCCTGTTTTGCGATAGCGATGGCCTCCAGGGTTTCGGTCAGGGTTCCGATCTGATTCACCTTGATGAGGATGGCGTTGGCAATTCCCCGGGCGATCCCTTCGCGGAGGATCGCGGCATTGGTCACGAAGAGATCATCCCCCACGAGCTGGATCCGATCGCCGAGGGCCGCCGTCAAGAGCGCCCATCCCTCCCAGTCTCCCTCGGCCATGCCGTCCTCGATGGACAGGATTGGATACTGCTGGACCCACCGGGCGTAGAAGTCCACCATCTCCTCTCGACTGAGCTCGACCTTATCTCCGGCGAGAAGACGATACCGGTCACCCTCGTAAAACTCGCTGGCCGCCGGATCGAGCGCCACGAAGAGGTCCCGGCCTGGGTGATAGCCGGCTTGTGTGGTGGCTTCGAGAATCAGCTCTACGGCCTCTTCGTTCGAGCGAAGATCAGGGGCAAAGCCTCCCTCGTCCCCGACGGCGGTGCTGTAGCCTCGTTTCTTCAACACGGCCCGCAGGCTATGGAAGACTTCGACACCAATCCGGAGTGCCTCGGCGAACCGTCCACCGGCGAGCGGGACGATCATGAATTCCTGGAAATCTACGTTATTGTCGGCATGCTTTCCCCCGTTGAGGATATTCATGAGGGGGACCGGAAGGTCCCGGGCAGCCGCCCCCCCGAGATACCGGTAGAGCGGGAGGCCGGTTTCCTCCGCCGCTGCCTTGGCGACGGCGAGGGAAACCCCAAGAAGGGCGTTCGCGCCGAGCTTGCCCTTCGTGGAGGTGCTTCGACTGCCTTCTGGACTCCCCGACCCGAGTACCGCTGGGCGTCTCCATCTCGAAGCTCCACCGCCTCTCGCTCTCCGGTGGAGGCTCCCGAGGGGACCGCTGCCCGGCCGAGGGCGCCGCTCTCCAAGGTGACGTCGACTTCGACCGTCGGGTTCCCGCGGGAGTCCAAGATCTCTCGGGCATGGATGTGGGCAATGTGACTCATGAACCGTACACCACCTCTTGCCCCGCCTCGGTAAGCCTTTGCAGGTCTTGGAGATTCCTTGCTTCCACATAGAGACGGACCACCGGCTCCGTTCCAGAGAGCCGGATCAGGATCCAGCTACCATCCTCGAAGAGCAACTTCGTCCCGTCGACCCGCTCCACTTCCTTAACCACACGCCCGACGAGTTGGTGCGGAGGCTCCTCCAATTTGGGTAGGAGGCGTTCCCGCTCGTCGGGACTCAGGGTGAGGTCGATCCGTCGGGAAAGGAAAGTGCCGACCTCCGCGTGCAGCTCATCCAGGAGCTGTTTCAGAGATAGCCCTCTTCGTTTCGCCACCAATTCGGCGACGAGCAGGCACGCCAGGATTCCATCCTTCTCTGGGACATGGCCGCGAATAGAGAGCCCGGCACTCTCTTCGCCCGCCAGGATGACTTTCTCTTGGCTGATCAATTCACCGAGGTATTTGAAGCCGACGGGAGTTTCATACAGCGGAACGCGATAGTGACTTGCTACGGCATCCACCAGATGTGTGGTTGCCACAGAGCGTGCGGCCCCCCCCTGAAGGGGGCGCGTGGTGAGGAGGTGTCTCAAGAGCAGGCCCAGGATCTGGTTGGCGCTGACAGCCGTGCCGTCACTGTCCACGATGCCGAAGCGATCAGCGTCCCCGTCGGTGGCCAGGCCCAAGTGGGCCTTGCGGTGTCGCACCTGTTCTCCCAATTCGGCGAGCCGCTTGGGTCCCGGGTCCGGAGGGCCGCCCCCGAACAGAGGGTCCCGCCAATCGTGGAGGACTTCGACCTCGCAGCCTGCATCCTGACAGGCCGCATCCAGATAACCCCGGCCGGTTCCGAAGAGTGGGTCTACTACGACCCTCAACCTTGCGCGGCGGATAGTCTCGTAATCCAGAAGGCGCCGAAGTTGTGTCAGATAAGGGTGAAGAGGATCGATCATTGTGAGGAGCCCCGCCTTCTCTGCCGCCTCGAGCTCCAGGACCTCTACCTGGGGATCCGTCGAGAGCTCGAGGGCCTTGGCCTCGATGAGCCGCGTGACCTCGGGCAGGGCCGGAGCACCGGTGGCCATGGAAAATTTTATCCCACCCCACTCCGGCGGGTTATGAGAAGCGGTCACATTGATGGCTCCCCCCGCTTCCCGTCGCACGGTCTCGTACGCAACGACAGGGGTGGGCGTATCCCGATCGCAAAGAAAAACGGGGATTGCGTTCGCCGTGAGGACCTTTGCCGCCTCTTCTGCGAATCGTTCTGCGAGGAAGCGGGAATCATACCCGACCACGATTCCTCGCCCTTCGAGACCTGCTGCCTTCAAATGGTCGGCGATGGCCTGGACCACGATCCGTGCGTTGGAAAAGGTGAAATCATCGGCGATGATCCCCCGCCAACCCGATGTTCCAAACCGAATCTGGGCCATAACCTCTCCACAGAATTGCGTAAAGATACAGGGCAGTATAGGAACGGTTACTCGAAACTGTCAAGGCGAATCCGGCCGCCGGAGACATGCGAAGTCCGAGGTATTCCTTGCTATTATGTGGATCGAGCGAACGGTCCGGGGAGAAAAAAAACGAGAGTGGGCCGTTGAACTTTCGGGAGATTCGAGAGTCTCACTCGGGGATCCCGTACAACGGATCATTTTGTGGTCTGGGAAATCTCTTGCGAAAACCTCTGAATTTCATTATAGTTTTAGCATCCGCGGAGCGACGAAATCAGGTGAGAGACCCCGGAGTGGCCGGCGAGAAAATTTTAGTCATGGATATGGAGCAACCCGCGCGTAGGGAGCTTCTTGAGCTCCTCGAGCAGCGGGGATTCCATCCCACGGAGGCCTCGACCGGCAAGGAGGCTCTCAGGAGGCTCCAGGAGGGAGACTACGCGGTTGTCCTTGTTAACCCGAATATGCAAGGGGGGCTCACCGTGGAAGAGATGGTGGACCAGATGATTCAGCTCAAGCCGGAGCAGTCCATCATTGTGACGGCTTCTCCGGGGAGTGACGAGGCCACCGCCGCCATGGGACGGGGGGCGTACAGTGCCGTCCGCAAGCCGATTCAACCGGCGGAGCTCGAGATCGCCGTGCGGAACGCCGTGGAGCGATATCACTTGCTCCAAGCGAATGCGCGTCTCCACGAGGAGAACCTTCAAGATGACCTGACCGGTGTGCTGAATCGCCGCGGGATGGATCAGTATCTGGAAGAGGAGATAGAACGGTCCCGACGGTACAAGCACCCCTTCTCAGTCCTCTTCTTCGACCTCGACCAATTGAAGGCGGTCAACGACCAGTATGGCCATCTGTCAGGGAGTAGAGTCCTGATCGAGGTGGTCGGCGTCATCAGGATCAAACTTCGACGGATAGACAAGATCTTCCGGTTCGGGGGGGATGAATTTACGGTCACGCTGCCCGAGACCGATCAAAAAGGGGCGGTCGGGACCGGGCACCGTCTTCGCGAGGCGATCCGGAGCCATCGGTTCCGACCGGTGGAGGGGGCGGAGGCTTCGCTCACCGCTAGCTTTGGCGTTGCCACGTATCCCGAGGACGGGACCAATGGGGAAGCCCTCCTGCGCCATGCCGACGAGGCCATGTACCTCATCAAGACTGGGACGAGAGACGGGGTCGGGGTCAAAGAGAGGCCATGAAGCGCCTGAGCATCCTGGGCTCAACCGGCTCCATTGGCGTACAGGCCCTGGAAGTGGTTCGGGCCCATCCCGATGCCTTTCAGGTGGTGGCGTTGGCGGCTGGGCGGCGGCTCGACCTTTTGGCCGAGCAGGTTCGAGAGTTTCGGCCGCAAGTGGTTTCGGTTGGGAAGCCTGAAGGAGCGCAGGAACTCAAGGAGTGGCTCCGTGGCTTACCGGTAAAGATCTGTTTCGGAGAGGAGGGGTTAGGCGAGGTTGCGGCCTACCCCGATGCTCAGCTCATCCTGCTGGCCGTCGTGGGCGCAGCCGGGCTCAAGCCTGCTCTTGCAGCCGTCCGGTCCGGCAAAGATCTGGCGTTAGCCACCAAGGAAGCCCTGGTGATGGCCGGCGCACTCCTCACCTCCGAGGCGACCGCCCGAGGAGCGAAACTCCTTCCCGTCGACAGTGAACACTCGGCTATCTTTCAATGTCTGGAGGGCGGGGGCCGGGCGGCGCTTAAACGGATCATCCTGACCGCCTCTGGGGGACCCTTGCGACAGTACCCCAAGGAACGGCTCGCTTCGGTCACCCCCGAGGAAGCCTTGAACCATCCAACCTGGAATATGGGGAAAAAGATCACGATCGACTCTGCGACCTTGATGAATAAAGGACTCGAGGTAATCGAGGCCCGATGGCTGTTTGATATCGACGTGAAGCGCGTGGACGTGATCGTTCATCCCCAGTCCATCGTCCACTCCCTCATCGAGTACGTGGACGGCTCGGTGCTGGCCCAGCTCTCCCCTCCTGATATGCGCCTCCCGATCCTCTATGCCCTGAGCTACCCGGATCGTCTCGAGCACCCCTTTCCCACCTTGGATCTACTGCAGGTCGGCTCGCTGACCTTTGAGGCAGTGGATCGGGAGCGGTTTCCCTGCCTCGAATACGCCTACGAAGCGGTCGCCGTGGGGGGGACGGCGCCAGCGGCCCTCAACGCCGCGAATGAAGTGGCGGTCGAACTCTTCCTCAATCGGGAGATCAACTTCGCCCAAATCCCCCAGGTGATCGAGGCGGGGCTCAGAGGTCACCGGTCGAGGAGCGGGGAGAGTCTGCAGGACATTCTGGCTGTGGATCGGGAAGTGCGGGAAGAACTCTCCCAAACGTACCGGGACAAGGTTAGGCAGGCGTCATGACCGCGAACATGCTTCTCTACACCATCGTCCTGTTCATCATCATGCTGGGAGTCCTCATCTTCGTCCACGAGCTGGGCCACTTCGTGGTCGCGAAGCGGATGGGAGTTGGGGTGCTCAAGTTCTCACTCGGATTCGGACGCCGGCTCTTTGGGTTCCGAAGGGGGGAGACCGAGTATCTGGTGTCTGCTATCCCGCTCGGGGGCTATGTCAAGATGATGGGGGAAGACCCTCGGGAGGTGGTGATCGACGACACCGGGCAGGTCTTCGATGGCTCGGGCCAGCCCCTTGATCTCGAGAAATCTTTTGCCCATAAGTCGGTCTGGGCCCGGGTCGCCATTGTGCTGGCTGGGCCCGGATCCAATTTCCTACTCGCTCTGCTCCTCTTTTGGGGAGTCTTCGCCGTGGTGGGACGCCCCGTCTTCCCGTCGGTGGCAGGCAAGCCCGAGCCGCAGTCGGCAGCTGCGGTCGCCGGCATTCAGACGAGGGACCGGATCCTTGCGGTGATGGATCGCCCGGTGAAATCGTGGGAGGACATCGAGGCAGCGGTACAGGCCTCGGAAGGAAAGCCCATCTCATTCCGTATTGAGCGGGACTCAGTCCGTCGGGATATCACAGTAACCCCCCGCCGGAGGACCCTGACCGATTTCTTCGGCGATGAGCGCGAGGTGTGGGCGATCGGCGTTGGGCCCTTCTTTTCGCCTACTGTGGGCCGGGTGATGGATGGATTTCCCGCCGCGGCGGCGGGGATCAGGGTCGGGGATCGCATTGTCGCCGTGAATGGGGAGCCGGTCGGAACGTTTGAGGAGCTGGCCCGACGGGTCCACACCCGGGCTGGGCAGGAAGTGACCCTGATAATCGAGCGGGCTGGTGAGCGCTTGCCGATCACCGTGACTCCAAAGGCCGTGACGCGGCAGGATGCGTCGGGCCGGACCGTGACGGAGGGGCGTATCGGCATCACCCCGCCGGAGGGCTTCCTGTACGAGCGGATCGGCCCGCTGACCGCCCTGTATCATGGTGCCGTGGCGACCGCTTCCACGAGCATCCTGATCGTCCGGGTGTTGTGGAAGATGGTGAAAGGGGATGTCTCTCCGAAGACCATCGGCGGCCCAATCCTCATGGCCAAGATGACCGGGGAGCAGGCCCAGCAGGGATTTTCGTACCTGCTCCGGCTCACCGCGATCATTTCCGTGAATCTCGCGGTGTTGAACCTTCTCCCTATCCCCATCCTGGACGGAGGCCACCTCTGCTTTTTCTCCATCGAGCTGTTCCGTGGGAAGCCGGTCAGTGTCAAGATACGGGAAATGGCACAGCGGGTGGGATTGGTTCTCTTGGTGGCCTTGATGATTTTCGCCTTTTATAACGACATCTTTCGATTGCTCGGGCATCCATAGAGCGGTTCACGGTTCACAGTTCATGGTTCACGGTGGAGAGTCCAGAGTTTACGATTCATGGTTCATAGCTCGATGAACGTTGACTGGCGTCGACCACCGATCACAGACGACCGACGACCGAAAGAAAACGGTCCTTTGGTTTTGGTAATCGGATAGCGGTCATCGGTCATCGGATAACTGTCAACGGGGGTAGAAATGATCACGCGACGGAAGACACGACAGACCCAGGTGGGTTCCATGAAAATCGGTGGGGATGCACCGGTCTCGGTGCAGTCGATGACCAAGACCGATACGCGGAATGTCGAGGCCACCGTCGATCAGATCTGGGCCTTGGAGGCGGCGGGCTGCGAGCTGGTCCGGGTGGCGGTCCCGGATGAAGAAGCTGCGGCGGCCCTCAAGGAGATCCGGCCCCAAATACGCATCCCCCTCATTGCTGATATCCACTTTAATTACAGGCTGGCCTTGATGGCGCTGGAGGAAGGTGTGGACGGCCTGCGTCTCAATCCGGGCAATATCGGAGCGCGGTGGAAGGTAGAAGAGGTCGTCCGGGCTGCCCGAGACCGCCGAGTCTCGATCCGCATCGGGGTCAACGCCGGCTCCTTGGAGAAAGAACTGATGGAGAAATACGGCGAGCCGACGCCCGAAGCGATGGTAGAAAGCGCACTAAAACACATCCAGATACTCGAGGATCTCGACTATCCCGAGATCAAGGTCTCCCTCAAGGCATCGCACCCGCCCATGATGATTGCCGCCTACCGCTTGCTCGCCGAGAAAGTGGACTATCCCTTTCACCTGGGCGTCACCGAGGCGGGGACCGCCTTTCCGGGGACTGTGAAATCCGCGGTCGGGATGGGTGCACTCCTGTCCCAGGGGATCGGCGATACCATTCGGGTCTCCCTCACCGAGGACTGTGTCGAAGAGATTAAGGTCGGGTTCGAGATCCTGAAGGCCCTGGACCTGAGGCAGCGGGGGCTCAACATCATCGCCTGCCCCTCTTGCGGGCGGGTGGAGATTGATCTTATTGGGCTCACCAAGGAAGTGGAGCGCCGTTTGGCTGAACTTGGCCTAAAGAAGTCGATAAATGTGGCGGTGATGGGCTGCGCCGTGAACGGCCCGGGCGAGGCGCGGGGGGCAGATATCGGCATCGCCGGTGGTAACGGAGTTGGTATCCTCATCAAAAAGGGGCAGATCATCCGGAAGGTGAAGGAGGAACAGCTAGCCGACGCCCTCATCGAGGAACTTCAGAAGATGGCCGCCTCCGGCGAGGTGGAAGACATTTCACCCGGTGCCGAGAATCTGCTCACCATCCTTCCCAAGGAATGAGTCCCACCATTCCCCTTGCCATACCATGCGTTGGAGTAATCTGCTTATCCCTACGTTGAAAGAGGATCCCGCCGAGGCGGAGGCGGCGAGCCACCGGCTCATGATCCGGAGCGGGATGGTGCGTCAACTGGCCGCCGGGATCTATTGCTACCTGCCGCTGGGACAGCGAGTCCTGGACAGGATCAATACCATCATCCGCGAGGAGATGAACCGGATCGGGGGGCAAGAGATCACCCTGCCGGCGCTCCACCCGGCCGAACTCTGGCAACAGACCGGTCGCTGGGACGAGATTGGCGAGGAGATGTTCCGCCTGAAGGATCGCGGGAAGCGGGACATGTGCCTCGGGATGACGCATGAAGAGGTCATCACCTGGCTAGCCGTGAAGGAGATTCGCTCCTACCGAGAGATGCCCCAGATCTGGTACCAGATTCAGGTGAAGTTCCGGGACGAGGCCCGGCCAAAGAGCGGCGTCCTGCGGACCCGGGAATTCCACATGAAGGATTCCTATAGCCTGGATGCGGACGAAGAGGGACTCGGGCGGAGCTACGAGTTCCACAAGGAAGCCTACGCGCGGATTTTTGGGCGATGCGGGCTCAAGTTTTATTTAGTCGAGTCCGATCCAGGGATGATGGGTGGGGCAGGGTCGCACGAGTTCATGGCTCCAAGCCCTGCAGGGGAGGATGAGGTTGTCCTGTGCACCTCCTGCGGCTACGCGGCCAATATCGAGCTGGCATCTTCGAAGTCGCCTGCGCCCACATTCCCCCCATGGTCCTCTCTGGAGGAGCTTGCGACCCCGGGAACCCGGAGCATCGAGGAAGTCTCGAACTTTTTGCAGATCGATCCCCGTCTCATCTTGAAGACCCTGATGGTCATGACCGGGGAGGGGCCGCTCCTCTGCCTGCTGCGGGGGGACCAGCTCTTAGACGAAAAGAAACTGCAGCGTCTCGTTGGTCCATTCCGGCCGGCCCATCGCGATGAGATGAAGGAGATCGCCGGAGTGGAGGTGGGCTTCCTCAGCCCTCTGGGTCTTGAACTACCTCGTCTGGCCGATGAGACGGTCGCCGAAGGGGTCTATGTGGCAGGGGCCAATCGCGAGGGATACCACGTGCGTGGCGTGGTCCCCGGCAAGCACTTCAGCGCGCGGTACGCCGACATTCACCACGTCCAATCAGGAGAGACCTGCCTGCAGTGCGGCGCTTCTCTCGCGGTCGAGCCGGTGATCGAGGTCGGGAACATCTTCAAGCTAGGGACCCGGTATTCCACACCTTTCGGAGCGGTCTATCTCGATGAGAAAGGGCAGGAGCACCCCATCGTCATGGGCAGCTACGGGATCGGCCCGGCCCGCATCGCCGCTGCTGCCATCGAACAGAGCCATGACCAGGACGGCATCATCTGGCCGATGAGTATCTCGCCCTTCCCGGTCCACCTACTTGCGGTCAATGTAAAGGACGAGACGATGCGGACCGTGGGGGACGAGCTGTACCGGCAGTTCGTGGCGGCAGGGGTGGAGGTCCTCTACGACGATCGGGATGAGCGGGCCGGCGTCAAATTCAAGGACGCGGACCTTTTGGGGATTCCCTATCGGGTCACGGTGGGGAGTCGAGCGATCCGCGAGGGCCAAGTTGAGATTCGAAATCGCCGGACCCGAGAGGACGCCCTCGTGCCTATCGCCGAGACCGTTCCTCACGTCCAGGCACTTCTCACCGAGACGGAAGGGAGCTAGTGCTGCACCAAGCACTCAATGATGGCCGAATACCTGATCACCGATGGTCACTGCGCGACGACCGATGACCGTAAACCGATGACCGAATGCTTTTTGATTCTTCGCGGTGATGAGTCGTCGGTCATCGGTCATCTAGTCCTTCGCCGCGTCTGTGTCGGCCTTGTTGTCCGTCTTGCTTGTCCGCTCGCTGCCGTTGGTATCCGCGGAGGCCTCGGAGCCTTTTTGCTCCCTTTTCTCTCCTTCCATCGCCTTCTTCCGCTCCGGGCCGGCGTAATCGGTCGCGTACCAGCCGGTCCCTTTGAAGACCAGGCCAGGAGGCGACAGGAGTCGGCGAACGGGCCCGGAGCAATCGACGCACGCCGTGATGGGGTCGTCGGAGAACTTCTGAATGACCTCAAAGGTGTGGCTGCAGACTTCACACTCGTACTCGTAGATCGGCACTGGACTGCTCCCTCCTTGGAGACGGGCTTTGGAGAAACCAAAAGCCATTGATAATATCTTCTTCCCCCCTTGTCAACTTCTATCTGCTCCGGAGCAAGGATGAGTCGCGAGTATCCTCCCCATCCCATCGTGGCTGTTGGGGCGATCGTGGTGAAAGCTGGCAAGGTCTTGCTGGTCCGTCGGGGTACGGACCCCAGTCGCAATCTCTGGAGCCTGCCGGGAGGCGCGGTCAGTCTTGGAGAGGGGCTGAAGGAAGCGGTCGCACGCGAGGTGAAGGAGGAGTGCGGGATCGACGTGGAGGTGGGAGAAGTGGTGGAGGTGCTGGACCGGATTTATACCGACCGGAAGACGCGGGTTCGCTATCACTACGTCATTATCGACTTCTTGGCCTCCTGGCGCCGGGGTCGATTGATAGCCGCGTCGGACATTTCAGAAGCCCTCTGGGTTAATCTTGACGCGATCGACACCCTCCCCCTGACTGAGGGACTGGCAGCAGTGGTCGAGAAGGCCCTCCGTCTCAAACGTCGTACGCGTCGGCCGCGGAGAAGTTGAGCGAAAGACAAAGCGATCGGTTGATTATTGGAGGTTCCGGGCGGAAAATTGACTCCCCCAATGCCCCATGTTACAGTAAGGCCGACCTTACGCAACACTGCACGAGCGAGCTCGTTCGAATCAACTATGCAGATCCGGCTGAACGGCAAAGAACGTGATGTGCGCGATGACATCACGGTTGCCGACCTTTTGGCAGAGATGAACATTCACCCAGAACGGGTTGCGGTCCTGGTCAACCAGGAGATCGTCAAGAAGCCCTCTTACGCCTCTGCGATCCTCCAGGATGGGGACACGGTTGAGGTCCTCACAGCCATGGCGGGAGGGATGGGGAGAATCCGATGAGCGAGTATAAAGACGAACCGCTTCGATTCGGGGGGAAAGAATTTAAGTCTCGCCTCATCGTCGGGAGTAGCAAGTACCCGGACCCGGCGATCATGCAGAAGGCATGGGAGGCCTCTGGGGCAGAGATGATCACCGTCGCCATCCGACGGATGAACCTGGCAACAGGGGGTTCGCTCTTAGATTACGTCGATCGCACTCGGTACACGCTCCTCCCCAACACGGCCGGATGCTATACGAAGGAGGAGGCGATCAAGACCTCGTTCATCGCTCGGGAGATGGGGCTGTCCGACATGATTAAATTGGAAGTGATCGGTGACGAGAAGACTCTGTTTCCAGACACCGCTGCGTTGGTGGAAGCGACAGAGGTGCTGGCCAAGGAAGGTTTCACCGTGCTCCCTTATACGAATGATGACCCGGTCGTGGCCAAAAAGCTCGAGGACGCGGGGGCAGCCGTCGTCATGCCTCTCGGGGCACCGATCGGCTCGGGGCTCGGCATCCGGAATCCCTATAACATCAGGATTATCCTGGAGGTCGTGCGAGTGCCGGTCATCGTAGATGCCGGTGTGGGAACCGCCTCGGATGCGTCCATCGCCATGGAGCTGGGCTGCGACGGGGTGTTGATGAACACCGGCATCGCCGCTGCCAAAGATCCGGTCACGATGGCGTCAGCAATGCGCCATGCGGTCGAGGCCGGGCGGCTGGCCTATGTGGCCGGGCGCATCCCGAAGAAGCTTTACGCCTCTGCCTCTACCCCCCTGGAAGGGATGCCCGAGCTTATTTAAACGCTGGCTTCCGGATTCCCGTCCGCCGTTTTCCCGTCTCGCAAACCGACAACACTCTGCCAACCATCTATCTATGTTACGTCTCAAAGATGATACCCGCAGATGGGGGCTCTATGTTGTCACCGATCGCACGCAAACCGCGGGCAGGCCGCTCGAGGAGGTGACTCGCGCCGCCCTCGCAGGAGGAGCCAGGGTCTTTCAGCTGCGGGAAAAAGATCTCGAGGCCCGGGAGCTCACGGCACTGGCCGAACGACTTCATGGCGTCATCCATCCCGCCGGAGGCCTGCTGCTGGTCAACGATCGCATTGATGTGGCCCTTGCTGTCGGAGCCGACGGGGCCCATCTGAGCCAGCGAAGCCTTCCACCGGCCGTCGCCCGTCGCCTGTTAGGCCGGGGACGGCTCCTCGGCGTTTCCTGTCACTCTCTTGCCGAGGCAGCGGAAGCTCAGGAGGGGGGGGCCGACTTTATCCTCCTGGGGCCGATCTTCTTTACGCCGTCTAAGGCATCCTATGGTGCTCCGCTGGGCCTCGAAATCCTGAAGCAGGTTCGGTCTCATATCCATCTTCCCATTCTCGCCATCGGGGGCATCAACCGGACAAACCGGCAGGAGGTCCTTACCGCAGGGGCAGACGGGGTCGCGGTCATCTCCGCGGTCATGGCTGCGCCCGATGTTTCTGAGGCGGTGAGAGCCTTGCTATCCTGACCACATTTTTAACTGGGGAGATTCAGCGCTCGGGGTCGGCTTGTCCCTCAGGGTCTTGCTGCGTGAGCCGCCGGCGCCACGCCGCGAGCCGCTGGCGAATCTCGGCCTCGTATCCCCGATCCGTGGGCTCGTAGTACGTGCGGCCTTTCAGCTCCGGAGGCACGTGTTCTTGGTCTACAAGGGCGTCAGGGTAGTCGTGCGCGTACCGGTAACCCACCCCAAAGCCCAGACTTTTCATGAGAGAAGTCGGCGCGTTGCGGAGATGGAGCGGCACCGGCCTCATGGGTCCCTCTTCGACATCCGTGCGAGCCTTTTCGTAGGCGCGATAGACGGCGTTCGACTTGGGCGCAGTGGCAAGGTAGCAGGCGCACTGGGCCAGGGCGAGCTCCCCTTCGGGACTTCCCAGCATGTGGTATGCGTCCTTGGCCGCGACCGCCACCGAGAGGGCGGCTGGATCGGCGTTGCCGATATCCTCGGAGGCCATACGGATGAGTCGCCGGGCGATGTAAAGAGGGTCTTCCCCTGCGGTGAGCATTCGGGCCAACCAGTAGAGCGCTGCGTCGGGATCGCTATCCCTCACGCTCTTGTGGAGGGCGGAGGTGATGGCATAGTGCTCGTCTCCCGCCTTGTCGTAGAGCAGGCTTCGGCGCTGGGCTGCCTCCTCGATGGCGGTCAGGGTGATTTCGAGCGTCCCATCTGGGCGGCGGGGCGTGATCTGTGCGGCGAGCTCCAGCGTATTGAGCGCCACGCGGCCGTCGCCCGACGCCATGCGGAGCAGATGCGGAAGGGCCTCCTGGTGAAGATGAGGCTTTTGTAGGCCGAGACCCCGCTCAGGATCGTCTAGGGCTCGTTGGATGATCACGGACACGTCGGCTTCCGAAAGTGGGTCGAGGCGAAAGATTTTGACCCGAGAGAGAAGTGGAGCAACCACCTCGAAGGATGGATTTTCCGTGGTGGCCCCGACGAGAATGATAACCCCTTTTTCCACATGGGGGAGAAAGGCATCCTGCTGCGCCTTATTGAATCGGTGAATCTCGTCAATGAAGAGGATGGTCCGCGGTCCTTGCTGCTCTTCATGCCACTGTGCCTGTTTGATCACCTCCCTGATCTCACGGATTCCGGCGGTGACGGCGGAGAAGGGTACGAAGGCGGTGCCTGTTCGCTCGGCGATGAGAAACCCGAGGGTGGTCTTTCCTGAGCCCGGGGGCCCCCAGAGAATCATAGACGGAACCTCACCGCTGTCGAGGGCGAGGCGCAAGACCCGCCCCTCTCCCAACAGGTGGGTCTGCCCCACGAACTCTTCGACGGTTCGAGGCCGCATCCGATCCGCGAGGGGTGCTTTCCGCTTTCGATCGCTTTTCTTGGACTGCTCGAACAGCTCCATGTCTGATAACCTGCTTGGATGCTGGAAGGCTAGTACGCTCGGACGCTCAAAGAGTCGGAACCTCCTGCCTTGCCTTTTGGGCCTCCTAGCCTCCCAACCTCCTCGCGTCCCAGCTTAAGTTGCTGACAGCCGACTGCTGATTGCGATTTTAGCGTCCCTTGAAAACGGGTTTACGCTTGTCAATGAAAGCTTGGGTTCCTTCTAGTGCGTCACCAGTTGCGACAGCCATGGCGAATAGGCTTGCCTCGTGTTCAAGTCCATCGGCTAGAGGCATCTCCAGTCCATGGATCACGGCCTCGAGACACAGCTGGAGGACGGTCGGGGATTTGGTCAAGAGCAGGCGAGCGAGCTTCTCTGCCTCGGGCATCAGCTCATTTGATGGGACGACCTTATTCACGAGGCCAATCCGGTATGCATCCTGCGCGTCGATCATTTCTCCTGTGAGAATGAGCGCCATCGCGTGCTTGCGTCCCACCTGGCGGGGGAGGCGCTGTGTGGCTCCCCAGCAGGGATTGAAACCGATGTTGATCTCGGGTTGGCCAAGTTTCGCGGTGTCGGCGGCGATGGCCAGGTGACAGGCCTGAACGATCTCAGAGCCGCCGCCCAAAGCAAACCCGTTCACCGCGGCGATGACCGGCTTGCCCAGCCGCTCGATGAGCGTGACGAACTTCTGTCCCTTCCGGGCGACCTGGTCTCGAGCGGAAGCGGCCCCTTCCGCGAGGCCGGCAAGGACCTCCCGAATGTCACCCCCGGCGACGAAAGCCTTCTCCCCGGCCCCTGTCAGGATCACCACTCCCACTGCGGGGTCATCGCGGGCCGCGAGAAGAGCCCGTTCCAGTTCCTGCATGGTGGCTGCGGCCAAAACGTTCAAAGCCTGGGGCCTGTTGATGGTGATCGTAGTAATCCCTTCGGAGGTCTGGACTTGCAGGTGTTCGTACGCCATGGTCACCTCCCTTGGAGCTCACTGGACGTTAAAACTCTCCATTTCTGCCACGAGTTGCTCAACCGCCGCGACTGGGTCCGGTGCCCTGAGGATCGGACGACCGACCACGATGTAGTCCGCACCGGCCTGCAGGGCATCCCGGGCGGTGGCGATGCGGCGCTGGTCATCAATTTCGGCCGCTACCGCTCGGATACCCGGGGTCACGAGGAGAAGGCCCGGGCCAAGGTTCCGCCGGATTACCTCTGCCTCTTTGGGGGAGGCGACCACCCCGTCGAGGCCTGCATCCTTGGCCTGGCCGGCGAGGAAAAGGACCTGCTCCTCGACCACCCGCCCGATCCCCAGCGTCTGGAGATCTGCCTGGGCCAGACTAGTCAGGACGGTCACGCCGAGGAGGCGAGGGCGCTCGATCCCCAAGGACTTGGCCTTTTCGGCCACCGCTTCTGCCGCCGCCCGCATCATCTCTGATCCCCCAGAAACGTGAACGTCGAGCATGAAGACCCCCCAGTCCACGGCTTTCGCCGCCGCGGCTGCCACCGTCTGGGGAATGTCGTGGAACTTGAGGTCCAGGAAGACCCTGCCTCCCCGCTCGTGAATCCCCGCAATCACCCGGGGACCATCGGCGGTGAAAAGCTGTAGCCCGACCTTGAAGACGTGGATCCGTCCCCGGAGTCGTTCGACCATCCCCTCGGCCGCTTGCCAGGAGGGAAGATCGAGCGCAAGAATCAAACGTTCCCGCGCAGTCATCGCATCCTTCATCCACCCACGGTGAGCTGCATCAGATCCTCGGCAAGAAGGATTTCCCCGGGGAATTCCTTCCGACAGGGGGTCAGCAAATCCTTTCCCCGACACGAAGGATAGAAGTGGGTCAGGACGAGCCTCTTTGCGCCGGCCCGGGCTGCCATCTCACCCGCCAGGCTCGGCGTGAGGTGTCCGGTGACCTTTTGCTCCTCCGGAAAGGCGCATTCGAGGATGAGTAAATCGACACCCCGAGCCAACTCGATCAGGGTCTCAGAGTAATCCGTGTCCCCCGAGCAGACAAGGGCGCCATATTCGACGTCGATCCGATAGGCGAGGCTGACATCGGTGTGGGGGACGGACCGAGCCGTCAGGCGCCACGAGCCAAAGTCAACCGTCTCTTCCTTCAGCTCTCGGAGTTCCAGTTCGAAGGGAAGATTGGCCACCCAGGGGCCATAAAGTTCTCCCAGGAGGTGGTAGTGGCGCCGAAGCCCACGTGGCCCACCGACCCAGAGGGGGCGCTGCCGGCCGATCTCGGGACTCCGAAGCGCAAAAAGGAGGTGGGGGAAGTCCCCCACGTGATCCGGATGGTAATGGGTGTAGAGCACCCGATCTACCGCATCGAGCCTCACCCCCGCCCGAACCAATTGCTGCAAGGTACCAGTGCCGCCGTCTAATAGGAGATACTCATCGGCCACCTCCACGAGGAGGCCGGGTGACGCCCGCTCGGAGCAGGGAACCGCAGTCCCCGATCCGAGCACAGTCACCCTCATGCCGGATTTCCTTTTGGGAGGGCACTGGACATACCTTATCATTATCATTGACTTCTATTTGGGTCAATTCGGAGGCTGTCGTGAAGCTGCAGATTGCAATCCAGCAGGGTTCGATCCTCGAGGCGGCGGTTGACGCAATCGTCAATGCCGCCAATAGCCAGGGGTGGATGGGGGGCGGCGTGGCTGGTACGATCAAGCGGGTGGCCGGAAGAGAAGTAGAGGAGGAGGCGGTCGCGCGGGGACCCACTCCCGTTGGGGAGGCGATTCTCACGAGTGGTGGAAAGACCCGGTTCCGGGGAATCATTCATGCCCCGACTATGGAGCGGCCGGCGATGCGGATCCCGGTGGAGAAGGTGGAAATGGCAACGAAGGCTGCCATCCGCCTGGCGGAGGCAGAAGGTTTTGCCACTATCGCCCTGCCAGGCATGGGGACGGGAGTCGGCGGCGTTGATCACGAGGCGGCAGCCAAAAGCATGATCGACAGCGTCCGGCAGTTTCCCGCGGAACGTCTTCAGCGAGTCGTCCTGGTCGACATCGATCCCGATATGGTGGCGGCGTGGCGGCAGGCGTTAGCCGAGTGGGAAGGGACACCATGAGACGAATCGTCCTGGGCCTTTCCTTGTTCATGGTGCTGTACCCCGCAAAGGGGTGGGGGGCGTTCGGGCTCACGCCAGAGACAACCCGGCAGATCCTCACCGGTACCGATCACATGGCGAACCTCGATTACGTTGAGGCCCGAAATGCCTTCTCGCACCTCAAGGGTCTTCCTGGCGGTGATCTGCTCTACCCCTTTCTGGATGGTGTGGTGGAGATGGACGAGGCCTTTCAGGAGGAGCGAGAAGAAGAGGAAGTGGAAGAAATCCTCGACCAGTTTCTCGATCGGATGGAGCCGGTGCTAGTCCAGGGGGAGTCCCTCTTGGCCAAGACACCTGACAGCCCGGATCTGCTCCTGACCCTGGGGATTATCCGGGGGGTGAAGGCGGCCGTGGATCGGGTGCGGAAAAACTATTTTGCCGCCTATCACGGGATTCGCGAAAGCCATCATCACCTCACGCGTGCACTCGAGGTCGCCCCGCATCGAATTGATGCCCTGTGGATGTTGGGGCTTTACGACTATGCCATCTCCCGAGTCCCGGGACTGCTCAAGCCGCTCGTCTCTCTCGTGCTCCCCTCGGGGGGGGGTCGCGACCGTGGGCTCGAGCGACTCAAGCGGGTGGCACGCGAGGGGACCGTGGCGAAGGTGCCGGCGATGGTGGCCCTCGTCCGTATCCTGAGTGGCTGGGAGAAGCGGTTTGAAGATGCACTTCCCTATGCGGAGGTCTTGGCCAACCGATATCCGGGAAATCCAGAATTCCTTTTTCTACTCTCCTTTCTCTACTCCGAGACCCAGCACACCCCCCAGGCGCTCGCCGTAGCGGAAGCGATCCGGAGAGCGATAAAGCAAGAACGCCCTCACTTTCCTCCGGAACTCACTCCCAGATATCTTCAGCTTCGGGGCAAGATCGCCATGAATGCTGGTGCGTACGAGCAGGCCCTCAGCTTTTTCCGGCAGGCGATTGAGACGCAAAATGCCAAGTATGCCTGGATCACGGCCTGGGCACATACCCGGACCGGGATGGTCTATGATCTGCTGGAGGATCGTGAGAAGGCGGTGGAGGCTTATCACCGCGCCCTGGAGATCGAGGCAGGGGGGCTGGCCCAGGAGACGGCCGAGCGATACCTGTCAGAACCCTACCGGGGAAAGGTCAAAGAGCCCCGGGGATAACTCTGGGGGTTAGGAATTTTTCTTGGTTGTGCTCGGCACCTGCACTGGGCGCGGATTTCCATTGACAACGCCCCGCAGGTTCTGATATACGCCGGGCACCGCCACAGGAGAGGGCCTCTATATCTTTTAACCCATGATAAGGAGGGCAGCAGATGACCAAAGCGGATATGGTGAACCGCATGGCTAGGGACGCTAAGGTGACCAAACGGGCCGCCGAGGCGGCGTTGGACAGTGCCCTCAAAGGTATCAAGGACTCATTGAAGAAAGGGAAGAAGGTCACCCTGGTTGGATTCGGGAGCTTTGGCATAGGACGGCGGAAGGCGCGGACGGGCCGGAATCCCCAGACCGGCAGGCCCATTAAGATTCCTGCTGCACGGGTGGTCCGGTTCCGGCCGGGGGCCGCACTCAAGAAGGCCGTGAAGTAACCCGGTACACTGGCACTTTTTCACGATCCGACGTCCAGAAGGGGAGTCTCGAGGCTTCCCTTCTTTCATTTCTTTCATTGACACTGATGCCGGGGTGGCGGAACAGGAAGACGCGACAGACTCAAAATCTGTTGGGCCTCCGCGCCCGTGCGGGTTCGACTCCCGCCCTCGGCACCATGCTTTCCTACTCTGAGTTAGTCTAAGATCGGTCTGACACACCTCTTTCCCGAGACTCGAACCGCAAGTGCTTCCCGCTGATCTTCCTGTTGCAAGGTCCCTTCATTGCCATGGCTAG
>JAAXQN010000139.1 GCA_012974305.1 Candidatus Methylomirabilis sp. | reverse complement strand
CTCCGGAAACGGCTGGAGCCATACCCGGGGACCCTGTTTCTTAGCTACCTGGGACTCTATTCATTCGGTCGTTTTTTCATTGAAGGACTCAGGATCGATAGCCTGATGTTGGGGCCTTTCCGGGCCGCCCAGGTGATGAGCCTCCTCTTAATCCTGTGTTCGGTGGGTGGGCTCTGGTGGCTGCTCACTCAAGCCCGCCGTGGCGATACCTAATATCATTATCATATCTCTCCTTTCACGTCGGCGTTCGGATTCTACTTGACGGCCGGGGGGTTAGCCGCTATCGTTAAGAATCTTGTTCAGAGAGACGGAATTGGAGTGATCCTGGAGATTGAGGGGGCAGGCTTAATCGGTTCTTTTATGGGAGGCACGGCGAAGTTTCTTACGCGTGCCCAAACTTCTCCAGGGCCAGGTCCCTTCTCGATTCGAACCCAAGGTCTACAACGAATTGCGAAATCCCGTGCTGACGGACTCTGAAGGACTGGCGAGTCCACGGAACAGGTTTACTCCGTCTGCATGAAGAAAGTGGCAGTAAAGGGACGTATATGCACGATGCGATTGTAGTGGGGGCGGGGCCGGCAGGAAGTCAGGCAGCCACAAGCCTGGCCCAGCGGGGATACAGCGTTCTCGTCCTCGAGGAGCATCCCCAAATCGGTGTACCAACCAATTGTTCCGGCCTCATCGGGGCAGAGGCTTTTGAGCGGTTTGATCTTCCCCGGGGTTCGGTCATTCGCGAGTTCGATTCGGCCACTTTCTTCTCGCCCAAAGGAAACGCCGCTACGGTGGGGGCTGATCGGGTGATGGCCTACGTCGTCAGGAGGTGTGAATTCGATCAGAGTATGGCGCAGCGAGCCGTCGCCTGTGGTGCCGACTACCACCTGGGGGTTCGGTGTGTGGGTCTAGAGTATGAGGGCGATGGTGTCAAGCTGTCGGTGCTCAAAAGGGAACCTGGCGGGGGTGAGATCCCGATGAGTTACAGGGCCCGGGCCGTCGTCTTGGCTACCGGCGTTCGCTACGGTCTGATTCAGGACCTGGGAATTGAGCGGCCGCCTAGGTTTCTGCAGGCAGCTCAGGTTGAGGTAGAAATGGAGGGGCTGGCTGGGGTGGAGGTGTACCTTGGGCGAGAAGTGGCCCCCGGTAGCTTCGCATGGGCAATTCCAGCCGGCGCGTTGGCCCGCGTCGGGGTCTGTGACGGTGGTCAGGCTATCCCCTATCTCCGGCGGTTCCTTCGTCATCCCTCGATTGCCTCTCGGCTCCGGAACGGAGAAGTCCAGATCAAAAGTAAGGCAATTCCCGTTTCCAATGTCTCCCGGACCTTTTTGGATAGAATCCTTCTCGTGGGCGATACCGCCGGACAGGTGAAGGTCACCACCGGGGGAGGAATTTCTTACGGGGTCTTGTGCGGCGATCTAGCAGCGGCGACGCTAGACCATGCCTTCCGCCTCGGGGATCTGACTGAGCGGGTTCTGGCAGAGTACGAGCGACGGTGGCGTCATGAGATTGGTGTCGAACTCCGGGTGGGGAATTTCTTCCGCCGGTTGGGAGGAACGCTTTCGGACGAACAGATTGATCATTTGATTTGCGCCTACCATGAGTCAGACCTTCCCGACTTGGTGAAGCGACGGGCGGATTTTGATCGACATCGGAAGTTCATTCTTGCGCTGTGTCGTTCTAATATCTTCTTCCACTTGGTCTGGGGCGTCTTTCGTCGGAGGTCAATCGGTTGAGGATTCCTGCGGCAAACCCGGAGCCATGATGCGAGACACGACGCAACAAGGGTCCTCCCTCAGTTTTGAAGAGATCCTGGCTCAATTTCCCCAGAGAAAGATCCTGGTTCTCGGGGATATTATGGTGGATGAATACATATGGGGAGTTGTCTCGCGGATCTCTCCTGAGGCCCCGGTACCTGTCGTGGAGGTGGAGGACGAAAATATCCGCCTGGGGGGCGCAGCCAATGTGGTGGCTAACATTCGGGCCCTCCGCGGGCAGGCGGATCTGGTCGGCGTGGCGGGTGGCGACTCCATGGCAGAACGGTTGCTACACGAGATCGAGCAGATTGGTGTCAAGCTGGACGGCATTGTCGTGGATCGCTCGCGGAAGACGACCATTAAGACCCGGGTTGTTGCCGGGAGTCAGCATGTGGTAAGGTTTGATCGAGAGTCTACTGAAGAGCTGGACGACGGGCTTCGGGCGAGAATGCAAGAGCTGGTCCAGGATCGGCTGGATCATGTGGATGCGCTGGTCATCTCCGACTACGGCAAGGGGGTGATCAATGCACGGTTGCTTGAGGTGGTCGTTCCCCTGGCCCGCGCACGCGGGGTGGTGACAGTGGTAGACCCCAAGATTAACCACTTTGATCTGTACCGCCAGGTCAGCGTTCTGACGCCCAACCATCGGGAGGCCATGGCAGCCTGGGGACGCCCTATCAGGGGTGAGGCCGACGTCGCCGCGGCGGGGCGCCACCTCGTCGATCGTCTTAAAGTTCAGGCAGTGCTCGTCACCCGAGGTGAGAGGGGAATGTCGCTGTATGAGGGGAACGGGCGCGTAAGCCAAATCCCGGCGGTGGCGAAAGAGGTGTTTGATGTGACGGGGGCAGGGGATACGGTCGTGGGGTCCATGGCACTTGCTCTTGCTTCCAGAGCCACCATGGTGGAGGCGGCCCAGGTTGCGAACCATGCCGCCGGGGTGGTGGTAGGAAAGCGAGGGACCGCAACGGTGAGTTTGACAGAGCTCAAGCGTTCCTTGGGGCTCGAGGAGGGATAGATCGTGAGGGCGGTAGGGGTCATTCCGGCCCGCTACGCCTCCTCTCGATTTCCCGGCAAGCCGCTCGCCGATCTCCGCGGACGACCATTGGTCCAGCATGTGTATGAACGGGCCAGGCGGAGCAAGACACTGGCGAGGGTAGTGGTTGCAACCGATGACCTCCGGATTCGTGATGCGGTAGTCGCGTTCGGCGGGGAGGTTCAACTGACAGGGTTGCATCATCCTTCGGGGACAGACCGGGTCGCTGAAGTTGCTGCCTCGCTTTCGTGTGAGATTGTGGTCAACATCCAAGGGGACGAACCCCTCATCGAGCCACCGATGATCGATGAGGCGGTGTCCCCTTTTTTTGTAGAATCGGACCTCATCATGGGAACGGTGTGTCGTCGCCTTGAAAAGGAAGAGGAATGGCAGAGCCCGCATGTGGTGAAGGTGGTTCGGGACCGCCGGGGATTTGCCCTATACTTCTCCCGGGCGCCCATACCCTATAGCAGGGCTGAGAGTTCAGGGTTCAGGGTTCAGGGTACAGACTGTGCCGAGTATTATAAGCACATTGGCCTTTATGTGTACCGGCGGGATTTCCTGCTCACGTTAGCAAGTCTTGCTCCGACTCCCTTGGAGGAGACCGAGCAGCTGGAGCAACTGCGGGCGCTGGAATATGGGTACCCGATCAGGGTTGTGGAGACGAAATACGACAGTATCGGCGTAGATACAGCAGAGGATCTGGAGCGGATTGTACGGATTGAAACAAAGAACGAGTGTGGAAAGGGGAGTAATGAATAGTGACGGGGGAGCGATGACACCGAAGTTTATCTTTGTGACCGGTGGAGTGGTGTCGTCCTTGGGAAAAGGTATCGCAGCGGCCTCCATCGGGTGTCTGCTGGAAAGCCGGGGACTCAAGGTGACCCTCCTCAAGTTTGATCCTTACATCAACGTCGATCCTGGAACGATGAACCCTTTCCAACACGGAGAGGTGTTTGTCACCGATGACGGCTCCGAGACCGATCTGGACCTAGGCCATTACGAGCGGTTCACCAGCGCCCAGTTGACCAGGGACAACAATGTTACCACCGGTCAGGTGTATCACAACGTGATCATGAAGGAGCGACGGGGTGATTACCTCGGGGGAACCGTCCAGGTTATTCCTCATATCACCGACGAGATCAAGCGGGCTATCTACCGCGTAGGCAAGGGAGTGGACGTTGTGATCGTGGAGGTGGGAGGCACGGTGGGAGACATCGAGGGCCTTCCCTTCCTTGAAGCCATCCGGCAATTTAGGAGCGACGTCGGCCGGGAGAACGTGGCCTATGTTCACCTTACCCTGGTGCCTTACATCGGTACCGCCGGTGAGCT
This sequence comes from Candidatus Methylomirabilis sp., assembly GCA_012974305.1. Lineage (GTDB taxonomy): Bacteria > Methylomirabilota > Methylomirabilia > Methylomirabilales > CSP1-5 > CSP1-5. The sequence continues at coordinate 937 of JAAXQN010000139.1, read as the reverse complement.
GAAGTCCAAGCCGACCCAGCACAGCGTCAAGGAGCTCCTTCAGATCGGAATCCAACCGGATGTCCTCCTGTGCCGGACAGATCGGATCCTCCCTAAAGACCTCAGGGCCAAGATCGCCCTCTTCTGTAATGTCTCGGAGCGGGCGGTCATCACCGCCAAGGATGTCTCCTCGATCTACGAGGTCCCGCTGGTTTTACAGAGCGAGGGATTGGACAACATCCTGGTGGATATCCTGAACCTCGAAGTCCGGGAGCAGAACCTTGAAGGTTGGGAGCAGATCGTTCGGAAGGTCCAGAATCCCTCTACCTCTACTTCTATTGCCATCGTGGGCAAATATTTGGAGCTGAAGGACGCATACAAAAGTCTCACCGAAGCAATCTCTCACGGAGGGATTGCGAATGACTGCGGGGTCGACATCAAGGCAGTAGAGGCGGAACGGATCGAGCAAGAGGGAGCCAAGAAATGTCTCCATAATGTCGCGGGGGTATTGGTCCCCGGAGGCTTTGGCATCCGCGGAATCGAAGGCAAGATCGGGGCGATCACCTATGCCCGGGAGGAAGGAGTTCCCTTCCTGGGTATCTGTCTCGGGATGCAGTGTGCCGTGATTGAGTTTGCTCGGCACGTCTGTGGTCTAAGGGAGGCCAATAGTCGGGAGTTCGATACCGAGACCCCTCACGCCGTCATTGATTTGATGCCCGAGCAGCGAGGAATCACCAACCTCGGGGGGACCATGCGGCTGGGCGCCTACCCCTGCCGCCTACGTCCTGGGTCTCGGGCCTATCAAGCGTACGGGATGGATGAGGTGTCTGAGCGGCACCGACACCGGTACGAGGTGAATAATGAATACCGGAGCGTCTTGGAGGCCCATGGTCTGGTGATCAGTGGCGATTCCCCGGATGGAAGGCTGGTGGAGATGATCGAGCTTGCTGATCATCCC
>JAAXQN010000259.1 GCA_012974305.1 Candidatus Methylomirabilis sp. | reverse complement strand
CGCTCGACCATCGAGGTGGCCTTGGCCCGCTTCACAGAGCTTGGTGCCCTGCGCCGGGAGGTTAACGACCTGAAGGAGGCATTGGAAACCAGGAAACTGGTGGAGAAGGCCAAGGGGGTGCTCATGAAGCGGGTGCAGCTTTCTGAAGCGGAGGCTTTCCGACGGATGCAACACAAAAGCCGGACCACGAGAACGAGCCTCAAGGTCATTGCCTCGACGATCGTACAGGCCGACGATCTTCTCTCTCCCTTCGAAGAAACTCCTTGACAAAACCAAGTCTTAGGACTAATGTGACGGTCAGATCGCGCACGTAATTCACGGGCGCCAAGACGCGCCACGTGGCAGAGGCCATGACGCCTCACGGAGGATGTATATCCTTCCTGAGGCGTTTTTATTTTCGACAGCGCGAATTTCCGTTCGACAGCACCCTCCTTTGCGTAAAAGCATGGCTTTTCCCTTGGTTCCAACCACTCGGGCTTCCACGGTCATGGCCCGGCTGAAAAGGGACAGCGATGATCCAAGGAAATACAAAGCATGTGGGAACAGGACCTGATCCGTAAACTCGTCGTCAGCGCACCGCATGACCTCCTCGAGGCCATTTATACGCGAGGCCTGCGGCGGGAGGGTCCGTCCTGGGCTGAGATCCTCCAGGAGGCCCAGGCGCTTGGGATCTTCACCGCCGAGGAGGCTGCGGCCTGCCTGCAGCTGACGAATCGCGAGGGCGCCGTCAATAACAGTCGGTCCCCGGACGTTGTCCGGGAGGAATACCCAGAGGAGGGGCCCATGCAGCTCCTTGAGCAAGGCATGTCAAGCATGACGGAACTCATCGATCGTTATAGTAGGGAGATTCACACGATTTCAGAGGAAGTCCTCGTCAGGGGGCACGAGGCTTCTGTCGAGGACTTCCGGGGCAGAGTCGCCGAGGTTCAAGACCGCATACACCGGGAAGCCTGCGAAGTGTATGACCGCCTCGTGGCGGAGAGTAGGGAGATCGAACGGGAGTTGCTGGCCAAACTCGCCCACATGAGGGAAGCAATGGAACGTGCGGCGTTGCTCAAAGAAGTCATCAGCTCGGCGGTTAAACCGGGAGGCGGTCAATAGACCGAGGACCGCGGCGAACCCCCTCATCCATTGCGGTCTATCGTCGCAGGGGCAAGAAGGAGGGGTCATGGCAGTCGGAAGGCGGTCGAGGTGGGGTCTGGCCCGCGGCCCGTTCCGCGAACGAGGCCGGATGGAGCGAGAGATAGAAACCGTGTGCGGCCGGTTCTTTCAGGAGCGGCCCTGGTTACAATTGGCCGGCGAGGCGAGCGGCGTGGCGCCGGCGATGGCTTTGCTCGACCGGAAGGAGGAGGTGGTCCTCCGGGCGGACCTCCCCGGCCTGGAACAGAGGGACATCGAGGTCACAGTGGATCGCCGCGTCCTGAACATCCGGGGCGAGCGGAAGGAAGAGGGGGAGGCGAGCGAGGAAACCTACGGCAGCCGTGAGCGGTGGGCAGGGATCTTCGCGCGAAGCCTAACTCTTCCGGCCGACGTGGATGTGAACAAGGTAAGTACGACATTCCAGGACGGTGTTTTGGAAGTCCACCTGCCCAAGACCAAGGAGGCGAGGGGGAAGATGATCGAAATCAAGGTAGAGTAAGGTCTTCGGACGAACAGACCGCATGACACGTCAGCGCGACGGCAGCTCAGATGTAATGTTCGGTAACCCATCGCACGGGAGGGAGCCTCAACTTCATGGAAAACCGGAAAATCGAGAGCGGCGAGATGGGACCGATGGAACAGGCGAAATCCGACAGGCGGCGCCTTCCGCGATGGCGGGGGTCGGGATGGCTGTCGGGATGGATTGGGGACGCCACCAAGGTGTCCGTCGTCGACATCAGCATGAGCGGGGTCCTTATCGAACACTCAAACATCTTTCCTCCAAGCACCGTCTGTATCCTGACCCTCTCGTTGTGCGGGGCGAGGGTCAGTGTGAAGTGTCGGGTTGTCCAATCGGCGCTTTACCGGTATGAGAACTCGTCCGTCGGGGAACGCAACTATGTCTATCGGACGGGCTTAGCGTTGGTCGATGTGTCTGAAGCCTCGCAACAACTGATCGGCGAATACATCGGCTTTCTCGAAGCGATAGCCAATGGGAATTCTGAAGGGTAAGCGGCGCGTGTCGTGGAATGGGCAATCCAGCGCGACGCTGATCATCAGATGCCGATAGGTGTGAAGGAATTCAGTTAAGGAGCGGGCACGGACTTGGAAGCCTTTTGAACTTTCCCTCGATGATGCCGAGATAGGACTGCTGGATATAGTAGTGAATAGTCTCAACCCGGATCTTGATCGATCCCCCGGGTTTCGTGGAGTCGAGGTCCCCGAACTTGAAGTGGAGCGTGCCCGAGCGCTCCACGATCGCCTGGGTCGGCGTATAGGTGGGTTGGTCCATCCCGCATTCGTAGCTCGAGAGACGGACCGCACAGGTGATCCAGGGCATCCGGGCGGCCACTTTCGCGCCCCAGAGGATCTCGTTGGTGTTCGAAGAGTAGGAAGAAGCCCAGACGTCGGAAATATCAAAGGCGCTCTTGATAATCCCGCCGTTGCTCTCTTACCACCCTCCCTCCTCTCCTAGACCTTCGGTGAGCCTTAGGGACGGATTCAGCTTCCCAGTATGGCGGCTCGACGTGCTGATTCTAACTCCTAAGGGTCCTGTTCGTCAAAACCAGATCGATGGGCCTTAAAATTCATGATGGAGGGGCGAGCAAGAGGGGTGCTGCCTCTCCAGTGCATGCCCGGATGACGGATCGAAGAGGCTCATGCTCTCGAAAATAAAGGAGATAGGAGAGCAGAAGAGACATATCACATTTTTGTTCGCTCACCGTCTCCTGGCTCGCCATGATTAGCATTGCAAGATGAGACAGTGCTGGGACTCGAGGCACTCGGGTCTCAGTACGAATCCCTTCCATTCTACGTGAGGTTACATCACCCCCGACACCCGGACTGAGGCATCCCTGCCCCACCTTGCAGCCTCGGTTTTTTCCCGCATGCGTCCCGCACCACGGCTCCTCCATCCGAAAGCTTTTCATTTCAGGATGTTAGCAAGCCTCCCCGGTTGGTCACGTGGTGGGTAAGAGGGCGGTATACCTCTTGCTCTTGACGATGTAGTGATAGTGCATATTTTCACAAATGAAAGTATCTCAAAGGCAAGCGGGCGCACCCGTTTGCGTGGCTGCGGGCGAGGTAAAGGCAAAGGAGGTTGGCCATGCCAGTCAACAGGTTGAAGGCGTTTTTAGAAGAGCATCAGGTGCGCTACGTCGCCATGAGCCATTCTTCAGCCTACACGGCGCAGGAGATTGCCGCTGCAACGCATATCCCGGGCAAGGCCTTGGCAAAGGCGGTCATGATCAAGGTGGACGGCGGGATAAGAATGGTAGTCCTCCCCGCTGCGTACAAGGTCGATCTGGATCGGCTGAAGGAGGCCGTCGGCGCCTCCACGGTGGCGTTGGCCGCCGAGGCAGAATTCAAGGGACTATTCCCCGATTGCGAGACCGGGGCGATGCCGCCGTTTGGGAACCTGTACGGGCTGCCAGTGCTTGTGGCACAGAGCCTGACGGACAACGAGGAGATCGCGTTCAACGCTGGGAGCCACACCGAGGTGGTTAAGCTCGCTTTTGCGGACTATGAGCGGCTGGTGAAGCCCACCGTGCTCAAGTTCTCAGAGGGTGTTTAGGAAGGGTCGTCCGAGGGCTTCTGTCCTGGATACTAAAAGCGTCACAAGACGCGCGACCTGATAAGCCACGGTGTGGACTTATGGGGTAAGGTACGAACGGGCAAGCCCATGAACAAAAATACACAGATTCCATTGTGGGTCCTCCTCCTTCCCCTGCTGGCACTCCTTATCGGCTTCAGCCTGATGTTCGAGCAGCGGGGTCAGCAGATCCCCTATAGTGAATTCAAGCGGCTGGTGGCGGCGGGAGAGGTAGAGGATCTTGTCATTTCATCTCAAACCGTCCAGGGAAAGATCGTGGATCCGGAAAGGCCGTCCGAAGAAGCCAAGGCTTTTTACACGATTCGGGTCGAGGACCCAGGCCTAGTCAAAGAGCTGGAGGAGAGGGGCATTAGCTTCGTGGGAACACTGGAGACCTCCTGGCTTAGGAATCTCCTTATCTGGATGCTTCCCCTGTTTCTTGTCTTCTTGCTCCTCAGGATCTTTTACCAGCGGATGGGACCGCCCCAGGGGCTGCTCTCTGTGGGCCGGAGTAAGGCCAAGCTCTACGTCCAGGATGAAACCAAGACCACCTTCGACGATGTCGCAGGAGTGGACGAGGCCAAGGAAGAGCTTCAGGAGGTTGTGGAGTTTCTGCGGAACCCCCAAAAGTTCCAGGTACTCGGCGGTAAGATTCCGAAGGGGGTTCTCCTTGTCGGTCCGCCCGGGACTGGGAAGACCTTGTTGGCCCGAGCGGTGGCGGGGGAGGCGAAGGTCCCGTTCTTTTCCATCTCCGGGTCTGAGTTCGTTGAGATGTTTGTCGGGGTGGGAGCCGCGCGGGTACGGGATCTGTTCCAGCAGGCGATGGCCAGGGCTCCCTGCATCGTCTTCATCGACGAGCTCGACGCCCTGGGAAAGGCGAGGGGCATCAGCCCCCAGGTAAGCCACGACGAGCGTGAGCAGACGTTGAACCAGCTCCTGGCCGAAATGGACGGCTTCGATCCTCGGAAGGGGGTCATCATTGTGGCGGCCACCAACCGCCCCGAGATCCTGGATCCCGCGCTGCTGCGGCCTGGCCGGTTCGACCGCCAGGTCCTGGTAGACCGACCTGACGTCAGAGGCCGGGAAGCCATCCTGCAGGTCCACGCGAAAGACGTCAAGCTCTCGCCACGAGTGGACCTCAAGATCATTGCGGCACGGACCCCCGGGTTTGCCGGGGCCGATCTGGCCAACGTCATGAACGAGGCGGCGCTCTTGGCCGCCAGGCGCAACAAGACCGAAGTGGAGATGGCGGACCTCGACGAAGCCATTGATCGGATGCTCGCGGGTCTTGAGAAGAAGGCCCGGGTGATCAGCGCCAAGGAGAAGGAAATCGTCGCGTACCACGAGTCGGGCCATGCCCTGGTGGCGAGTTCCCTCCCCCACACTGATCCCGTCCACAAGGTCTCCATTATCCCAAGGGGGATATCCGCGTTGGGATATACCATCCAGCTTCCGACCGAGGACCGGTATCTGTTGACCCGGTCTGAACTGCTGGAACGCCTGACCGTTCTCCTCGGCGGGCGGTGCGCTGAGGAGCTCATTTTCCACGAAGTCTCCACGGGCGCCCAGGATGATCTGCTTAAGGCAACAGACATGGCCCGGCGCATGGTGGCAGCGTATGGGATGAGCGAGAGGTTGGGTCCCGTTTCCTTCGAGCAGCAGCGGCATCCCCTCTTCCTGCCCGAGAGCCTTTCCCCGGTCCGCGACTATGCCGAGGAGACCGCCCGGGCCATCGACGAGGAGGTGAAGGTGCTCTTGGAGGAGGCCTGCGAGCGAGCTCGAATAATCCTCTGGGAAAAGCAAGAGGGACTCCATCGGCTGGCCAAGGTCCTCCTGGATCGGGAGGTCATCGAAGGTGCAGAGCTCCGGGAGATTCTCGGTTTAGAGGGCCCCTCCCTGACCTGATCGGGGGGATGAACCGAAGGAATCGTGGTCGTTCTCGGCGAAGAGATTGCAAACGTGGCGCGGGCGGTCGTTACGGGGATTAGTAAGGAGCACCTGACGGGAGCGGCGGTGAGGCGCCGCGCTGCAGCGAGCAAGTGAAAGGGGTGAGCCGCGATGTTTACACGGATACTTGTTCCCTTGGACGGGTCGGAGCTGGCCGAGCAGGTGCTGCCCTATGTCCGCATCTTGGGCAAAGGCCTTCAAGCGCGGGTCGAACTACTTCGGGTCTTCGAGCCTGTTTCACCGAGCCTCGCGGATCCCGCGCACGGTCTGTACCTCGACCGGATCATCGCCAGCGTGCGCACCCAGATGCAGGACTATGTTGAGAACGTGGCAGCCTCCCTGCGGAAGGACGGCCTGACGGTGTCGACCATTGTGCACGAGGGGAACGCTGCCGCTTCCATCGTGCAGGAAGCGGAGACCATACCTGATACGCTGGTTGCGATCTCGACGCACGGCCGGTCTGGGATTACGCGGTGGGTCATGGGGAGCACGACGGACAAGGTGCTCCACGCGACGAGCCATCCACTCCTGATTGTCCGAGTTCGGGACCGGCCAGTGTTCGGGCCGGGGGTCAAGCTAAATTCCGTACTCGTTCCCTTGGATGGATCGACCATTGCGGAGCAGGCGTTGCCCTATGCGGTCGTACTTGCCACGGCCCTTGGGTTGAACGTCATTCTCCTTAGGGTGACTCTCTCAGCGGAGGACTACCCTCTGCCTGCATCGGACTTCGCGGGCTATCCACTTTCTCGAATTGAGGGGCTGATCGAACACGGGGACGCCGAGGCCCGGGAGTATCTTGAAACGGTCTGCGAGAAGTTACGTGAGCAGGGCGTAGATTCAGTGGAAGGACGCGTGGTCCACGGTCATCCCGGCGGCACCATCATTGATATGACTCGGCAGATCCAGGACTGCCTGGTTACCATGACGACACACGGAGTCTCCGGGTTAGATCGCTGGATCCGGGGCAGTGTGGCCAATCGGGTCGTCCGACATTCCGTGGACCCGGTCCTGGTTATTCGGGCAATGAAGGACACCCCTCGGGAGATATGAGGCTAGAGGGAGAGGCATGGGGCGAGAGTGTCCCACTGAGGAAAGCGAGCCCCAATGGTTCGCGTATGAGAATAAAGGCTTCGGGGGACAAGCCGAATCTCGGTCTGGACACAGGTGCCCCATCAGTTCGTTCGGCCCGTTGTACGAGCTTTTTAAAAATAGAAGGTTACTGCTCTTTGCGTATCGGAATAGGGCTTGCTCTTGGATCAGGGTGACAGAGGGTGAAGTGAGGTGTGGGGAAAGGGTCCGGTTGGAGGGATGGACCCGCGAAAGGAGGGAATGCCATGTATAAGCGGATTCTGGTGCCCCTAGATGGGTCGGCGTTGGCCGAGCGGATTCTGCCGCATGTAGAAGCGATCGCCAAGACCACCGGAGCGGAGGTGCTGTTATTGCGTACCACCGACCCCAGGCATGGTGCGATTGCTGCGGAGGCGCCCACGGAGGCCCGGAAGTGGTTGGACACCGATCAGGCACAGGCAGCCAATTACCTCGAGGGGGTGGCCAAGCCCCTGAAGGACGTTGGGATCACGACCAAGCTTGAGGTGTTGGTCGGCGAGCCGGCAGTGGAGATCCTCATGGCGGCTGAGAAAGAAAACGTGGACCTCATCGCGATGATGAGCCACGGGGCCACCGGCTTCAACCACTTCGATCGAGGCAGCGTCGCGGAAAAGGTCCTCAAAGGCTCAACGCGGCCGGTGCTGATGGTCCGGGCGTTCCGCAGCCTGCTGAGGCAGCTTGATGAGCAGGAGGTGTGGGCGATCAAGGAGTGAGGCCAATTTGACCTCGGTGCGACTCGGTAATCAAGCAGCCACATGTGGGCGGTAGAGAGAGCGGAGGCGGAGACTTCTCCGCCTCGCTTTATTTGCACCCTATCCAGGCCCCATGAGGAAGGAGGGGAAGATGGTGGTCGAACGGTACATGACCCCGAATCCGATCACGGTCCGGCCCGACACGAGTCTCCGAAAGGCACAAGACCTACTTCATGCCAATCAAATCCGCCACCTCCCGGTCGTCCAGGGAAAGCGGCTTGTCGGGATCATCACCGATCGCGATCTTCGTCAACTGTTCCCCTCGTCGCTTGCCCCACCCGACGAGGTGGCGGGATTCCGGACCGCGGCAGCACGGGTGAAGGTGGGGGAGGTCATGACCCGGCGAGTCCTCTCGGTGACGCCGGAAACCCGGGCGCACAAGGCGGCGAGACTGATGGTGGAGCGTCGCTTCGGTTGCCTGCCGGTCGTTCGGGGGTCGACACTGGTTGGAATCATCACCACCATCGATCTGCTCCGGGCAATGGCCGGGGAAGATCGGTCGAAGGCGGGCCCTCCTGGGGAAACCCGCACCGTGGAACGGAAGCCTTTGGAGGATCGCCGCGCCCCCCGACCTGAGACCAGACAAGGGCGGCGCTGAGGACGGGCAGCGCCGCTATGGCCCTCTTGCGCCGCATATATTGGCCCGTTTTCGGGTGGGGCTTTCTTTCCTCTGTGGGGCAGCCTCGTCCCATGCCATTCTGCAGCAAATTCCTCTCCTCCCTCAACAGGCGTCACATCCGTGCGAGGTCGTGCTCTCCTGGGACAATCGCGCGCGTTGGGACACGGCTGTCCCGAAGGGCCGCAAACCGCTTCTGCCTATGGGCTCGGCATTTCTTAAGCCTGCACACGGTTCCTTTTGCTTGGCCTGGGGCAGTCGTGTCTCATTTGATTTGAAAGGTTCCGCCGCCGTTTACCCCTCCTTGGCCCCGCTTTTCCCCAAGAATTCAGTGGATAGCGCGTGGTCGGAGATGCCGTCGCCCAGTGGCACCTGGCTTGCTGCCTGCCTTAGTGGAAAGGGTCACCTTGGAAGCCCGCGACGAGCCTGGAGTGCGGTTTCCAAGGTGGATTCAAACTGTGAGATGTTGAAAGCAATGGTGTATGTGCACGTTCGGCTGCCAGCCACATTCGCTGTCCGGCTGGCCAGGCAAGATCGCGAGAGGAACACAGTGGCGAAACTCATGAAACCGATCACGATTTTGGTCGTGGATAACGATGAGGACGTGCGCGAAGGGCTCTGCCGTCTCCTCAGGCGCGCGGGCTATACCGTGGATGTGGCGGCCAACGGAATTGAAGCGCTGAAGTACGTACAGCACCATCCATGCCAGCTGGTCATCACCGACATGCTCATGCCTGGGATGGGTGGACTCACGCTCTTGGAGCGACTCCGTGAACTGCGTCCCGGTCTGCCGGTTCTGGTTGTGACGGCATTTGGAGATTGGGGGAGCTATAGCCGGGCCATTGAACTGAATGCGGCGGCTTATCTGACGAAGCCGTTTCGGAGCGAGGAACTGCAGCGCGAAGTCCAAAGGGCGCTGAGTACGACGCGGGACGAGACGGTTGGACGTGCATCCTCTCAGTCGTAAAGGGGGCTCCTGTGGGTCTTGCCTCGCGATGAGGCCGACCCCGAGATCGGTAACCATTCGGGGACGCCGGCGCGGAGCAGGCCCGGAAGGGTCTAAGGAGGTGTATCATGAAACGACGAATATGGCTTGTGATGACCGCGATGCTGTTAGCCGGCTTAGGCGTCGTCGTTGGAGCTTGGGGATACTTGGGGGTGGGTTCCGAAGAGGTTATCGCCCCGGGCGGCTTTGAGGTCTGGGCAACCCTACGGCCCGGAGAGGAGTGGCAAACCTTCTGGGGCTACCGCGACAGTCTTCGATATTTCGGCGCCACCCTTTTTCTACTTACCGCAGCACTCGCGATGTTGCACTATGCGGCGGTCGGCCCAGCCCGAGTCCCGACATCGGGGCGGACGGTGCAGCGCTTTCGGGGGAGCGAGGTGCTGATGCATACGGCGCTGGTCCTCTCTTTCCTCGTCCTCTGGGTGAGCGGTCTTTACCTGCTTTTGAGTCGGCTCGTCGTGGAGGGTCCGGCTCCTTTCTGGGGCCGCCTGGCCAGTGCTGCTCACATCTGGGCAGGTCTCATCTCCCTCGTGGCCCTCGTGATTATGTGGCTCCAGTGGTGGCGCGACATGCGGTTCGTCTCGTATGACCGGCAGTGGCTCCGCCGGGCCGGTGGGTATATGAACCGAAGCCATCCTCACCTTCCAGCGGGGCGGTTCAATGCCGGACAGAAGATCTGGTTCCGGGCAACGCTGCTGCTCGGGGCGGTGACCGGGGTGACCGGACTGCTTCTCTACTACCCCGGTGGCCTCGGGATGACGCCGTCGGTCCAACTGGTGCTCTACATCGTCCACAGCGGGGCAGCGGCAGTGTTCGTTGCTGGGGTGGTGATGCACCTCTACCTGGCGACGGTGGTAACCCCCGGAACACTCAAGGCAATGCTCACGGGTCGCATGGACGAGAACCTCATCCTCGTGCATCATCCGGAGAGCCAGCCGGAGAGCGGGGCAGCCTCTGCCGCGTAGCAGTCTCACTACGCGGTCCGCCATGAGGATTGTGTTGCAGGGGTGGCGGCGCTGTGGTATGCCCGTATTTGACCACAACACGGATGCAGTCGTCTGAGGAGGCGTCCCGTGCGAGTTGAAAAATGGATGCAGCGGAGACCGGTGACCGTTTCCCCCCAGGATACGCTGCGAGGGGCGTGGCGGATTATTCGAGAGCGCCGCATCCGCCATCTCCCGGTCGTGGAACGGGGTCGCCTGGTGGGGATGGTCACCGACCGGGATCTCAGGCAGGCGCTCCCTTCCCGGGCGGTGGGCCTGGAGATGCACGAGGCCCCTCATCTCGCCGAAAAGGTCCGCATCTGGGAGGTGATGGCCCGGGCGGTGGTGACCATCAGTCGGGAGGCGCCTATCGAAGAGGCAGCGCGCCTCATCTTGAAATACCGGATCGGGGGGCTCCCGGTGATAAAGGGAGAGACCCTCGTCGGCATCATTACAAAAACGGACCTACTGCGGGCCCTCATGGACCGTGAGTCTGGGCTCACGCGGCCAACCTCCCGGAAGAAAGTCCGGACAATCCGGCGAAAGGCGAAGACCCCGTAAGACACTTTCCCATTTCCACCGTGCCGAGCAGGCACCTGAAGGGTGCGCACCATCTTTGTGTGGAAATCTGTCCGGCAGGTCCCTTCTTGAGAGACAGGACCAGGGGGGCTCCACCTTTCCTGGGACTCATGGGAGGGGCGCTGGATCAGAGGAGCAGCGGCGCAATCTGAAAGGGAGGTGACGTGTGATACGGAGAGGATTGATTGCCACCTTCGTGTTGATCGTTGTGCTGGGCCTCGGCGGATCCACTCTGGCTTACCAGGCTCGGCGAGGCATGGATGGTGGCCAGATGGGTCACCAAGGGATGATGGGTTCGGGTATGGGCATGATGGGCCCCGGTATGGGCATGATGGGCCCGATGGGTTCGCCGATGATCATGGGAACCATGATGTCTATTCACGGCGAGGTGATGAGCCTGATGGGCGAGATGATGCAAAAGTACGGAGGCCAGATGGGGCAGAAGACCCCAGAGGTTCGCCAGCAGATGCAGCGGGAAATGATGGAGCGGATGGGAGAGATCCTGACAAAACACGGCACGGCGTTAAAGGAGAGGGCGAAGGCTACAAGCAAGTAGCTACGACGCAAGCAAGACCCCCAATTTTTGCCTGGTCATTTACATGTTCCATGCAATCTTTGCGCGAATAACAGGACCATTCAGCAATCTATCCCCACCATTTTCTATCGGATCAAATCGCGACAACTCCTCACAAACAAAGTAGTTAATTGATTAGACCTGGCGCTCCGATTTATGCTGGCACATCATGTGCAGCCGTAGCCTGGTGTAAGGTGTATCTTACCCTTTAGATCTCAGAGGTTACGAACGGACTGGCCATTGCGGGCGGCGGTCCTGAGCCGGGTCACGCCCATATGTTTCTGAAAGAGCGAGTCAAACATCACAGAAGGCAAGACGCTGATCCGCTCTGGGTTTTTTGGTCTTCATGAGCGAACAAAAGGAGGCACAAACATGGCGCTTATCACATGTCCTGAATGTAAAAAAGAAGTGTCAGACAGGGCCATGTCTTGTCCGTCGTGTGCTTGTCCCTTGGAACGGGCGGTGACGACCGGGGCAACCGGGAAGAAGTGGAAAGGAATTCAGCTTGTCTCGCTCGGCGCTATCTTCCTCGGGATTTTGGTCGCCTTTGGTACCCCAATACCCCAGGGGGGGGCCTATGCTGGACTCATGATCGTTGGCGGGCTGATCGGCCTCCTGGCGGGCACGAAGGTCTTCATGTATCTCGTGGCCGTGTATTGGGGGGCACTCTTGGGGTTAATCATTTTCTTGACAGGCTAGCCCCCATTATTCACGAACTGAGTGTCTTCGTGAATAATGCGCCTGCAGGTGCGGACTCGGCCGCACCGGCAGGTTTCGACTGGGCGCTCCCACGGCCTGCTCAAGGCTAGCCCTGAGCGACGCCCCGCAAACCTGGGGACTTCGGCGAGCTCAGTCGAGCCGCGGAGTCGAATAATCCGGGCTAGGGACCCCTTCCCCCTCAACTCAGGACCGACCCGGTCTTCACGCGAACGCTGGTGCGGGTGGCAGAGGCAGGAGTCTTTGTGCTCGCCTATGTCTGGCACACGACGCGTACCCGCGTGAAAATACAGCATCCCCTCCCTGTTCTTCTCACCGCCAGCATGCACTGACGGCGTTTTACCCTTGACATTCCTTGCGTTTATTATTACTTAACTGATAGGTCGGTTCGCAAGGCTTTGGATCGATAGCCCATTTGTGAGGCTGAAAACGTCGGGGGAGTGGTGGAGTCTCCCCCATAAAGATAAACACGGATCCCTCGAGGGCCTCTTGCGCCCTTAGTCGTCGATGTGTGCCCCACTCAAGCGACGCTGGCGAGATCGAATGGTAAGCATTTGTCCTTGCCCGACATGAGCGGGCGAGGTTTTTGTTTGTTTAGGGGTCGGATTCGAGAGACGAATGGCCAGAGATACACAGATCGGCATCGAAGAGGAAAGCGACGCGACGACCTGGTCCCGAAGGGACTTCTTATCTCTGACGGCTTGGGGCGGGGTGTTGGCCTTTCTTTCCACTATGTTGGTGGCCTTCATGCGCTTCATGTTCCCCCGGGTTCTTTTCGAGCCGAGCCCTCGATTCAGCGCCGGTCGTCCGGATACGTTCCAACCGGGGACGGTGGATACGCGGTTCAAGCAATCTCAGCGGGTCTGGATCGTCCGATACGAGGATGGGAGCTTTTTCGCGATGCTGGCGATTTGCACCCACCTGGGGTGCACGCCGAACTGGATACCGTCAGACCGCAAGTACAAATGCCCCTGCCATGGAAGCGGCTTTTATATGAGTGGACTTAATTACGAAGGGCCAGCACCTCGGCCACTGGACCGTGCGAAAATCTCGCTCAGTCCGGAGGGGGATCTGGTTGTCGACAAGGCGGTCTTGTATAGTATGAAGCCGGGGCAGGATCCGGACGAACAATACCCGGACAGTCTCTTAAGGATTTAGACAACCGACGGGGATGAGGCATGATCAACTTGAAGGACTTGAAAAAGACGATCTTTGAATCCCAGGTCTGGCGCTCCATCTTCCGCCATGATTACGCCGACACCCCGCGGAACCGGACGTTACAGGTCATGTCGAACGTCTGGATGCATCTCCATCCGCCGAAAATCCGGCGCCATGCCATCCGCGTCCGGTTTACCTGGTGCATGGGGGGGATCACCTTTCTCCTCTTCTTGGTCCTCACGGTCACAGGCGTGGTCCTGATGTTCTATTACCGGCCGGTGGCCGAATATGCGTACGCCGACATGAAGTATCTGCAGTTTGACGTTCCCTTCGGCATGCTCATGCGCAACATGCATCGGTGGGCGGCTCACGGCATGGTCCTCACCGTATGGCTGCACATGTTTCGGGTTTTCATGACCGGTTCCTACAAGTCTCCCCGGGAGTTCAACTGGGTCGTGGGCGTCCTCCTCCTCACGTTGACGCTGCTCCTGTCCTTTACCGGGTATCTGCTCCCGTGGGATCAGCTGTCGATCTGGGCGGTCACCGTGGGGACCAACATGGCCCGGGCGACGCCGCTGTTGGGTCACGAGGGCCCCTTTGCCCAGGTCGTCGGCGTGACGCCACGGTACGATGCCCGCGCCTTTCTCCTGGGCGGGACGATCGTGGGCCCCCCGACCCTGCTCCGGTTTTATGTGTTGCATTGCATCTTTCTCCCCATCCTGGCGAGCCTGCTGATGATCGTCCACTTCTGGCGGATTCGCAAGGACGGCGGGATCTCGGGACCCGTGTAGGGCGGGCGACAGGTTGCGCCTTACGCCCCTGCGGATGTTGGAGGGTAGAGAATGGCAGAGGCACCGGGACGGGCGGCGGTGGCCGAGAAGGCCAAGGCCGCACCCTTCAAGGCCAAGATAAAGCCGATTGAAGATAAGATTCACTGCTGGCCCTATCTCGTCCGGTCAGAGTTTGTCTGCTCCGTCATCATCATGGTCGTCCTGATGGTTTGGTCTATCTACATCAACGCCCCCATGGAGGAGCCGGCCAACCCTACCAACACTCCCAACCCGTCCAAGGCCCCGTGGTACTTCCTGGGCCTGCAGGAGATGCTCGTCTACTTCGACCCGTGGATGGCTGGGGTGGTACTTCCTACCCTGATCATCGTCGGGCTCATGGTTATTCCGTTCATCGATGTCAATCCGAAGGGGAACGGTTATTACACGTTCGAGGAGCGGAAGTTTGCAATCACCATGTTTCTCATCGGGTTCCTGGTCCTGTGGACCAGTCTCATCGTGACGGGGGTTTTCCTGAGGGGCCCGGGATGGAACCTCTTTTGGCCGTGGGAGGTGTGGGACCCCCACAAGGTGGTCGCCCTGACGAATGTCGATCTGCCGTACTGGGGCCCCTTCAAGTATCTGGGAAATCCCAAGGTCTTTGGTGTGGAGCTGGTGGGACTTACGGCCATCACCATCTATTTTGCGCTGGGGGTGGCTTTCTGGTTTTGGAAGAGCAAGACGAGTCCGACCTTACAGGAACTGGGGCCCATCCGGTACGGGATCGTCGCTTCCCTGGTTCTCACGATGATGGGGCTTCCCATCAAGATGTTTTTACGGATCGCCTTCAACATCAAGTACATCTGGGTGACCCCCTGGTTTAACATCTGACCCAGCCGTTCCCTGACGACGTCATGCGAGGAGCAGCCGATCTATGCCGCGGCGGGAGTTTGTCCCCGACGAAAAACGATCACTCCGGATGATCTTCTTTGTCTCCAGTATGATCCTCGTCGGGACGACCGTCTGGGCCTTGTGGGATGAATCGGTCTCACGCCGGCCCTGGATTGAATACCAGACCGAGTTCAAGCAACTCGAATACGGTTTGCTTCTGAAGGAACTCGAGCAGGCCCGGGCGCAACTGAATCAGCCCGAGGTGCAAGCAAAGCTCCGAAAGCTTCGAGAAGAGTTGCGATGGGCCGAGGAGGCCAAGAAGGGACCGGACTATCGCGCGGCCGTGCGGGAGCTCGAGCGACGGAAAGTATCCTATCGAGACATTAATCAAGAGCTCCGATTTACCAAGAGCGAGCTTGACGAGGCCTACTACTGGTTCGATAAGGCGAGACACGAGGAGAAGAACTCCAGCGCCGAGGAGGCGGAGGTGAGGCGCCTGCAAGAGCGGGAACGCTCGCTGGAACCGCAGGCAGATGCCGAGAAGAAGGCCCTGGACGAAGCCAAGAAACGAGTCAAGACGTTTGACCGGCGCATCCAGGAGGTGGAGGACAGGATCAAGGAGATTACCGCAAAGAGTGTGCGCCTGGACGAACGGCTGGAGGCGGTGCGGATCCGGCCATTGGTAATCAAACAGGTGGTGGTTGACGGGCTGGATAAGAATGAATTTGACGTCTTCGTCCTTCGAGTGGACCGATGTGAGACCTGTCATCTGGGGATAGACCGTGCCGGCTTCGAGAATGCTCCTCCACCTTTTCAGACTCACCCAAACCGCGAGGCCATCTTGGGCAAACATCCCGTGCGTCGGTTCGGCTGCTCGGTCTGCCATGAAGGACAGGGGCCGGCCCTCGATTATGAGAAGCTGGTGGACGGCCGAATTCCCGACACGCCCCATGGCTTTGGCAAGGAATACGGCGGCAGTCCTCACATCCTGTGGGAGTTCCCGCTGCTGCGTGGAGAGCTGGTGCAGTCCTCATGTCGCAAGTGTCACGAGGACCGGACCGAGTTCGTCACTGCCCTGAAGAGAGGTGGGGGCGACGACGCGCAGGTGAAGTGGGTTGACCTGGCCCCCACTTTGACCAAGAGCATAGCGATGTTCGAGATCCTGGGATGCCATGGGTGCCATCCGACCGAGGGCTTTAGAGGCCTGCCCAAGGTGGGCCCGGAGCTCACGCGGATCGCCAATAAGGTGGAACCGGCATGGCTGATCCAGTGGATCGAGAACCCTCAGTCGTATCTGCGCCATACTCGAATGCCGAACTTCGGCCTATCCAAAGAACACGCCATCGCCATTGCCGCCTATCTCTTGGACAAGTCAGAGCCGGACCCACCTCTGGCGGGTCGCTTTAACCCGAACGCCTCCCCGGAAAATGGGAAGAAGATCTTTGAACGGGTCGGCTGCCTGGGTTGTCATGCCATGCGGGCGGTGTACGCAGAGAAGGGTCCCCGGACCTTTGCAGTTGGGAAGCTGATCGGCCGAGACTTCGCGCCCGATCTCAGCAGCGTGGCCATGAAGATCAAGGATCCGGAGTGGGTCTTTCGCTGGCTGAAAAACCCCAAGGCCATCCGGCCCCTAACTCCCATGCCGAGCCTTCGGCTCAGCGATGAAGAGGCGAGTGCCTTGGTCGCCTTCCTCATGACACGGGGAGAGCGGCAGGAGTCGCCACCGGCCCTGTTGGCAGAGCTAAAAGAGAAGAAGCAGATCAAGGAGGGGGAACGGCTGATCAGGCTGCGGGGCTGCTTCGGGTGCCACGAGATCCGGGGCTTTGAGACTGCCAAGCAGATCGCACCGGAGATAAGCAATTTCGGCCACAAGCGGCTACTGCAACTCTTCTTTGGCGACGCCGTCCAGGTGGACGAGACATGGGAAGATTGGACCTTTTGGAAACTCAAGAACCCGCAGATCTACGCCACCGACCGTGCTGCTCAGATCATGCCCAACTTCGGATTCTCCGATCAGGAGGTCAAGACACTCCGGGTCCTCCTGAGGAGCTTCGTCGATACCGAGGTCCCCAACCGGTTTCGTGAGGAGGAAACCGCCCATCGGATGGCTATTGCTAGGGGTCGGCGGTTGATCAGGAGCTTTAACTGCGTGGGGTGCCACATTATCGAAGGGAGTGGGGGAGATGTCCGGGTGCGATATGAGGGGCGACTGAATGAAGCACCGCCTCCCCTCGTCTTACGAAAAGGAACCCTCAGTGAGGGGGACAAGGTCCAGGCCAAGTGGCTCTTTGAGTTTCTGCATCGGCCACACCCCATCAGGCCTTGGATGCAGATTCGGATGCCGACGTTCAATATCAGGGACACCGACGTGGCAGGGCTGGCAAGCTACTTCGTGGCTCTGGCGGGACTCGAGGTCCCCTTTGAGTTTGTCCCCCCGGTGGAGGAGCTGAGGCGCAAGATGGTAGAGGCCGGTCGAATCCTGGCGTCGGAGGAGTACTTCTCCTGTGGGAGTTGCCATATGCAGGGGGACAAGAAGCCGGAGGGACCTCCGGAGGGGTGGGCTCCCGATTTTGCCTTGGCGCACCGGCGTCTCCGGCCGGCATGGGTTGGGACCTGGCTCAACGATCCGCAAAAAGTCCAACCCGGGACCAAGATGCCGAGCTACTTCTTGGACGAGGACTCCGGGCCGGACGATATTCTCGGAGGGGATGAGCAGAAGCAGATCTTGGCCTTGCAGGAGTATCTGTTGAGCCTCGGAAAGCGGTAACTCTAGAAGGAGAAAAACAACCATGCGAAAGACTGTAACGATTTTCATCCTAGCAGGTTTCGTCTTCGGGCTGTGGGCCTTGGCGAACGTCCCGACCGGCAGTGCCGCAGGTGGGACCATTTCTGGCATCGTGAAGTTTGACGGCACGCCGCCCTCCCCGAAGGAAATTCCGCCCACCAAGGACAAGAAGGTCTGCGGGAAGGCCCCTATTTACGACCAGAGCCTCGTCGTGGACAAGGGGACGAAGGGGATCCAGTGGGCCGTGGTCTCGGTCAAGGGGGCGAAAGGAAAGTGGAATGGCAAAGGGGGGACCTTTGATCAGAAGGGCTGTACGTTTCGCCCCCACGTCCTGGTCACACCGCCCGGCAAGATTACGGTCCTGAACAGTGACCGTATCCTGCACAACTTCCACAGCTACAGCAAAGCGAACCCCGCGATGAACCGGGCCCAGCCTGGCTTCCGGAAGAAGATGAAGGTGGAGTTCAAGAAGCCCGAGCGTGTCAAGGTGACGTGTGACGCACATTCTTGGATGAACGGGTGGATTGTCGTGTCGGATGATCCCTACGTAGCCGTTACGGACGAGAAGGGCAATTTTAGCATCAAAAATGTGCC
>JAAXQN010000135.1 GCA_012974305.1 Candidatus Methylomirabilis sp. | reverse complement strand
TGGCACGGCCAGCGACATGACCGTCGTCACCGTCCACGACACCACACGACCGACCGTCAAGAGCATGAAGTCCAGCTCGAATGTCCTCTGGCCCCCGAACCACAGGATGGTGCCGGTCACTTTCTTTCCCTCCGTGTCAGATACCTGTCATGCGGCGCAGTCTTGCAGTATCATCGCGGTGAGCAGCAACGAGCCGGTCAATGATGAGGGCGACGGCAACACGGAACCAGACTGGGAGATCACTGGAGCTCTGACGGTGAACCTGAGGGCGGAGCGTTCCGGAAAGCACAGCGGGCGCGTGTACACGATTACGGTCCAGTGTACCGATGCTTTCGCGAACAACACAACGAAAACTATGACTGTCACGGTACCTCACTATAAGGAGAAGTTCAAAGACCTGATCGAGTGGATAAAGCACCACAAACGAAAGTAGACGCAACACTTCCGCAACATCCCACGGGCGTCGAGGGCACCTCGACGCTCGTGGTCTTTTGGGGCGCACCCTGCCCTTGTGTGGGGCGAACATTTTTCCGAATACCACCCATACACCTGCGTGGCAGAGGTCGAGGTGAGACGGCCCCTCTCACACCTGGTTCATTAGAATTTGTATGAGGAATTTGCCCTGTTGAATTGCAAAGGGGCTCCCAGGTGATCCTGAGAGCCCCTTCAGAATGCGTGTATAAGCAGTGGTTGCGGGGGCAGGATTTGAACCTGCGACCTTTGGGTTATCAGGGCAATTCTGGCCGTGACCGCAACCAACTCCTCAGGAACATATACGGGGCTACCAGCTAACAACCCGTCAGCACTGGGATCCATTGATTCTGGGGAAATGTCTTTATTTCCATACAGTTAAAAGGCCACACGCCTGAATATATCCGCGACCCCGGAAGAAAACCCTCCGGGCATAACTCATCACGGTCAGGAATTTATGTAGACCAAAGTCGGTAGATGATCGAGGCGGCGCCACAGGAACATATAGACGGTCGACTAGGAAGTCGGCGGTGCGGTTTCCACGTTAATGTATACGATCCATCGGAAGGCCCAATTCCAGGAACATGTCCAGGTCATCCCGTTTACTTCATGCCGGTCGAGGTAATAGTTCCAGTCTTTCCACTTAAACCCTTTACGAATGGAGAGGAGACCATCATGGGTTATAAGACGATTATGAAAGAGAACAGGACCGACCAAGGCGTAACTCATCCAGGCCAATGGATGCCGGTGCAGATCGTTGATGATCACTGCCCGGGACGCGACGGCCGTCGCCCGCTTGAAAAAATCGACGATTTCTTCATCACTCATGTGGTGACAAACCATCGTGGCGGTCACCACATCAAAGCTGTTTGGCGCCGACTCGAGTTCCTTCTTTTCCGTTCTTTCAAATGAAAGATTACTCAGTTTTTCCATCTGATGTTGCTCTTGTGCGTAAGCAATCGCAT
The DNA here is from genome assembly GCA_012974305.1 of Candidatus Methylomirabilis sp. Taxonomy (GTDB): domain Bacteria; phylum Methylomirabilota; class Methylomirabilia; order Methylomirabilales; family CSP1-5; genus CSP1-5. The sequence continues at coordinate 25,109 of JAAXQN010000135.1, read as the reverse complement.
CGCTGGATATATCGGTGCCCACGACGCGGGCTTGCGGGAACCGTTTGGCCAGATTCATCGCAAAGTGGCCCCCGCCGCAGCCGACATCGAGAATGGAACCCGGAGGAGGCGAAAGACGGTCGAAGGCCGAGAACGAAGCGCGATCGCCTCCCAGGAGCCGCCCCACCCGGCCGAGTTGTGTAAGGCAATCCCGATATTCATCTGATGTATAACAGGAAGGACCGATATCCATGTACTCGAGAGCGGTGCTGCGGCTGGGTTTTTTCACCGATGGGATCTCCGGAAAAGCATACCTTCCATGGACAATCCGGGTCCAAAACCGAAACCGATGCTCCATTCTCGGGAAGTGGCTTTCTGGGACTGGGCCTCAAGGACAAATAGGAAAGTCACGCTGGACATGTTCCCGTAATTCTTCATCACGTTCCAGGACATTTCCGTCTGGCTCTCTTCCAGACCGCAGGTTTTTTCCACGGCCTCAAGAATGGCCTTTCCGCCAGGATGCAAAACCCAGTCGCAAGAAGCAAAATCCAGGTCGGGACCCAGCAAGGATTTCGCGAACACGGTGATATGGCGATCAATCAGCTTTGGGACTTCGGAAGAAAGTCTCATCACAAGTCCCCGGTCGCTTGCCTCCCAGGTCATGAGGGATAAGGATTCTTCGAGGGCCAGCGAGGATTGCCTGACGATTTCCATGAGCGGCTGTTCGTCCGGTGTTGGGTCACAACCCACGATGGCCGCCGCCGATCCGTCGGCGAATATGGCATTGGCAACCACCGTGTCGATTTCGCCGTCGAAATGAAAGTGCAGGGTACACAGTTCCGTGCAGACCAGAAGCACCCGGTTCGCAAGGTTCTCCCGGGCAATGGATTTGGCCACGGCCAGGCCTTTAAATGCGCCGAAGCATCCCATGAAATTAATCCCGAGCCGTTCTGTTGACCGAGGCAGTCCCAGGGAATCGATCAGAGTAAATTCAATGCCTGGGGCAACCAACCCGGTACAGGAAACTGAGATGACATGGGTAATATCCTTCAGCAGTCCGCCCCATCGTTTGATGGCCTTGATGGCGGCCGCGTGGGCCAGCGGGGGGGCTTCCTTCTTATACACCTCGTTGCGCCGGGTCATTCCAGGCGCAGAATCGGGAAAGGCGTGACCGAAAAAGCTCCCTTCCAGCAGGGCATTGCCGTAATCCTCAACCACCGAATGACGTTTTTCAATCCGTGAGCCATCAAAGATCTTCCGCAGGATGAGTGCCTTTTTCCCTTTCAGCGAGAGGGAATTGATGATCTTCTCCGCTACCTCACCCTGTGGCTGGGAAAGAGGTGGTACTTCGGTACTCAGAGCTAGAATATGGGTTTGCATGTGTTAATTCCGACTATTGGAAAGAAACAATACGAACAGAGATGTGTGTCTTTTGCAACTGTTTATTCACGAATCCTCTTTCTGGAATCAGTATTCGCTAAGTAGTAACCAGTATTCCTGATCACTGTTAATGGAAAAGGCACCACAAGAAACGGCGGCTACGGGAACCCTCGATTTTCAACATCGTAAGATGTGTTTTCGAGACATGATAAAGTTTTCGAACAGTTGGCCAAAAAAAGAGGGTGATTTCCCTCACCCCATATCGCTAATCATCGATTATGTTTGGTTGCGGGGGCAGGATTTGAACCTGCGACCTTTGGGTTATGAGCCCAACGAGCTACCGAACTGCTCCACCCCGCATTCGGGAGTATAGGGGACGGAGCGGGCAGTGTCAAGCGACCTGTCGGCCGTCGCGAGCATGCCGCACGCGGCCGAGATATCCTGTCCTCGACTCTCCCGGATGGTGCCAATGGTGCCGGCCCGTTCCAGGATCTTTTGGAAGGCTTCGGTCCGCTGCCGGGAGGAACGGTGAAACGGAATCTCCGGTGCCTCATTCAAGGGGATGAGATTTACCTTGCACCGGATGCCCTTGAGCAACTTTACCAGGCGGTGGGCATCTTCGACATGATCGTTCACTCCCGCCATCAGGACGTATTCGAATGTCATGCGGCGTCGGGGCGGGAGAGGAAATTCGCGGCAGGCCCGGAGGAGTTCACTCAGGGGATACCGGTCATTGATGGGTATGAGGTCATTGCGCACCTCGTCCGTGGTCGCAGTGAGAGACACGGCTAGGTTCACTCCGAGATCGGATCGGGCCAACCGACGAATCCCTGGTACCAAACCGACGGTCGATACGGTGATCCGCCGAGGAGAAAAGCCGAGCCCTGTCTTGGCGGTGAGGATCTGCAAGGCTTTCTCGGTGGCGGCATAGTTCGCCAACGGCTCCCCCATCCCCATCAGGACGATGTGCGTAATGTGCTCTCCGGGCGCAAGCGTACTGGCGAGGGCCAGGACCTGGCCGGCGATCTCGGCCGGGCGCAGGTTCCGGTGAAGTCCCATCGTGGCCGTAAGGCAAAAGCGGCATCCCATTGCGCAGCCGGCCTGGCTGGAGATGCAGGCGGTCAGGCGACGCGCTTCCGGAATCAACACTGCCTCGATTTCCTCTCCATCCGAGAGTCGAAGGAGTAATTTTCCGGTCCCGTCCCGGGAAGATTGGACCCCCACCACCGATAGCGGGCTGAGGCGTGCCCGCGCCACCAAGGCCTCGCGGAAGGCCCTGGGCAGGTCTGTCATCTCGCTAATGCTGTGAATCTGACGCTTCCACAGCCAGCGAAATATCTGTCGCGCCCGGTAGGGAGGCTCCCCGAAACCTCCAATCCATTCCGTAAGTTCCGACAGCGTGAAGTCACGCAGATCGGGCACCTGGACCGCTGCCATCGAGACGGCTGTCACTGCTTGAGTTCCTCCAACATCCTTCGGGCGTACTCTGCCGACGGGCCATCCCGCTCTAGCTCGAGCACCCGCTGGAAGGACATCCGGGCCTTTTTGGTCTCGCCGGCCTGCACGTACGCAACCCCCAGGTTTCGCTGATAGAGAGCGACCCTCGGCCGCAGGCGGGTCGCCTCGGTAAACTCTTCAATGGCCAGATCGTTCTTTCCCTGCTGAAGGTACAAGCGTCCCAGATTGTTGTGCGCATCCACATAATCCCGGTCGATATCCAAGGCGCGCCTGTACTCCCGAATCGCATCATCTATCTTCCCCTCGCGCTCGAAAATTCTGGCCAGATTAAAGTAGGCAAATTGGGGGGTCGCGTAAAAGGGGTCTTTGAGCACCTCCTCGAGAGTGGCCCGTGCCACCTCGAGATCGCCGTTGAGTAAATAGGCACTCGCCAGGTTGTTTTTGGCCTCAACAAATTTCGGATCGATTCGGATCGCCTCCTGGAACTCGCTGATGGCAGCGTCGAGCTGTCGATTAAACATAAATGCCATGCCGAGGGCATCATGATAAACCGGGTCGGAAGGAACCAACTCCACCGCCTTGGCAAACTCCGGCAGGGCCTGTTGATAACTCGCGTTGTTAAAATACGCCAGCCCCAGCTGATAATGGGTTTGCGCCGACCGCCGCGGATCAACCTTGGGCTTCTTGGCACACCCCACCAGGAACACCGCGAGCACAGCCATCCACAGAAAGAGCCGAAGAATCTTCATCCCTTTCTCCTCAGATGCTTCTACCCTTTCGGGTTCTTCGACGCAACTGGTATTTCCGGACTGCCCGATTGTGTTCCTTCAGCGTCCGGGAGAACTGATGGGTTCCATCGTTCTTGGAGACGAAGTACAGATAGCGGACCCGGGCTGGGTATAGTGCCGCTTTGAGGGCCGCCGCCCCCGGGCTGGCAATGGGCCCCGGGGGGAGACCGTAGTGGACGTAGGTGTTGTAAGGATGCTTTTCTCGAAGGTCGCGGTACCGAATCCGGCCCTTCCGGCGTCTCCCATAAAGGACGGTCGGGTCGGCCTGTAGTCGCATGCCGCGCCTGAGGCGGTTGTAAAAAACCCCTGCGATGATCGGCTTCTCTCGATCGACCAACGCCTCTTTCTCAATGATGGAGGCGAGAGTCACGACCTCGTACAGGCTCATCCCATGCCGGCGAGCCCGAAGCTCATCCGCGCCAGAGAAGGCCCGAAAGAACCGCTGCACCATCGCGTCGATGACCGCTTCTTCTTTCGTTCCCTTGATAAAATGGTACGTGTCGGGGAAGAGAAAACCCTCCATCGAATCGGCCTCGGGCATGTAGTAGCTGGCCACCGCAGGATCCCTGGTCAGTCGCAGAAACCGATCTATATCCACCAGCCCTTCCGCATCGAGCAGCCTGGCAATCTGCCAGAGACTGCTGCCCTCAGGAATGGTCACCTTGTGGACCAGGACCTCGCCTTCCTCGAGGATCCGGATGACGTCCAACAGTCCCATCGAGGAGGTGAACTCGTACTCCCCGGCCTTCAATCGGTCTGAGGAACCACGAAGATAGGTGAAAAGGTGGAAAAGGAAAGGGTCCTGGATGACGCCTGCCTGCTTGAGCAGATCGGCGATCTCACTCCCCCGGCTGTCGGGCTTGATATAAACGACCCTGCGCTCTCCGTCACGATAGCGGGGACTCATGGCGGGATGAAGGACCAGGTACGTTCGTACCCCGAAGACGGTCGTCACCACCGCCAGGCCTAGGCCGACGATCCACATCGCGAGTCGGCGACCACGGATCTTCACGCTACGTATCCCTCCCCTGACGGTCCAGGTAACTTTGCAGGATCAACAGGGCTGCCACACTATCCCGCAACTGCTGGCGCCGCTGCCGACGTACGCCCGCCTCTATCAGGGCCCGCTCCGCTGCAACCGTACTGTATCGTTCATCCCAGAGGACTACCGGGACGGCCAGGGTGTTCTCCACGTGTTCAGCAAAGTGCTGAGCGTTGGAGGCTTGCTCCCCAACGCTGCCGCTCAGGTGTTTTGGATACCCAACGACGACCCGCTCGACCCCCCAGGTCCCCACCAAGTCCTTCAGATGTGCCACATCTGCCTGCTTCCCCTTCCGACGCCACGTCGGCAGGGGTTGAGCCGTAATCATGAGCTCGTCACTGATGGCCAGGCCCATGCGAACCTCACCGAGGTCAATGGCCAGAACTCTCGTCACAGAACCCGATCCTCAATCGGTGCTTTCTCCGCGAGAAAGGTCGCCCCACGGGGACGAATCTTGCCCACATAGTTACAATTATGCTACCACAGAAGGGACCGCGATGCCAGTTCCCCGGTCCCCACTTTCCTCACTACAGCAAGCAATACAGGGGCTTTGATGCGGCGGCGACTTCTCAGTATCTATCACCGGCTCTACGGCCAGCTCGGTCCACAGGGCTGGTGGCCCGGGCGCAGTCGATTCGAAGTAATCGTCGGGGCCATCCTCACCCAGAACACTAACTGGGGAAACGTCGAAAAAGCCATTCGCCGCCTCCGCCAGGAAAAGATGCTAAGCCCGTCAGCGATATCAGCCCTGTCCCGACGGCGCCTGGCGGCGCTGATCCGGCCGGCAGGCACCTTTGCCGTCAAGGCGGGGCGGCTCCAAAACTTCCTCGCCTTTCTCCGGAAGCGATACGGGGGGAGCCTCCGACGTCTGTTCCAGGACGAACCCGCGAGGATCCGAGAGGCCCTCCTCCAGGTCTCGGGAATCGGTCCAGAAACGGCAGACTCCATCCTTTTGTATGCGGGGAACATACCGGTCTTTGTCGTTGACGCGTACACCAGGCGGATTTTCTCCCGCCATCGGCTGATTTCCCACCAGGCCCCCTACCACGAAGTCCAGGCCCTCTTCATGAATCACCTCCCGCGGGATGCACAGCTCTACAACGAATACCATGCGCTTCTCGTGGCGGTCGGGAAAGAGTACTGCCGCTCCATCCCCCGATGCGACACCTGCCCTCTCCGCTGGGACCTCGAACACCATGGGATTCCCCTCCCTGTCAAAGATAGTTGAGGAGTTCACGGTTCAGGGTTCAGGGTTCACGGTGAAACACCTGCTCTTATTCTGTGAACTGTCAACTGTGAACGGCTTTCTTGACTACTACGATCAGGTATGATATCCCTCTCGGCTGCTGAGGTCGTCATGCAGATCGGACTTATGGCAGACTCCCACGACCATCTCCCCCGGATCGAGCAGGCGGTCGAGCTCTTTAACCATCACCACGTGGAGTTTGTGATCCACGCAGGGGACTTTGTGGCCCCCTTTGCGTTGGCCCCACTCGAACGTCTCCATTGTGAGTGGGTAGGGGTGTTTGGCAATAACGATGGGGAGCGGGCGGGCCTCGAGAAACGATCACAGGGCCGAATCAAGGCGGGACCCCTCCGGATAGAGCTCGACCGCAAACGTCTCACCGTCATTCACATCTTGGAAGAGCTGGACCGTGACCGTGAACAGGCGGACCTCATCGTCTTCGGCCATACCCATCAGGCCGAGATCCGACAAGATCGGGATGTGTTGCTGATCAATCCTGGAGAAACGTATGGATGGTTACACGGCCAGGCCACGGTGGCCATCGTGGATCTTCCAACCCTCAAGGTGGAGCTGATCGATCTATGATCAAATTCAAGGTAAAAACCGAAACGCGAGAAGCATTCTACGAGATCACCTTGGAGGTCCAACGGGCAGTGGACAGGTCGGGGGTGAGTGAGGGGATCTGTCACATCTATGTCCCCCACACCACCGCTGCCGTCCTCATCCAGGAAGCGCACGACCCGGCGGTTGCCCGGGATATTGTCACCCACCTCCGCCGCCTCATCCCCCGCGAGGCTGGCTTCGAGCATCAGGAGGACAACGCCGATTCTCACATCAAGGCCACGGCCGTCGGCAATACGGTTCCAGTCTTTGTCGAGCAAGGAAAGCTCTGCCTCGGAACCTGGCAGGGGGTCTTTTTCTGCGAGTTTGACGGACCCCGGACCCGGGAGGTCTGGGTCAAGGTCCAGGGGTGAGACTCGCTGCATTGTGACGGACGGACGTCATGGAGTCGCCCGGCGAGTTTCTCTGCCGGGCGCTCTTGTCTTCGGCCACCACCATCGAGGGGATATATCAATGAAGACAGGGCGGGGCCCCATCGAAGAGGAAGATGACCGTACCTGAGACGAGGGCGTGGCACGGGCGGATCGGGTGGCTCTTGATCGCGGTCTGCTGGCCGCTCAACTGGTTGTGGCCCGGGATGCGGACACACCTGCTTTTTTTTCCCCTGTGGCTCGGCTACATCCTGGCCGTTGATGCATGGGTGCTCCGCCGCACCGGCAGCTCGCTCCTCACGCGATCGCCTCGGGACTTCGCGACATTCTTCATCATCTCACTGCCAGTCTGGTGGCTCTTCGAGATTCTCAACTGGCGGACCGGGAACTGGCAATATCTCGGTCGTGAACACTTCAGCAACCTGGAATACTTCGTCTTCGCCTCACTAAGCTTTTCCACCGTCATCCCGGCAGTCTTCAGCACGGCTGAATTCGTAGGCACGTTTGGCTGGATCGAGCGGTTCGCCCATGGCCCGCGCGTGCCGGCCACGGACCGCATCTGCCGTGGATTTTTCCTGACCGGCTGGGCCATGCTCGGCTTGGTCCTGGCGTGGCCCACCTACTTCTACCCGTTCGTGTGGGCATCTCTCTTTTTCATCGTGGAACCCATCAACGTGTGGCTCGGCAGACGATCCATTCTGACCCGTCTGCAACGTGGTGACTGGCGCACGGTCATCGCGCTCTGGACCGGTGCGCTCACCTGCGGGTTCTTCTGGGAGATGTGGAACTACTTCTCGTACCCGAAGTGGACGTATCATGTCCCCTTCGCCAGCTTCTGGCATCTGTTCGAGATGCCACTCCTCGGCTATCTGGGCTACCTGCCCTTTGCGCTGGAACTCTTCGTAATTGTCCACCTCGTGCGAAAGCGCCCGCCTGAGCTGCGCATTGGTGGATTTGAAGGGGAGCGTCCAGAGGGGAACATGCGGTGTACGCCTGCCTGAGGGGGTCAGGATCCGGGGTCGATGGCCTTCAGGAGGGCATGGAGGGCAAAATTATACGGGGTGGGTACCCCCGCCGCCTCTCCCTTCTGGACCACGATTCCGTTGAGAGCGTCCACCTCAAGCCGCCTGCCTGCTTCAAGGTCCTGTCGCATGGAGGTCTTCATCCCGGTGGCGGCCGTGGTCGTCCAATGGAGCAGTTTGTCCACGACGTCTTCAGGCAGTTCAACTCCCTGGGATGCTGCCACCGTTCGGACCTCCTCCATCACTGCTCGGGCCAGTGCCTTGGCCTCTGGACGTCGGACCAAGATGTCGACCTCGCCCCCGACCAGGGCGTTCAGGGCATTGAAAGCAGCATTCCAGCAGAGCTTCCTCCACAAGGCCGCCTGAATGTCGGAGGAAATCTCGACGGGGAGACCGGCTTCGCGGAGGGTCTGCTCCAGGCGTTTCCCCCGTTCGCTGATTCCACCGGTGAGCTCGCCAAAGACGATCCGGCCTTCAGCCGTATGCACGATCACACCGGGCTCGGTAACCCCGGCCCCAATGTAGGCAACTCCCCCAAGGACCTTCTCGTTCCCGGCGATCGTGCCGATCTTTGCTTCATTATCCACCCCGTTCTGAAGCGACAGGATGACGGTTCCCTCCCGGATGATGGGAAGACACTGGTGAGCGGCCGACTCCGTACCATACGACTTCACACAGAAAAGAATCAGATCCGCCGGCCCGATCTCTTTGGGATCCCCCACGGCCTTGACCGGGACCGAAAACTCTCCCTGGTAGCTCTTGATGTGAATCCCGCGCGCCTTGATGGCCTCCAGATGCTGGCCCCGGGCAATCAACGTCACATCCTCTCCCCCCCTGTGGAGGAGCGCCCCGAAGTACGCGCCCACAGCCCCGGCCCCCATCACCGCGACCTTCACACCTTGCTCCTTGCCTCGCAAGAGCTCTCCGGTACCGGTCACACACGAATTGTGAACTATCCGCGGGCACCCTAACACAGCAAACGCACCCAGAGAAGGGATAGGGGCTCATGAGTGAGCCTTGGAGCCCGGTGCCTCTCCGGCTTATAATTTGCATATTGGGGAATATCAAAGGACAATGGTTTTGAGAGAACAACCCGTGATGATAGCGGGGCAGGATTTGAATCACGTTGAACAGGACACTCGTGAGATTGGCCGGGAGATCTTCGCCCGTCTGCAGAAGGCATCGCCCTCGATCTTTTCCCGCCACGGCTGGGACACCCGCATGCTGGAGTGGTGCATGCGGGACGAACAGTTGAAAGTCGGACTGTTCCGGTTCATCGATGTCCTGCCCACCCTCACGACGAGCGAGCAGGTAATCCACCACCTGCGGGAGTATCTCGTCCCCCATGAGAAGTCGCTTCCCGCGGCCTTCCGCTGGAGTCTTCGACTCGCCTCGCCGAGATCGCCCGGAGCCCCGGCATTGGCCTTTGCCGTCCGTTGGAACGCCCGGCGCCTGGCCCGGCGTTTCATCGCTGGGGAAACTGTCGAGGAGGCGGTCGCAGTCACCCAGAGGCTGAGAGACCGGCACATGGCCTTCACCCTCGATATCCTAGGGGAGGCGACGGTCAGCGAGCACGAGGCCGAAGCGTACCAGCAGCGGTGCCTCGACCTGCTGGACGCCTTAGTTCAGCATGCGAGGCGGTGGCAAACCAGCGACCTCCTCGACCGAGATCATCGGGGCAACCTGCCTTGTGTGAATGTCTCGCTCAAGCCTACCTCACTCTACTCCCAGTTCGATCCCCTCGATCAAGAAGGGAGCGTCGAGGTCGTCAAAGCCCGCCTGCGATCTATTCTGCGACGAGCGCAAGCGGTGGGGGCTTTCATCACCGTCGACATGGAGCAATACGAGTGGAAGGACCTTACCCTCCGGATCTTCAAAGAGCTACTCACAGAGGAGGAGTTCCGGACGACCGAAGACGTCGGGATCGTGCTCCAGGCGTATCTGAAAGATACCGAGCGTGATTTCCATGATCTGCTCACCTGGATCAAAGAGCGACGAACGTCAATCGGGATTCGCCTCGTCAAAGGGGCGTACTGGGATTACGAGGTGGTCATGGCCCAGCAGAAGGGATGGCCGGTCCCGGTCTTTACGGAGAAGTGGGAGACCGATGCAACCTTCGAGAAGCTCATCCCCCTCGTGCTCCAGCATCATGATCTGTTACGTCCTGCCATCGCAAGTCACAACATCCGCTCTATCGCGCACGCCTTGGCCTGGGCCCGGTACCTCAGGATCCCCGAGAAGGCTTTGGAATTCCAAATGCTCTATGGCATGGGGGACCCGATCAAGGAGGCCCTGACGGGGATGGGGCAGCGGGTTCGAGTGTACACTCCCTTCGGCGCGCTGATCCCGGGGATGGGGTATCTTGTTCGGCGGCTGCTCGAGAACACCTCCAATGAATCCTTTCTGAAACTGAGCTTTGCCGAGCATCGCTCCCCGGAGGAATTACTCAAACGCCCCCAGCCTCACGCGGTCGAGAGGGGCCCAGCCGAGACACCTCTTGTGCAGCCAAGCGCCCAGCCTGCGCCGTTTTGTAACGAGCCAGAGACCGACTTTGCCAAGGAGGAGTCCCGTGAAAAAATGCGGGAGGCCCTGGCTTCCGTGCGAGGCCAGTTTGGCCGCGTCTATCCCTTGGTGATCGGAGGAGAAGAGGTCCGAACGGCTCGAGAGTTGGATTCGCGCAACCCTTCCTGCCCTGACGAGACCGTCGGCCGAAGCACCCTCGCCGATGTGGACGCGGCCGAGCGCGTCCTGGATGCCGCCACGAGGGCGTTTCCTGGCTGGGCCTCGACCTCCCCTGGAGCGCGGGCCGAGCTACTCTTTGATGTTGCGACGCTCGTGCGAAGGCGACGGGTGGAACTCGCGGCGTGGGAGGTGTACGAGGTGGGGAAAACGTGGAGCGAGGCGGACGCGGACGTGGCCGAAGCGATTGACTACCTCGAATACTACGGTCGCGAGATGATCCGGCTCGGGGAGGTGAGGCGACTGGGGGATGCGCCGGGTGAGGTCAACGAATACCTCTACCGCCCTCGGGGGGTCGCCCTCATCATCGCCCCCTGGAACTTCCCCCTGGCTATCCTCACGGGTATGACTTCCGCCGCGCTCGTTACCGGCAATACGGCCATCATGAAACCGGCCGAACAGTCCCCCGTCATCGCCTGGCATTTGATGGAAATCTTTCGGGAAGCGGGGTTCCCGCCGGGGGTCGTGAATTACTTGCCGGGCCTCGGTGAGGAAGTGGGTGAACACCTGGTGAAGAGCCCCCACATCGATCTTGTCGCGTTCACCGGTTCGAGACCGGTGGGGCTCCGGATCTATGGGTTGGCCGCCAAGACCGAAAAGGGCCAGCGGGGGCCGAGACGGGTGATTACCGAAATGGGGGGAAAGAACGCCATCATCGTTGACGAGGATGCGGATTTGGACGAGGCAGTCCGTGGGGTGATCTCCTCGGCTTTCGGGTACGCCGGCCAGAAGTGCTCTGCCTGCTCACGGGCCATCGTGGTGAGATCAGCCTACGATCTCTTCTTAAGCCGCCTCGTCGAAGCGGTCGCGAGCCTTAAAGTTGGGCCAGCCGACGACCCGGGCACGGTGGTGGGTCCATTGATCGATGCAGAGGCGCACCAAAGAGTCGTTCGCTACATCGAAGCGGGGCGGGCGCAGGCCAAGCTCGTTTGGGAAACGGACATCTCCCACCTCAAGAGTGGGTACTTCGTGGGACCCACGATCTTTGCCGAGGTCCCCCCCCTTGCCACCATCGCTCAGGAAGAGATCTTTGGCCCTGTACTGGCAGTCATCCCGGCCACAGACGTCGAGGAAGCCCTCAGGACTGCCAACGAAACCGAGTACGGGTTGACCGGGGGTCTCTACTCCCGAAGCCCGGCCCACATTCAGCGGGTCAAAGAGGCCTTCCAGGTGGGAAACCTCTATATCAACCGAAAGATCACCGGGGCGTTCGTGGGGCGTCAACCTTTTGGCGGGTTCAAGATGTCCGGCATTGGATCAAAAGCCGGCGGCCCCGACTACCTTCTCCAGTTCGTGGAGCCCAGGACCATCACGGAAAACACCATCCGTCGCGGCTTTGCCCCCCCCGATCCTGACTCTTGATGAAGCCAAGCCGACGTCGAATGACGTCTGCCGCGTCGACCCTCAGGCGCCGGTCGTGACGAGGAAGCCCAGAATTTCCCCGTTATCGAGGACCGGCCGGCACAGCAGGCGATGCTCTCCGTCGGCGAGCCTCACCTCGGTGGCCGCCGCCGTCTCGAGCGAATCTCGCGACGTCTGCGAAAGGAATCCTTCAAAGACAGCGCGGTCCCCAGGCGTCAGCAGGTCGGTGAACACCAGACCGGTCACCTCTGCCTCAGACCGCCCGAGCACCCGCAAAGCCATAAGATTTGCCGAGAGGATCTTGGCGTGGGTGTCGAGCTCGATGACCACCTCGGAGAGCGAGTGAACGAGCCGTTGGCGATACTGGTTCAACGCAAACAGTTCACTCACGATCTGACGTGAGCGGAACCCTTCGAAGCCAAAAATCCGCTGTGGCGACTGACGCCCCCGGCGGCTGCTCTGCACCGACTTGATGGCGTCGAGGATGTTGGGAAAGACGACCGTCAGCGGGCCCTTGGCGACGTAGGCGTCGGCGCTCAAGCCGGGAAGCTTGGCCACATCCTGCGGCCCCAGCGCCGTAAACGCAATAATGGGCAGCAAGCGGCCGCGCTCGTCTTGCCTGATCAGGCGACAGAGCTCGTGCCCGTCGATTTTGGGAAGGACAACGTCCACAATGGCCAGGTCAAATGGATTTCCCCGAAACTGCTCCAGTGCCTCCAGGCCGTCCATGGCCTTGGTGACTTGGTAATCCCTCGCCGTTAACATATCGGCGACGGCCTCCAGAATCAGCGCGTCATCATCCACCATCAGGATACGCCGGCCTTCTGGCACCGTGTCCCCCCAACGCGGTCGAAGGAGCAAATCGTTCAGATGGCTAAGAATTCACTATTTATCCAAATAAGTCAAATGAAAAATATCAACAAGGTATGGAAATCCCCTGAGAATTCCTATATCAATCACAAGTGGTCTTTGGAGGCTCAAAAATAGAACGAAAGAAAGGATGGGAAGGAGAACAGAAATGACGTGGACTTACGATTGCTGGCGGGACCAAAGAAGGTTATAGCCATCCACAAATGCCTGGACCGAGGCAACGATGATATCGGGGGAAGTCCCGGTCGTGACGATCCGATTATCCTGCGCATCTTTCAGGACCAGCGTGGTCTCCACCGAGGCATCGGTTCCGGGAGAGTTGATCTCCACCTGGTAATCGATCAGCTCGAAGAAGAGCCGACCCCGACTGTTGGCTGCCGCTTTGAGGGCGTTGATCACCGCATCGACGGGACCGACCCCCGACCCACTCGACTCGAGCTGTTCCCCTTCAAAGCGGACCCATACCTTGGCCTGGGCATGACCGTGCAAGGTCGTCGTCACCTGAAAATCCTCCACCTTGAGCACCCCTTCCCCGGAGGCACTCTTCAGAGTCGTCTCCAGGATGTATTGCAGGTCTGCCTTGGTAACCTGTTTCCCCTTGTTGACGAAATCCTCCACCAATCTCAGGACGCGCTGCGCGTACTCCGACGTGAGGTGAATTCCGAACTCTTTGTTCACCAGGTCAGACAGGGCCCCCTTCGAAGGGACCTCGGTGAAAAGGTTCCGGTCGCCATTCTTCGCACCGGCGGCCCGGATCTCGTACAGCTTGAGCTTGAGGAACTTGTCCACCTCCTGAATGGAGGGCTCGATGGCGGCCGGTGAGGGAAGAACACGAAGAGCCGACCGGGGATCCTTGAGGCCGTTGCCCGTGGCAAGACAGACCACGACCTCGTCAGCACGGACCCGAGCCGTTGTGAGTAGCTGCCGAAGGGCGGCAATGGGGAGGGCCCCCGCGGGCTCGACGAAGATCGATTCGAGCCGGGCCAGTTGCTGCTGGGCCTCCAGGATCTCGGTATCGCTGACGGTCAGGGCACATCCGCCTGACTCCCGAATGGCCCGCAAGGCCTTCACGCCGTCCAAAGGATCCCCTGCGGCCAATGCAGAGCAGATGGTATTGGGCCGCTCCACGGGAATAATCTTCTCCTCCCCTCGATTGAAACCGGACACGATGGGATTGCAGCCCTCCGGCTGGACCCCAATGAGGCGGGGGAGACGGTCGGTGAGCCCCAAGTCGTAAAACTCCTTGAATCCCTTCCAGATAGCGGCGATGTTGGTCCCAAAGCCCATGGGGACGATCACTACTGCTGGGACCCGCCAGTCGAGTTGCTCGATGATTTCGAAGGCCTGGGTCTTCTGTCCCTCGGCCCGGAAGGCGTAATCCCCGGCCAGGGTGAAATGGTACCGCTCGCTCATCTCTTCGGTCAGGCGGAACACGTCATTGTACGTTCCTCGAACTTGCAGGAGCCTCGCCCCATAGCTCAGGGCCTGGGCCATCTTCCCAATGGCGGTGCCCTCGGGGACCAGAACGTAGCAGGGTATCATGGCGATGGAAGCATACGCAGCGACGGAGGCGGCCATGTTTCCGGTGGAGGCGACACAGACTGCCTTAGCGCCCCGCTCCTTCATCTTGGAGAGCTCCACCATGGTCCCGCGATCCTTGAACACGCCGGTCGGGTTGGCCCCCTCATTTTTGATGTAGAGCCGAGAATATCCGGCGGCCTCTTCCAGTTTCCGGCAGCGGTACAAGGGGGTTCCCCCTTCGTCCAATGAGATCACGAGATTCAGATTCTCGATGGGAGAGAAGTCGAGATACTTCATCGCCTTGATGGGCGAATTCCGGAGGGAATATCGGTTGAGACGAGACCGGATATAGTCGTAATCGTAGCGAACGTCGAGGGGGCTACGACAGGTGGGGCAGCGGGTGGTCGATTCGTCCTCCCGAACCCGCCTGCCACAGCCGATGCAGTACAGTTCGTAAAAACGTGACCCCGTCTTTTTGCTGCGGCTGCTCACAAACCTTCCACAGGCAGAAGAATTGATGACTTGGGCGGGGATGTTACCCGCTCCCCACTAGCCTGTCAAGCCTTTCGCCCCCTCACCCCTGTCTGCTGTCCGCCCGGCCCTTCAACATCTCATAGGCCTCCTTGATAGCAATGAGCTTTTGATGGGCCATCTCCTGGAACTCTCGGCCGAGATGCGAGACCTTGTCGGGATGGTACTGGGCGACCAAATGCCGGTAAGCGGTGCGGATCTCGTCCGGGCTCGCCCCCCGATCGACCCCGAGGAGGGCGTACGGATCGGTCGATTCTGCCTGGGCCTCAGGCTCCGCTGTCCGCCTCCCAAAGCCCCTGCCCGGATCCAACCGGATCCCAGAGAGGAACCAGAAGAGGAGGCCCAAGACAATGAGATCGTCCAGCCACCCCACGGCGGGGATGAGATCAGGGGCGAGGTCCACTGGACTCACAACATACAAGAGGGCGCCAAGAATGAGTAGAATTTGTTTGAAGCGAGTGGGCATGACTCACCGTCAAAATCGGCTGCGCGACTCCCAGGCACGGTGGGGACCTCAAATTGATTCTACGGGAAGGGGCGACGGCTTGTCAAAGGCGAGGGCAGTTTTGCAGATCGCCGGTGAGAAGAAGGTACACGTGAAAGCGCCTACCCCACTGTCAGGGATAGGCGCTCTTCGAAAACAACGGCATGCTCGTTTCCCGGATTCTCGTTAATCCCCAGGGGGCGTTCGGTATCCGCACTCGCTCCCCAGCTGGAAACAGTGAATTCGCGAAAGTCGGCAATCCGGCTGAAAAGACTGGCTGTCTCGTCCGGATGGAGTCACAGTCCTCCTCGCGTCCGAGGGAGGCTGACGGGAAAAGACGAAAAGACTAACGTTGTAAGGCCAGCTCGTCGTTCGGGGTGCAGCCGGTGACATCCGGCATGGTACAGACGATACCAGTAAGCGGCCTCGCGATCGCGTAGTCCAGGAACCACCCCACCGGATGAATAGCATACACGACCCACCGGGGTGCATAATCGTAAGCGGTCCGATGCTCGATATCGCGATTCGTGGCGCATCCCACCAAGAGAAGGCCCATTGCGAGGAAGAGCAGTAACAGCTGCCTTTTCATGCTTGACCCTCCTTTCTCCTTCTCGCTTATGCAAAGAACTTGCCAGCGTCGTCCCCGGGACGCCTTCCCCATTCCGAGTGCCCGTCCAACTGACTCCTCCTAAGCACCCCAGGGTTCCGCCAGCCCGGATTATTCACATAGAAGTGAATAATCTGCCCTCCGGGCTTCGACTCCGCCAGCCCGGCTTATTCACATAGAAGTAAATAATCTGCCCTCCGGGCTTCGACTCCGCCCCGCGTTTGCGGGACGTCGCTCAGGGCTAGCCTTGAGTCCCGCCGCAGCGGCGGGATCGAAACCTGCCGGTGCGGCCGAGCCCGCACCTGCAGGCGCATTATTCACGAAGACACTCCGTTCGTGAATAATGCGGGCCAGGGACACTGAGGGGTTGTGGGGGAGGAGCTTCCTTACGCCCGGGGGGTGCTCAGCGAGGCGAAGGCCACCCACCGAAGGGGGGCCTGACCCCCTAGTACTGACTGTGGACCAATGACCGACGACCGAAAAAGGACCCCTTGGTCCCTTACGATCATCGGATAACAGTCAACGGGAATCGGTCGCTAGTGCCGTTCCAACTATTTCTACCTACTTTCTTGCTGCACTGGTTCACGACCCTTGCAACAAGGCAAGCCGCTCAAATTCGGCTTATCAAGTTGGAACGGCACTAGTTGGTGCGGCACTAGCTTGGGAAGGAAGAGAAGAGGGCCTTAAATTCGTCGACCTGGTCAAGGAGCTTGGGAAGAAGGTCCAGCCACGGCCCTTCTGTCCCTTCAACAAATCGGAAGCCGAGCGTGTACCGTTCTGGCTCCTCCGGCCCGTCTGGCTCCTTCTTACACCACCGGATCTCAACCGTAAAATTAATAGCCTGCTCGGTTACCCCGACGGATTCAAACGAGAGATCCAGGATTGTTCCCGGATCGAACTCCTCGGAGACTTGCACCCGCAGGCCTGTCTTGCTGACGTCCAGGAGGTTCACGGGACGGGGGGGATGCCCGTTCTGATGCAGCGCTGTCACGATTCCCAGTCGATCTATCCGGTCCAGGTGGTGGCGCTCTTCCATCCGCCACATGACACTTGGAGGAATGAGGTCACCGAAGAGCTGGGACGCAGACGTGAGGAAGGACAAGCCGACGATGGCCTCTTGCTTGATCCGGTGCAGTTCCGCGAGGGCGGTTTTGGCCTTCTTCTGCGTGGGAGTGAGACGGGGATCCAAAGATTTGGCTCTCAGGGTAGCAAATTCTGAAAGAACTTCCGGGTCTCCCTTCCGGGCGAGGTACCTTTCGGCTTCGGCCTCGAAGATCTCGATCCTGTCGAGATGGTCATCGCGGAGGGCCTGCTGATACTCGGCCAACATGGCGGAAGCGGATTGCTCTTTCCAGCGACGGAGGAGTTTTTCCTTCAAGGCGAAGCGGTCGATCACGCGGTACAGATCACGGACAGCCTTTCGCGCCCCTTCGATCAGGTCCTCTTGCTCGGGGTGCAGCACAGCCTCGAACTCCTGTTCTTTCTCAATGACTTTAACGCGAAAGTTGTTCAGGAGTTCTTCGGTCTCCTGGAGAAGGACCTGCTGTTTCTCTTTGATCTTCTCTTTGGCATCGGCCGTCGAAAGCCCTTGCACGGCCATGATAGCGCGCACTTCTGCAATGAACTCTTCAAACAGCTGGAGGGATCGACGGGCCATGGCTCTGAGATCGTCCACGGGTAAGGCCTCCGTCACACGTAAAAAAACTCGAACTTACCATGAGTTTTGCAACGTCCATGCCATATTGTCATGGATGCGAAGGTGGGGAGTGAACCCCTCGGTCAGGCGGTCCCGAGGCAAAGGGAGAAGCGGCACCCTCCTTGCATGGTAAAGCTAATCGACCCTACCGATCCAACATGGAAGAGGGGCATGCAGGGGGTGCAAATCTCCGAATTCAGACACTGAAGTATGCCGGACGCGAAATCCGCCTACCGCGATGGACCGTCTGAAACTCTTCCCAATTTGTGTGGAGTGAAATCCTACCTCTGATTGAGCAGGCGAAGACCAGCCGAGGAAACCGGAGACCTGGAGGAGGAAGATGGGAACGATCGTACGGGGCCGCCTCACGGATGTGAATAAGGAGTTGTGGCTGGTCCTTTCACTGTTTTTCCTGGCGGGGGTGATGAATTTCCTGATCGCCTCACACCGCATGGTGCTCGGGTTCTACGTTGTTCCTACCCTATTCTCAGCCTATTACTACGGGCGGCGCCACGCCGTGCTGACGGCGTTTGCAAGTCTATTCACGGTCATTTTGCTCGTTCATTTTAACCCCGTGTTGTTCAGCACCGTGGGAACAGGCTCCCCCGAAGACAAATGGTACGACATCACGATCTGGGGGGGAGTCTTGGTGGTAACCGCCTACGCCATGGGCACTCTCTATGATCACAAGCAGAACCACATTCGCGAGTTGCGGGAGACCTACCATGGGGTCCTGCTCATCCTTCGCCATTTCATCTCCAAGGACGAGTACACCCAGAACCACTCCTACCGGGTTTCAATCTACGCCGCTAAGGTCGCCTCGTATCTCGGACTCAAGTCTGAGCGAATTGAAGATGTCCGCGCGGCTGCGTTGCTGCATGATATTGGCAAGCTGGATATCAGCAAGGAAATCCTCTACAAGGCGGCGCGTCTGACCCAGGAAGAGTTCGAGGAGATGAAGCGCCATGTGGAGAAGGGGGTAGAAATGCTTGAGCCAGTAGGTGGCTCGCTGCGCCGGGTACTCCCCATCATCTTGTCCCACCATGACCGATTCGATGGATCTGGCTACCACCCCACCCTTGGGAATGATATTCCGTTGGAGGCACGCATCATTGCGGTAGCGGATGTGTACGACTCTCTCACGAGCGATCGGCCGTACCGGAAGGCAATGTCGCCCTTCGATGCCAAAGAGGTCATCACCAAGGAGTCGGGAACTGAATTTGACCCACAGGTGGTTGATGCATTCTTAGCCGCGTTCCGCAAAGGTGAAATGGAAGTCTCGGAGGTTCTGGTGTAGCGCGATGGGAGAACATGGAATCTATCGAATAGGAAAGGTCGTTGAGAAGGATGAGTGGATGGCCACGGAATATTTCATAGCCGACCAGCAGGAGGACAGATGGCGACCGTCCTGATCGTCGACGATGAGCCGATGCTGCGGCAGATGGTCCGGGAGCACCTGGAGAGGCATGGCCTTCAGATCGAGGAGGCGGAAAGCGGCCAGGAGGCTCTGGAGTTTGCCCACCGGGTAAACCCAGACCTTATCCTCCTTGACATTATGATGCCGGACCTCAACGGGCTTCAGGTGTGTCAAGCCCTCAGGGAGCACGAGGCTACTCGGGCCATCCCGGTGGTGCTCCTCACATCCCATGACGGCTTAGAGGATCGGATCCGGGGCTTGGATGCGGGGGCCAACGACTATCTGACAAAGCCTGTGCAACCAGGTGAGCTCTTGGCCCGGGTCAAGGCCCATCTGCGTACGCGGGAGTTATGGGAAGGGCTGGAGCAGCAACAGAAGGACTTGGCCCAGCTCCTCGAGCTGTCGAAAGCCGTCGCCTCCACCCTCCGGCCATCGGAAATCTTCCACCTCATTGTCGAGCGCACCGCCCAATTGGTTAGCGCCCTGCGCTGCTCGCTCGTCATCGTCGGAGAACAAGAGAAGGGCTATGTCGTCGCTTCTCAGGATAATCCGAGAATCACGCGTCTGCCAATCACACTGGAGCGGTATCCGGAGATTCAGGAGGCAATCCGGCGCCAGCAACCGGTCGTGGTGGAGGATGTGAGCCAGGATCCGCTCATGGCTGGAGTGTGGGAGGTAATGGTGCCGTTGGAGTTCCGGACTCTCCTCGTGGTGCCAATCAACCTGCGCGCCAAGGTGGTGGGAACACTCGTTCTCCGGATGGCGCGCTCGAGCTCTCCCTTTGACACGAGAGAAGTGCAACTTTGTCAGCTCATCGGTGAAGTCGCCGCCATCGCCCTGCAGAACGCCCATCTCTTCGAAAGCCTAGAGCTGGCCAACCTGAACCTGGAGCAGCTCACGCTGATCGACGATTTGACTCAGGCGTACAACCGTCGCTTCCTCTTCCGAAAGCTGGAGGAGGAAGTGGAACGCTCCAAGTGGTATGGGCAGCCACTCTGCTGCATCATGCTCGATGTGGACGACTTCAAGGAAGTCAACGATCGTTACGGACATGCCCAAGGGGACGTGATCCTGAAAGAGCTGGCAAACGTGATCCAAGCCGTGATCCGGCGGGGGGATGTGCTCGCGCGGTATGGCGGAGAGGAGTTCGTGCTCCTCCTCCCTCAGACAGAGGGGGAGGGAGCCTGGATAGAGGCGGAACGTATCCGGCGGAGGATCCGCGAGCATTCGTTTCCCGGGATTGAGCCTCTTCTGCCTTTGACGATGAGCCTGGGGATTGCCAACTATCCTTTGAACTCCATCACGGAGGCGAGCGACCTCCTGAAGCTAGCTGACCGGGCCATGTACGCTGCGAAGCATGCCGGCAAAGACGGCATCGCGTGTTCATGGGCGCCATCGGGGACTTCTGATTGACCGAAACTTCCCTCGAGTGAAACGGATGAGCGATGAGTCAGTCACAGTGGTGCTCGTCGAGAACAGCCCCGGCGAGCGCATGGCCCAATCGAGCAAGAGGACGATTAGACGAAGCAAGGCCCCGGTCGGGTGAATCCGTCCCACGGATGGCCTCTATGGAGGAGGGGGTTAGGGCTTCGTGATGGCTGGCGGAGGCGTGTGGGGCTGGCGGAGGCGTGTGGGAATCGAACCCACCGGCCCGCTTTTGGCAGGCCCACCGGTTTTGAAGACCGGGAAAGCCACCAGGCCCAATCCGCCTCCCTGCTATATCAAGACAGCGCAAGTGTAACAGTGGGCTCCCCCTTTCGCAAGGCTCTTCAGGGCAGAGGTAGGTCTGGAATGGCTCTTGCAAATTTTGAGAACGAGAGAGTGTGCCGATGACGGATCTGCCCGAGGAACGACAGCCTCGCATTCTGGTGGTGGACGATCAAGAGGAAAATCTGGAACTCCTGGAGGCCTTTCTCAACGTCCACGACTACCAAATCGTCCAAGCCAGGAACGGGCGGGAGGCCCTAACGCAGGTAGCCCAGGAACCTCCAGACCTGATCCTGCTCGATACCCACATGCCGCCGCCGGACGGTTACCAGGTCTGTAAAGAAATCAAGCAGAACGAGCATACCCGCCTGATCCCGATCATCATCGTGACCACGTCCGGAGAACTGGAGAGCCGTGTCCGAGGAATCGAGGCCGGGGCCGATGATTTTCTGACGAAGCCCGTTCATCGCCTAGAACTGGATGCCCGGGTCGGCTCCCTCCTGAGACTCAAGCAGTTTACCGATGAGCTGGAAAATGTCGACGGCGTTCTCGTCAGTCTAGGCCTCGCCGTTGAGGCGAAGGATCCTTCAACCCAAGGGCACTGTGAGCGCCTGGCCGATTATGGCGTCCAGCTCGGGCGGCGGTTCGGCCTGCCCCCCGATCATCTCACTGCGCTCCGTCGGGCAGGGTATCTCCATGATCTCGGGAAGATCGCTGTCCCTGAATCAATCCTCCTCAAACCTGCCCGCTTGACGCCGGAGGAATGGGAAATCATGCGGATGCATCCGGAAGTCGGCGAGCGGATCTGCCAGCCCTTGCGATCGATGCGCCTGGTTCTCCCTATTATCCGCCACCACCACGAGCGGTGGGATGGCAGTGGCTACCCTGACCGCCTCAAGGGAGAAACGATCCCCCTCACCGCCCGGATCCTCCAGATCGTGGACGTGTACGACGCCCTCAGGACTGAGCGTCCGTATAAGGCGGGCTTCTCTCCCGCCGAGGCGCTGAAGATCCTTCAAGAAGAAGGTAGCAAGGGTTGGTATAATCCCGAGGTGGTAGCCGAATTCTTTGCTATGCTCAGCAGCGCTGGGGGGTCTTTGAAGACGGAGTCACAAGCGCTCCTGCGGTAGCAGGGCCTCCTCCGGGACGAGGGCGAGTTCCGAGATTTCATCCACGCTTCGGATGAACTTGAAGTCCAGTCCTTGGCGAATTTCTTCCGGGACATCCTCCAAGTCTTTGGCGTTTCGTTCGGGGAGGAGGACTCCCTTCAGCCCGGCCCGCTTGGCCGCCAGCGCCTTTTCCTTAATCCCGCCGACCTGAAGAACCTGCCCCCGGAGGGTGATCTCCCCCGTCATCGCGATCTCGCTCTGGACCGGGCGACCCGTCACGAGCGAATAGAGGGCAGTGTACATTGTGATCCCGGCGGACGGCCCGTCCTTCGGGATGGCTCCCGCGGGGACATGGATGTGGATGTCCTGTTTAAGGAAGTAGTCCTCAGGGAGGCCCATTTCTCGGGAGCGGCTTCGGATGGCGCTCAAGGCCGCCTCTGCTGATTCCTTCATCACCTCTCCCAGGTGACCGGTCAGGATGAGATTCCCTTTCCCCGGCATCTTCGTGGCCTCCACAAAAAGGATATCGCCGCCGGTAGAGGTCCAGGCAAGCCCAATCGCGACTCCGGGCTGAGAGGTCCGCTCAGCCACCTCCGAGTAGAACTTCACCGGACCGAGCAAAGCGTGTAGGTCCTCTGTGGTGATGGATGCCGGTTCAGTCCGCCCTTCAGACACCTCCTTGGCTACCGCCCGACAGATGGTGGCAATTTCCCTCTCCAGGTTCCGCACCCCTGCCTCACGGGTGTAAGAGCTGGTGATCCTCAGGATAGCGTCGTCGGCGAACGACAGCTGGTCCGCCGTGAGACCGTGGGCATCGAGCTCCTTCGGAATGAGATAGCGCTTGGCAATCTGAAGCTTTTCGGAATCGGTGTACCCGGGCAACTCAAGAACCTCCATCCGGTCCCGGAGGGCAGGAGGAACGGGATCCAAGATGTTGGCGGTCGCGATGAACATCACCCGTGATAGGTCAAAAGGGATCTCCAGGTAGTGGTCCGAAAAGCTCGTGTTCTGTTCCGGGTCCAGTACCTCGAGCAAAGCGGCGGACGGGTCCCCTCGGAAGTCAGCCCCAATCTTATCCACCTCGTCCAGCATAAAGACGGGATTGTTGCTGCCGGCCTTGCGGATGCCTTGAATGATCCGGCCCGGGAGGGCGCCGACATAGGTCCGGCGGTGGCCCCGGACCTCTGCCTCGTCCCTGATCCCGCCCAGGGAGATTCGGACGAACTTCCGGCCCAACGCGGCCGCGATGGAGTGACCCAGTGAGGTCTTTCCGACCCCCGGCGGACCGACAAAGCAGAGGATGGGTCCTTTCATGTCCCTTTTCAGCTTGCGAACCGCCAGGTACTCCAGGATCCGCTTTTTGACCTTCTCAAGGTCATAGTGATCCTCGTCGAGGATCTGCTCGGCGGCAGTGGTGTCCAAGCGATCATCGGTGCTCTTGAGCCACGGGAGCTCGAGGATCCATTCGAGATAGGTCCGGACCACGCTGTACTCCGCGGCAGCCGGCGGCATCCGGGAGAATCGTCCGAGTTCCCGCAGGGCGACCTCTCGGGTCTCGTCCGGCAGGGGAGTCTCCTCCAACCGCTGACGCAGCTCCTCGATCTCCTGGGTCCGCTCATCTCCCTCTCCCAGTTCCTGCTGGATGGCCTTGAGTTGCTCGCGAAGGTAATACTCTCGTTGCCCCTTCTCCATCCCCGCCTTGACCTGATCCTGGATCTGGCTACTGAGTTCGAGTGCCTCCAGTTGTCCCGTCAAGAGTTCGGTCACTCGCCTCAGGCGAGCCTTAGCCTCCGTGGCTTCAAGAACCTCCTGCTTCTCCTCCACCGAGAGGTTCAGGTTCGAGGTGACCATGTCCGCGAGCATCCCGCTCTCGTCGATGTTGAGTGCCAGGATGGAGAGTTCGGCGGGCAGGTTGGGGGAAAGCTCCACCGCCTTCTGGAAGAGGCGGCGCAGGTTGACCATCAGCGCCTCGACCTCCTTGTCTTGCTCTCCTGCATCGGGCAGCGGCTCGACACTTGCGCGGAAGTAAGGGTCAGTCTGAGTGATTTGAGAGAGGCGGATCCGCTCGAGACCCTGAGCCATGATGCTGATGGTGCCGTCGGGAAGCTTGATCATCTTGGCGATGACCGCTGCTGTTCCCACGGGAAAGAAATCCTCCGGGCGGGGGTCTTCCACCTCTCTATTCTTGAGGGCCACAATCCCGATGATCCGGTTTCCCATCACCACCTCATCGACGAGGCGCATGGACTTTTCTTGCCCCACCAGGATAGGAATAATGACGTGGGGAAAAAGGACACTGCCGCGCATGGGCAGGATGGGAAGTTCCGGAGGAATCTGGGGATCGGCGCCCGTGGGCGTGTTCTGCACTACTTCCTGCGTTGCCATGGAGTACCTCCCGGCGTCGCTGATTACTCGTTGAGGATTCGGACGGTGGTAGCCGTGGATACCGCTTGCTTGGGAATGGTGATGTGGAGGAACCCGTCCCGATACGTGGCTTCCACAGCGTCACGGGGTGGTGAAAAGTCGAGACTCACCCATCGCTCGAAAGGCCCGAATTCGATCTCCATTTGGTGACATCGCTGCGCATCGAGGGGGGCAGCGACGCGCCGGACCCCGGCAATCCGGAGCCGATTCCCTTCCATGGTGACATCGATTTCCTCCCTCTTTGCGCCGGAAATTTCCATCACGATGATGACCGCCGAGCTCGTCTCGTAGACGTCGATGGCCGGCTTGAAGCTGGAGCCCCGGACAAGGGTGGGGCGCCCCCGGTGGAGCAGGGTATCCATCATCTCAGCCAAGCGGGCGCGGAGCTGCTGGAACTCTCGCTCGATATCCTCTGCCGGATGCCTCATAGAACGCTCCCCGTTCTCGCCGACACGCAGGTCGTTTTCGACTCGCTGAGTGTCCGCTCGACCCACCTGAAGGACTGGCGCTTGCTACTCTTTCTAGCATAGCAAAAGGCGAGCGCCGGATCAACGACCTCGTTGACTTGTGGATGGGGGAGGAGGCGGCTAGAATGAGCGAAAGGCCATAGGGAGGAGGCGCGGATGGAACCGGGCATCACGCTCGTGGAGGGGATCCGGGTTGGGCATGCCACCGACGTCGAGGCGTGCACCGGGTGCACCGTTATCCTTTGTGATGGAGGAGCCGTTGGGGGGG
>JAAXQN010000193.1 GCA_012974305.1 Candidatus Methylomirabilis sp. | reverse complement strand
GGTGGGCTCGGGGCTATGGTCACCCCGGTTCCATCGGTGCTTCTCCTAAGGGGCCGTAGTATCCCCCACCGGGCAAGGGGTGTCAAGGGACGGCTTCACGCCACCAGGGCGGGCCGTAACGCGGGGCTTAGGCCGCCATATTGAAGGGAATTCGCACCATGGAGCGTTTTTTGTCCGAAGTTAAACGGGCAAGGCTACAGATCCTACAAACACCACGAGCGCCGAGGATGCCCCCGACGCCCGTGGGATCAGAATTAGAGTATTCCGGGTCGCGGTAAAGGTATTCGGCAGCGGGCGGGATCTGTGCATCGGAATAATCGATCAGGCTTGGCGACCTGGGCTCACTAACCTGTGGAGGCAAGGGGGTAGGGAACAAGACTTGTGCCCAGTCCCTGTTAGGTGGAGGAAAAACGGCATGGTGGAGGATCTATTCAGTCAGGGGCAGCCTGGGAGGGTCCCCGGCATTGGTGACGTAGAGCTGTTGCGTGGGATAGGCAAATTCAATCTTGTTTCGCCTGAACTCCTCCATGATCCGCAGATTGAAGTACTGCTGCACATCCATGTACAGATTATAGTCCGGGCTCAACACATAGTAGACGACTACAAATACTAGCGAGAAATCTCCAAAACATTGGAAATGGGCCCGGTCAAAACGCGCCATCTTGTGCTCCTTGATAATCTGCTCGACTATTTGCGGGATCGCCATCGCTTGTTCGGCGGTCGTCTGATAGACGACGCCAAACTTGAACTCCAAGCGTCGTTCCCGCATGCGCTTGTAGTTCTTAATGCGGCTGTTCGTGAGGTCGCTGTTGGAGAAGACCAGTTGCTCGCCAAAGAGGCTGCGGAGGCGGGTCGTTTTGAAGCCGACATGCTCAACCGTGCCCAGGAGGTCGCCAACAATAATGAAATCACCCACCGCAAAGGGCCGATCCGTAAAGATAGCAAATGAACTGAACAGGTCACCTAGCACCGCTTGTGCTGCCAGGGCGACGGCGACCCCGGTGATACCAAGACCCGCCACAAACGCCGTGATATTGATGCCGAGGTTGTCTAAGATAAAGAGCACGACCGCGACCCAGAGTCCCAGGCGGACGATCAACGTCGCGTTCTTGATCATCGCAGCGCTGGTCGGGTCCTCCTTCTCTGTTCGCTCTGTCCATTTTTTCAGACCATACACCGCGATCCCTTGGAGGATTAGGGCGGCTTTATACACCACGATGATGACAAAGAGCGCGCGGAAGATTCGATCTAGGTTTCCTGGAAGCTCGATCGACAACGTGCCGAGATAGAGTGCGGTGAAAAAGTACACGTCGCCTCTCAGCACCCTATTGAGTAGCCCCACGAGGAGATCGTCAAAATCGCTGGCTGTTCTCTTCGCCAGGGCCTGGAGCTGCTTGACCACGATGGACTTGAGAATCGGCAGTCCTACAATGACGATAAAGAAGACCCCACAGGCCACCGCGTAGTTCTGAAGCGGGTTCCCAAACAATTCCTTCGCAAGCAGTTCTTGCACGATCGGCCAGTTCATCGTTCCCTCACAACAGTGTTATTCCCATTGTATGGTTGACGGCGGTTTGGAGGAGATATCGTACACGATACGGTTGATTCCCTTCGCCTCATTGATGGTCCAGTTGAGGATCCGCTCAAGGACGTCGGCCTGAAGCCACGCCCGATTTGATAGAGACTATGATGGATTTCAGTTGATAGCCCCCTTGATAAGGGTTAAGGGATTCACAGAGCAAAAGGCAGCAACAAAAAACCTATAAAGGAGGCTATCATGAAGAGATACTACGTAAAGGAAAGGACCTTGGCAAGAGGAAGAGGGGTCTCTATGGGGATCGACGTCCATAAGGAGAGCTGGCAGCCCGGGCGCATTCCTTCTCCGGATCGACAGAATCTTCCAACACCTTTTGCCCAGGGCTGCAATTTCGGAAGTTGGGCGCCATGGCTCTGAGATAAGAACTCCCTTTTGGGTGAGAGCAGGCTAACGAGACAGGCGCTTGGTGTCGAGAGGAAGATTTCCTGGATTCGGTAGCTATAGCCCACTGCCAGGACCCATGAACGATGCTTGTCTGAATTGGTGTTGCGCTCTCGATTGTGCCTTCCGGTGGGCCGGGAGGGCTATGGTTATCCCGGTTCCATGCTTACACCGCCTGCGGGGGGGCTGCTTCCAGGTCCCCCTATCGGTCGGTCACCTGCGCGACTACACGGAGGGTCGCTCCGAGGTGCACCCCTTGTACCCTCTAGGTGTGCCGCATGTCAATGGAAACCATGACGGGGATCATAAGGATGGGCGAACTAACTGAAAAGTCAGGCCACTAACGCGGGGCGTAACACCTTGTTTTCAAAGCGAAGCGCTATGCGGCAGTGCGTATGGTGTTCCTGAGGACTTTGGCTAACATGGCTTGCTCTCGCGGGAGGGGACCAGCCAATCGACTAGCAGGGATGATAGTCTTACCTGATTCCGCCGTCTCTCGCAAGCGGAAAGGGAAGGGTCAAGGGGGGGTAGGTCATCAGACTGTTGGGTCGCAAGAATATGCGCCGATGCGCAGGCACGGATTGGAGGCGATCAATGGGGGGAAGACCAGGTGAGGCGGGTCACATCAGCTCTTAGGTTAACTGCGAGCGCCAAATGTAAAACTTAGACCCCAACCTCGTTCCGATTAAGACTTGAGGAGTGTCACTGTTTTGCGGAACTACCCATCAAAGTGCAAAATCAAGACCTGACCCTCGCCACCAGGTGCCCCGGCTACGTTAACTACGCGTACACCCGCAGCGTCGTTGCCACTTGCTGATCCCCGGTCCCGGAGGCGAATCCGGTATTGTTCACGTAGTCCGGTCTGAGCAAATATGTCAGCAGGCAAGATCCCGGCAAAGTCTGCCTCGACGAAAAAGGCTCTTACAGCCGGGCGCAGACGGCCTTCACTTCGGTATAGAGCTCCAGCGCGTCGTGGCCCATCTCGCGGCCCCAGCCTGATTGCTTGTATCCGCCAAAGGGGAGCGCGGCGTCGAATATGTTGAAGCAGTTGATCCACACGCTTCCCGCACGGAGTTCTCTCGCGATCCGGTGAGCTTTGCTAATATCTCTGGTCCAGACCGCCGCTGCCAGGCCGTAGATGTTGTCATTTGCAGCCTGGATGACCTCGTCCAGCTCCTGAAACGGCACCGCGCAGACCACCGGGCCAAAGATCTCTTCCTGCATGACTTTCATCTTCTGCGAGGTATCAACCAGCACGGTGGGCTCCACAAAGTAGCCTGCCTCACCTGCCCTGTGTCCGCCTACCACCGCCTTTGCCCCTTCCGCGAAGCCTGCTTCGAGATAGCCGAGGACCCGCTGCTGCTGCTCATTCGACACCAGTGGTCCCATCTCGGTTGTGGGATCGAGACCAGGGCCAACTTTGATCTTCTTCGCCTGTGCAGCCACCCCGTCGACTACTTCGTCGAAGATCTCTTTCTCGACATAGAGCCGGGAGCCGGCACAACAGCACTGGCCTTGGTTGAAGAAGATTGCGTTTGCCGCGCCTGGAATCCCCACCTCCAGGTCTGCATCCTTGAGCACAAGGTTGGGTGATTTTCCCCCAAGCTCGAGCGACACCTTCTTGAGGTTCCCGGCGGCTGCAGCCAGGACCAGCTTGCCCACCTCGGTTGAGCCCGTGAACGCGACCTTGTCCACCCCCGGGTGTGCAGCAAGGGCTGCTCCTGCGGACTCCCCGTAACCGGGGACGATGTTGATGACTCCTTGGGGGAACCCTGCTTCGCAGATCAACTCACCCAGCCGCAGGGCTGAGAGCGGCGTCTGCTCGGCGGGCTTCAATACGACCGTGCAGCCCGCTGCCAGCGCCGGACCGAGCTTCCAGGCTGCCATCAAGAGTGGAAAGTTCCAAGGGATGATTTGCGCCACTACCCCCACGGGCTCGCGCAGCGTGTAGGCCAAGTATTGGGCGCCGGGTGTGTACGGGACCGAAATGGGGATCGTGTTTCCTTCGATCTTGGTCGCCCAGCCCGCCATGTACCGGAAGAGATCCACGGCCAACGGTACATCAGCCACCCGCGCAACGACGACGGGCTTCCCGTTGTCGAGCGTCTCAAGTTGGGCGAACTCCTCAAGGTGTGCTTCGATCAGGTCGGCCAGCTTCCAAATGAGCCGTCCGCGCTCAGAAGTGGTCATCCTCCGCCAGGGCCCGCTCTCGAAAGCGTTGCGCGCGGCTTTCACCGCTCGGTCAACGTCTTCCTTCTCGCCTTCAGCCACCTGCGCCAGGACTTCCCCGCTGGCTGGGTTAAAGGTGGCGAAGGTCTTTCCCGAGGCGGCCTCGACCCATTCGCCACCGACCAGCATCTTCCGGGGCTTTGTGACAAAACTCTTCACCCGCTGATCAACTTGAATAGCCGCTGCAACACTCATGGTTCGTCCTCCTCATCCGAAGGGTTGCAGAGTAGTCAAACAATTTCTCTTCGCTCCTTGCATAGGACGTCGGCCCCCTTTCGATATCTTGGGCTGATTCATGGCAACAGTCACAGAGCTCTGTGATAAGAACTCCCTTTGGGGTGAGAGCAGAACAATTGAGACAGGTGCTTCGTGTCAAGGGGAAGATTTCCTTGAATTCGGCACCTGTGGCTGTAAAACAAAAACTCTCTCCAGCCCGTGCTTCGCCCGAGAAGGCGTCTGAATGTGTGTTGCGCCGTCGATTGTGCCAGAGGTGGGCTCGGGGCTATGGTCACCCCGGTTCCATCGGTGCTTCTCCTAAGGGGCCGTAGTATGCCCTACTGGGGCAGGGGTGTCAAGGGACGGCTTCACGCCACCAGGGCGGGCCGTAACGCGGGGCTTAGGCCGCCATATTGAAGGGAATTCGCACCATGGAGCGTTTTTTGTTCGGAGTTAAATGGGCATCCCTTTATCCACACAAGCGGCAGGGGGCCTTACTGGGGACTCCGGTATCGGCAGAGGAGCCAGAAGGGAAAAGGGACGGGAGCTAAAAAGCAGGTGCCCCAAGTGACCCATCAGTTTCCCAGCCCCGGTCAGCCTTCATCCCTCTCCTGCTCCAGATCCGGCTCTGCTTGCCTTTCGGCTTACAGCTC
>JAAXQN010000012.1 GCA_012974305.1 Candidatus Methylomirabilis sp. | reverse complement strand
TGGGAGCGGCTCATCGAGCGGCGGCTGCATTACTACCGCCAGATGTAAAAAAAGGTGTCAGGAACCTTTTATTTTCGTGTGAAAAATCGGATCACCTAGGTTTTCCGCACTCAAATTCCCCGAAAAATTCCCTTCCTTTACGCTAGCTTCTTGAACGTCTTGCTCGCGTTTTTGCCTCGTGAAGGCGGAGACGTGAGTTCGAATCCCGCTGCCATGGCGGTAACACCTTGGTAGGAGCGCGTTAAAAGTTTCTGAACTTCCTGAGTTCGGTGATGTGCATCTGATTACCAATTAGCAGGTCAGACGTTTTGGGTAGGAAAAGAGCACGAACCGATCACGAAACTGTCAAACATTCCGACTGTTGGGTAAAACAGATAATCCCTCCCAATTCACCAACTTGTAAAACACCCTCGCTCCCTGATGATGGTGGTCCCGTGTACACTTTCGGGTTCTGTGTTGGAATTACCACATACCTTGACAAATTGACATAGGCAACTCACCTAGGCAAACAACATGAGTTTCCCTGGTAAAAAAATTGGGACTTCCACCGATTGACAGGCGAAGCTTACGTCATTAATGTACCCTTTAGCCCAACACGCTATTTTACTTTTGAAATGATGGAGCTTTCACAGGGAAGAGCACAAAGAAGAGAAGGCAGAATGAAGTAACGGTTGCGGTTTCTCACAGGGGCTAACGAGAGGAACTGCCGTGGAAGGCCTGATCCGTGTACTTCTTATCCACCCGAACCGCCTCTTGCGGGATGGGCTTGCCCTTGTGCTGCCCCAGCAACACAACATAGCCGTGGTCGGCGCTGTCGCTGAGGCGAGTGCGATTTTGATGGAACTTGAAAGGCTGCGCCCGGACGTCATCGTCTTGGACTTCTCTCTCCCAGGCAGGGAGGGCTTGGGGGAAGCTCGTCAGATCCATGGGGTCTTCCCTGAAGCCAAGATTCTCATGACAGGTCTCAGTGAATTGGCATCCGACGTCCTGGCGTGCATCGAATCAGGGGCAGCAGGGTATCTCCCGCAGGAGGCGTCGTTCGAGGAACTGCTGAATAACATTCACGCGGTAGCGGCGGGAGAGGTCCTCTGTTCTCCGAAGATCACGAGTGTCCTCTTCTCCCGGATCACGGAGGCTGCTCGGGAAAGGGATACAGCGAAGCTTCTCGGTTTGCCGAACCTCACCCCGCGGGAGCTCGAGATCCTCGCGTTGATCGAAGAGGGATTAAGCAATAAAGAGATCGCCGTCCGCTTAGAGATCGAGGTCAAAACGGCGAAGAACCATGTCCATAACATCCTAGACAAGCTCCAGCTTAATGGTCGGCAAGAGGCGGCCCGGTACGCCAGGGAGCAGGGCTTGCTGAAGACGTCGTTTTGAGTTTCCGATGAATCGGTACTAGTACCTTTTGAGTGAAGAGCGCGGGTGGGCCTACGAAAATGTAGGCCCTTTTTTTTGCGCAAAATGGGCCCAAATCTAGGTCCTGGACCTATTGACCTGCCTCGTCGGACCTCTTATCGTGTTGGGAAAACGGAGGAACACTTTGAAGAAGATCAGGATCCTCTTAGCCAATCGTCCTCCAATATTGCTGGAAGTCATGAGAGAGATGGTCCAGAGACAGGAAGACATGGAGGTTGTGGGCGAGATTCTGGACCCAATCGGCCTGCTCGTGGCGGTGCGGGACCTGGAGGCCGATGCCGTCATCCTCACGTTGAAGGATTATGAGGAGCCAGGGCTGTGCAGCCACCTCGTCACAGAGTATCCAAACCTGATCATCCTTAGTCTGGCGGCCGATGGGAAGACCGCCTTCCTTCGGCCCCCACGCAGGGAGATCAAGGTTCCATCGGAGCAGAGCATCGTGGACGCCCTGCGCGATGCCATCCGGGTGAAGGAGGAGAATTCCATAAGGTATTAGTTTTAGCGGTAGAAGCATGGCGCGGGGTGTGTACTTTTTCCCGCATGTGACAAGCATTTCGGGGAGCATGGGCCAGGAGCGCGTTTTGTGGGAGGAGAAATCATGAGAAAAACGGCGACCCGCGTTTCAGCAACGCTCGGCATAGCGTTCTCGTTGATCGTCGCTGCGGTTGGCTGCCAGCGCCAGCCGACGGAACCGATCAAGATCGGTGCCATCTATATCATGTCTGGGCCCTGGGCCATCCAGGGCCATTTCGCACGCGACGGGATCCAGCTCGCGATCGAGGAGATCAACGCCGATGGCGGCGTGCTCGGCCGCCAGCTCGAGTTCACAATCGAGGATTCCACAGGCGAGGCCGACGTGGCTGTACAAGCTGCAAGCAAGTTGGTCTTGCAGGACAGGGTAGATGTATTACTGGGCATCGACAGCAACCATGTCGCCCACGCCATGGCACCTGCGGTGCTGGAATTGAAGCGGCCGTTACTCATCACGAACGCCGCGACTCCGGATGTCACCGGCAAGCTATGCAACAAGTACGTCTTTCGCAGTAGCGTCAACATGAACCAGAACCTAAAAGCGGCGGCCCTCATGGCCAAGGAGATCGGGGCCACGCGCTGGACGACCATCGGGCCAAACTCCGCCTTCGGCCAGCAGTCCTGGGAGTTCTTCCAGAAGTACCTCGAGGAGCTCGAGCCCAGCGCGAAATTTATGGAACCCGCCTTCCCGAAGTTCGGTGCCCAGGATTTCACGCCGTTCATCAAAAAGGTCATCGCGGCCAAGCCGGATGGCGTCATGATCTCCCTGGGGGGGGGTGACCTGGTGAATTTCGTGCGTCAGGCCAACAGGCTGGGCTTCTTTGACCAGAAATTTAAGGTCCTGATGACGCTCGGCGGGGCGACCGAGGTGTTGTACGCGCTTCGGAAACAGATGCCCACGGGACTATGGGTGGGGACCCGCTACTGGTTTCTGGCCAAGGACACGGCTATCAACATAAAGTTCGTCGAGGACTACAAGAAGCGCTTTGACAAGTATCCGAGCTACAACGCCCAGAATGCCTATACCGGTGTCTACGTCTACAAGGCCGCCATCGAGAAAGCCGGCAGCACCGATGCCGATAAGATCGTGGCGGCCATGAGCGGGCTGACGATCACTGCCCCGATCGGCACGTTCACCCTGCGGGCCGAGGACCATCAGGCCACGGTCGATGGCTTCTGGGGGGTGACCCAAGCTTTCCTCCAATACCCGATCCGCATGCTCCAACCAGTTCGGGTCTTCCCGTCGGCCGAGATTACCCCGCCGCCGGTCGAGACCGGCTGCAAGACTGTATCGACTTAATTTCTGAAACGAGGAACATTTCACAAAGGAGGGAGGGGAGAATGCAGCAAACATTCAGAGGCGACTTGATTCCTGAAACCACAAACCTTTCACAACGGAGGAAAGGCAAAATGAAACAGCAATTTCGGTTTCTCCTCGCCGGGTTTTCCCTGATCGGGGTATTAGTCTGCCACGCGACTCCCGCAGAGGCACAGGTACACACCACCACATTTCAGGTAACACTAGTTTCACTTTCGATTACCGTTACACCTCCCAGTATCACCTTAGGCTCAAAGGCGGCGGGCGCCACAGTAAGAAGCGTGCAAGGGGGATCCCCAGCGCCGTTCAGGGTCACGAATAACAGCGACATAGACGCAATCGTGCAGATCGCTGGCACGAACGCTAAATCCACCTCGGTCTCTGCCGATAATCCCAGCTGGATGCTTGAGATTACTAACGGGGCGAATATGTTCAGGTTTGCCGCTGGTGTTGCCGCCGGTAACGATGGGCCTTTCACCGCCGTCCTTGAAGGCCCAACATCAGGTGACACGACGTTTGGTAATGCCGGTCCCATTGTGCAGGTCCCAGGAGGTCCATTTGGTCCTGGTGACTCGCGGACCGTGTCCTGGGAGTTGGTCCTGCCAAATAGTTCAACCAAAGTAGGGACGCAGGAGTTTCAGATTCTCTTTCAGGCCGCGTCAGCCACGTAGAGAGTGGAGTCGTCGTCTGGCTGTTTCACAGAGGGGGTGAGGCTGTCTCCCATCCGGTTCACAGTGCCGAAGGTCTGGGCGATGGTGCTGGCGCTCCCTTTCCTCTTCATGGGGGCAGAGGGGGTGTCCGCGGGGGAGCTAAGCACGCAATTCGTCGAGGTGACATTAGACCAGGTAAAGATCGGGCAATCGGTCAGACTCCACGTCCCCCTTTCCATCACGAATTTAGGCGCGAACAGTACGCGTATCAAGGTCGATGCCGTCACGCCGGCGCCATTTGAACTCCGGGACGGCTACGAGGCGATCCCTGATCCCTCCTGGATTCGGTTCGAGCGAGACACCTTCACCGTCGAGCCGAATGAGACCGCGCTGACGGATGTGATCCTCGATGTCCCCTATGACGTCGCGTACCTCGGCAAAAGGTATCAGGTGATCGTCTCTTCCCGCAGTATCGACGGGATGGTCGGGATCGGCTTTCGGAGTCGGGTCTTGTTCAGCATCGATGCGGTGGTGGAGTATTGATGCGGTGCGAGAAAGGGTGGCGCGGGGTGGTCAGACGTCTGGCGTGTGTGCTGGTGTCTCTTGCCCTCGGAGGGATCGTCTTTCAGGCGATCGCCTCCGAGGCCCAAGGGACAGGACTGCGGGTCACGCCGGGAGCGCTGTTTGTTCAAGATGTCTTTCTGGGAAAATTGTACGATGTCCATGAGGCATCGGGAATTCGGTGGACCATCCATAATCAAAGCGACCGGGAGCAGACGTACGTCCTGTCAACCCACAGGCCCTCAGAGGTGGGGATAAGCGGGTGGCTTCACGGGTATGCCGAGCTTCCTGACCCCCGCTGGTTCTGGTTCGATCGACAGGAGGTGGTGGTCGCACCGCATGGTGAGGGGCACGTCAACATGTTTTTCGAAATCCCACAGGAGGAGCGTTATTATAACCAGCACTGGGTTTTCGCCCTGGGCGTCAGGGGCGCCGGGACGGGGATCCAGCTCGCCCTCTACCCAAAGATCCAGATCGAAACCATAAGCAAGGAGACGGTGACAGCGAGGCCGGACGGCCCCTTGGGGCTCGAGCCCAGCGTGATCTCCATATACAACCTGGCCTTGGGCGCACCACGCCAGGCGACACTGCGACTCTACAATAACGATGCCGAGACCAGGCGATATCGCCTGACCTCCAAAAC
>JAAXQN010000271.1 GCA_012974305.1 Candidatus Methylomirabilis sp. | reverse complement strand
TTTCCCAGAGAGGCTTATTCTCTTTCCACAGGGGAGGGGTGTCAAGGATTTAATAACGGCGTTTTAGAAAGGATGGTCTCCTAGAAACGGCGCAAAATATGCTTAAGTGCCCAAAAACAGAGGGAGGACGGGTGAAGCGTAGCCTTTTAGAACCAGAAAGCGAATGCGACAAGCACGAGGAAGGATGCGGTCATGACGAATCTTTTTTCATGGAGTGCGCAATATGTAAGCCCACGAGTCTGGCAATCAATACGGCCAGATAGACTTGGCTCCGAATTTCTCTAATTCACGTTGTGGTCCGAGCCCTCGAGTCTTTCGGCGACGTGTCCGGCGAATCCGGCGCCCGCCCCCTCAAAAAAGTTGAAGGCGGCGTGCACCCCTTCTTTCTTGAGGGCCTCGACCTCGTCGGGGAACTGTGCCGTCGCCGCGATAAGCCCCGGGTAGTCTCCGGCGGTTAGCTGCTTTGCGGCGTACATATTCGCCCTGTGCTGCGGCATGGCAAGCATCACCAGCCTGACCGTGCCCCGCCCGCGCCCCCGGGCTCTCTCCCAGAAACCGGGATCCGTGGCGTCCCCCTGGATCACATTCCGCCCAGCCTCTTGGTGCTCGCGGACGGTGACCGAGTCGTAATCGAGACCAAGGACAACATCGCCGTAACGTTCGTGCATGGCGTCGTACGCCCCGGTCCCGACACGGCCCATGCCGAAGATCGCAATCTGCGCTTCGCCCACTTCGACCGGCAATTCCTCGGGGTGGTATGTCTTGCTCTCGAAGGGCTTGAGGCGTTCGGCAAAGCGCGCGTAGATAGAGTGGGCAGCGGTGTTGAGGGGGGAGGCCGAGACGAACGTGATCGATAGCGCGATCGCAATGATCACGAGCCACTCACCGCCGATCCAGCCGCTGGAAACACCGACCGCCCCGACGATGAGACCGAACTCGCTGTAGTTGGCGAGGCTGAGCGACGCTAGTAGCGACGAGCGCGCGCGCAGCGTGAATCGCGTGAGGAGGAGAAAAAAAAGTGAGACCTTGAACGGCACGACCACGGCCAACAGTATTGCAACCCCAAGCGCCTCGAGGCTCGGCGCACCGGATAGCCCGATGTTCAGGAAGAAGCCGACCAGGAAGAGGTCCTTGAAACTCAGCAGCGACTTGGCCAGTTCCCCAGCCTTGGGATGCCCGCCGACGAGCACACCCAAAACCAACGCTCCCAGGTCGGGCTTCAGACCTACGATCTCGAATGCATAGGCTCCCCCCATGGTCAGGAGCAGTCCCAACAGGATGAGCAACTCGCCATGGCCACTTCGATCGATCACGGCCATGATCAGCGGCCGCACCAAGAGGAGACCGATCAGAAGGAACGCCCACGGCGAGGGAAGCTTGCCGGTGGAGAAGGTGAGAAACAGGACTGCGATCAGGTCCTGCATGATCAGGATGCCAATCGCGACGCGTGCGTGCAGGGAGGCCATTTCTCCCTTTTCTTCCAGCACCTTGACCGCGAAGACCGTGCTGGAAAAGCTCAATGCAAACGCGAGCATCAGCGAAGTTCCGAGATCCAGTCCGCTGAACACGCCGAAGCCCGCGAGGCTGAGCCCGTAGATCCCGAGTCCGAAGCAGACCACGGTGATGAGCATGTGCAGCGACGTCCCCGCCCACACCTCGGGCCTCAGCAGGCTCTTGATCCGCAGCTTCAACCCGATGCTGAACAGGAGGAGGATCACGCCGAAATCGGAGACCTCCTGGATGGCTTCGCCTCCCCGGACGCCGAACGCGTGGAGCACGAATCCAGCCGCCAGGAATCCCACCAGGGGTGGCAACCCGACCTGACGCACGGCGAACCCCAGGATAAACGCGACCGCGATCCAAACGGGATCCACGAAATCCCTCCCTTCGAATCCCTCCTCTTACCAATCGGGCGCCGCTGGAAGGATTCGCACAGGCTTGGGGGACACGTTCTCGGGCGATGTGAGGAAGTCTCCCCAGTTGGTCCTCTCCTGCATTTCCTGTTTCGTCTGCACGGGCACGAAATCCTTCCCGATCCGAATTTCCCATCCCCCACCGAGCCCCTTGTACATGGCAATCAGGCTGACGGCGATGTCCCCGGTCGTTTGAGCCAGCCGGTCCTCCTGTGCCGCCAGAAATTCCTCCGAGTCGAGCACGGGGGTAAAGTCGATGAGACCTTCACGGTATTGGATCAACGCCAGCTGTTCCCACCGCCTGGAGGCTTTGACACTGTCCGCGAGGAGCTTCACCGCCTCTTGTGTCCGCAAGAAGGCCACGACGGCGTTTTCCACCTCTTCAGCAGCCTTCAGGACGCTGTTCTGATAGTCGACCACCACTTGCTGGAAGCGAGCATCCTGGACGCGCACGTTGTTCCTGATGCGTCCGTAGTTGAAAATGGGCCATACAATAGAGGTCCCGGCTGATCCGATAATACTCGCCGACTGAAAGAGATCGGTCACATCGTTCGCTTGCCACCCGAAGGCCCC
Source organism: Candidatus Methylomirabilis sp. (assembly GCA_012974305.1). Lineage (GTDB taxonomy): Bacteria > Methylomirabilota > Methylomirabilia > Methylomirabilales > CSP1-5 > CSP1-5. The sequence goes on along the minus strand of JAAXQN010000271.1, from coordinate 15,509 downwards.
GGCGATCTTGATGGTCGGGTACAGATCCGATACCGCAATCCCAATATGGGCACTCTGCGCTGCCGCCAGACGTTCTGCCCGTTGAATATCCGGGCGCCGACGCAGCAAGTCCGCTGGTACGCCAATGGCGACATCAGGAGGCACGGTTGGAATGGGTGTGGGGGAGCCGAGCACGTCTTGCAAATCCCTTGGTGGCATTCCAAGCAGGATGCTGAGTGCGTTTTGCGCTTGCCGGAGGCCCATTTCCAGCTCGGGGATCAATGCCTCAGTGTTCCGCAGATTCGCCTTGGCTTGTTGGACATCGAGCTCGGTCACGGCTCCATTGCGAAAGCGCACGTCAGCGATTTGAAAGCTGCGCGTTTGAATCTTGACATTCTGTCTCGCAAACCTGAGGCGTTCCTCGAATGTCCGGATTTGGACATAGGTTGCGGCCACCTCGGCCACGAGGGAGACGAGGATGTCGTCATAGTTTGCGATCGAAGCCCCCAGGTCCGCATTGGCCGATTCGAGGCCCCGGCGAAATTTGCCCCAGAAGTCCAGCTCCCAGCCTGCGTCGAATCCGATCATGTTCGAACTAAATTCATTACTCGGACTTGATATAACCCCCGGATCGAAATTCTCGCTTAACTTGGTGCGTCGAAAAGAGTATGTCCCCGTTTGCTGCTCTGGGTATTGAAACCCGACAGAGATCCCTAACCGCGCCCGGGCTTCCAGGATTCGAATCCCCGCGCTTCGCAACGTCAGGTTCTGTTTGTAGGCCGTATCGACGAGGACATTGAGCACGGGGTCATTGAATACCGTCCACCACTCGCGGTGGCCCGGGGGCTCGGCCTTGATTCTGGGATCGTCGACCTCTATCCATTGCCCGGCCACGTCTGCCGACGGCCGGACATAATCAGGTCCCACCGTCGTGCATCCGCAGATGAGCACACTCACGGCGATCACGCCCACCCAATACCGGGAAACACCCGAGGCCACACTGCAGGGGCGGGCATATGCTTTTCTCTGGGTCGTAGGCTGCCCAGTTCCCCCTACCCACGCGTACATTGCGTCCTCCTTTCGTGTAGACGATCTGATCGCCATGACGCTGAAGGCATTTCAGCACCACGTGTACCGACGGAGAGTCGTGTGCGGCTACGTGGTCCGCACTTCGGCGCCAGCGGTCTTCGGAAATGCAACGCGGAAGAACATCGCATACAGCACCGGGACCACCACCATGGTGAGGACCGTCGCGAACATCAGCCCGAAGATGATGGTCACCGCCATGGCGATGAAGAAGACATCGAAGAGCAGGGGGATCATGCCCAGCGCGGTGGTCAGCGCCGCCATGGCCACGGGCCGCAGTCGGCTCACGCCAGAGTCCATGATGGCCTGGAAACGGCCTTTCCCCTCGCGAACTTCCAGATCCATCTGATCGATGAGGACGATGGCGTTCTTGATCAGCATGCCCGACAAGCTCATGAAGCCCAGCAGGGCCGTAAAGTTGAAAGGCTGCTGCATGAGCAGGAGGCCGAATGTGACGCCGATCAGCGCCAGCGGCACAGTGAGCCAGATGACCGCCGCCTGCCGGAGCCCGTTGAACAGTGCGATCGTGATCAGGACCATGCACGCAAAGAAGAACGGAATGCTTGCCCCGATGCCCGCCTGGGCCTTGATGGTGTCGCGGTACTCGCCCCACCACTCGAGCTCGTACCCCGGGGGAAAGTCGAGGGCCTCGATCTGTGGTCTCACCCGGTTAAAGACGACGCTCGGCGGTCCACTCCTCGCGTCGGCGTGGATGGTGAGGGTGCGCTTCCGATTGAGGCGGACGATGATGTCGTCTTCGAAGACTGTGTCAAAGCCTGAAACGACTTGCCGGAGTGGAATGTGGCGCTCGGCCGCACGGCTCCAGATCTGAATCGCGTTGATGCTCTCGATGTCGCTGCGTTCCTGCTCCGGGGCGCGCACGATGATCGGCAGCAGCTCGTCTCGGTCACGGTAGACACCCACCGTCTCGCCCTCGAATCCCTCCTTGAGCGTCTGCGCTACATCCGGGCGCGTGATCCCCGCGAGGTCCGCCTCTTCCTCGGCGAGCTGGGGGCGTACCAATTTGACCCGCTGGCGCCAGTCGGACCGGATGTTCTTGGCGCCGCCGTCGTCCTCCAGGATGGTCAAGGCTTGTGCCTCGAGCTTTCGCAGGACATTGGGGTCTGGGCCCATGAGGCGGGCCTGGATCCTTCCCCCGGTGCCGGGGCCGAGGCGGAACATCTTTCCGGCCATCACCGCGTTCGGGTAGTTGTCCTCCAGATGCTTCTCTACCTGTGGAACCAGGTCGGGAATCTTTCGATAGTCATCCACGTCGACGAGGAACATGACGTACCCGCTATTTTCCTTCTCGGGGTCGTAGGTCAGGAGAAACCGCATGGTCCCCGCACCTACGAACGTTGACACATGGGTCACGTCGTCAAATCCCAGCAGGTACTTCTCGACCGACCCGGCCTCTTTCACCGAGTTGTCGATGTGGATCCCCTGCGGCAGCCAGAAGTCCACGATGAATTGCGGGCGAGGGGAGTCGGGAAAGAAGCTCCTGTCGACGAACTGGAAACCATACATCGACACCAGGAAAACCACCCCGACCACCCCCATGGTCAGCCAGCGCATGCGGAGACATCCGCGGAGAAGGCCGCGGTATCGTTGATAGAAGCGGCCGCCGTAGGGGTCGGCCTGGCCCGCGCCGGCCGCCGGTGGCTTTAAAAACATCACGCAGAGCACAGGCGTGGTGGTGACCGCCGTAATCCAACTGAGCCCAAGCGAGAGGAATACCACCTGGAAGAGCGATCGGCAGTACTCTCCCGTACCGTCGTTCGAGAGACCGATCGCACCGAACGCCATGATCGCCACGACCGTCGCACCCAGAAGCGGGATAGCCTGCTGGCCCACCACGTCCCGCGCGGCGTCCTCGGCGTTCTGCCCCTCTTGGATCTTGACCAGCATGCCGTCCACTACGACGATCGCGTTGTCCACCAGCATGCCTAACGCGATGATGAGCGCCCCGAGGGAGATGCGCTCGAGCGCCACGTTCCAGGGGCCCATGAAGATGAACGTGCCGCAGATGGTGAGGACGAGGACAAAACCGATGATGAGCCCGCTGCGCAGGCCCATGAAGATGAGGAGCACCCCGATCACGATCGCCACGGCTTCAACCAGGCTGATCATGAATCCGTCGATGGCTATGATCACCGCGTCGCCCTGGTGAGAGACGACTGCGAGGTCCATACCGAGGGGGGTCTGGGCCTTGAGCTCGTCCAGGCGGCGCTTTACTGCATCGCCCATCACCACCGCATTGCCCCCCTTGACGGTGGAGATGCCGACCCCGATGGCGCGGTGTCCGTCGTATCGCATCACTTGGATCGGCGGCTCGACATAGCCGCGACGGACATTCGCCACGTCCTTGAGAAAGATCTGCGACTCGGATCCCTCGCCGCTGATCAGCAGGTTCCCGAACTGCCTCACAGTCGTGAAAGTTCCGGTGGGGTCGATAGCGATGAATTCGGTCCCCACCTCGACGCGTCCGGCATCGGCCACGATATTCTTCCGACGCAGCTTTTCGATGATCAGGTCCGGGTGGACGCCGAGCTGCGACGCCCGCTCGCGATTGGGCTCGACGTAGACGGCTTCGGTCCGGTCGGCCCAAAAATCGATCTTGGCCACGTCCTTTTCGAGTAACAGCTCGCGGCGCAGGAGTTTGGCATACTCCTTGAGCTCTGCGTAGCTATACTCATCGTGGGATGCATAGACCGCGAAGAACACCCCCCACACGTCGCCGAAATCGTCGTTGACGACCGAAGGGCCTGCCCCAGGCGGCAGATCACCCTGTATGTCGTTCACTTTCCGGCGGAGCTCATCCCAGACCTGCGGCAGGGCAAACTTGTCGTATTGATCTTTGATCCTGGCCTGCACGCGGGAGAATCCACGATAGGAAAAAGACTCGACCCAATCGAGCTGCCCGAGTTGTTGAACCGCCAGCTCGATCTTGTCACTGACCTCCTCCTCGACCTCGGCCGCGGTGGCGCCCGGATACGGTGTGAGGATCAGCGCATCCTTGATGGTAAACTCCGGGTCCTCGAGCCGGGCGAGATTCAGGTAGGCACGCATGCCCCCGAAGAGCATGACGACAGTGAGGACAAGGGTGGTGGTCCGGTTTCTGAGGGACCAATCGGCGAGAATTTTCATTGCGCGACCTGCCGGACGAACTTGCGCACGGCCATCCCCTCCCGGAGCTTGTGCACGCCCGAGACCGCTATCTGATCCCCAATCGAGAGGCCGCTTTTCACCTCGACGTCCGATCCGGACATATCACCAAGCTCCACCGGCCTGCGATTGACTGTCATGGAAGACGGATCGACCAGCCACACATACGCGTCCCCCTTCGCGTCGGCCACGGCCGCATTGGCCGGGATGGCGATTCTGTTCGAGGCCCCGCGGGTCTGCAAGGCTCTGATCCTTACCTTTGCCGTCATGCCGGGAAAGATGGCCACTTTCTTGGGATTGTCGAAGATGAGGGTCGCCTGAAAGGTTCGGGTGACTGGGTCTGACTCCGTGGTAACCTCTTTCACCCGGGCCGGAAAGCTCCGATCCGGAAGTGATGTGACCACGACCTTGGGCTCGAGTCTGGCCGTCACTTCCTCGTTCGTTTCATGGTGCCTTTCCCCCGAGACGTCACGCTCTGGAATGTTGATTTGGATCTCCAAGTGTGAGTCGTCCTGGAAGACGAGGACCGGATCCTTGGCGTTAACATTTGCGAAGTCGTCCACGAGCTTCCGGGCCATCACGCCATCAAACGGAGCCCGAAGTAACGTGTCCTCGACCGCCTTCTGGGCCTCCCGGAGCTTGGCTTCGCTGACCTCGACCGCTCTGCGATATCCGTCGAGCCTTTCCTTCGAGATCGCGCCGGGATCCTCTGCGTAGATACTCTGCCCGCGGTGGTAGTCGGCCTGGGCTTTCCGCAGGTTGGCCTTTGCCGTGTCCAGCCGCGCCACGTAATCGCGGTCGTCCAGTCGGGCCAGCACCGTCCCTTTCTTGACTCGCTCCCCCTCCCTGACCTTGCGTGCGATGATCCTTCCAGGCACCTCAAAGCCCATGTCCGCGCTCTGTGCTGCCTTGATCGTGCCCGGGTATTCAACCCAGACCCCTGAATCAGACCCTCCGATCGTCAGCAGCTTCACCGGGCGGGCAACCGGCCCCTCTTCGACGGGCTTCTCGCTACACCCAGCGGCCGTGAGGCTCACGCAGAGGCCCACGATGGAAGCTGCCACGCCCAAAGCCGAATGTCGTCTTGGCCCTTGTGATCTCCGCTGTACTCTCATTTCACTCCTGTCCTTTTGTACCGGGTATAGCCACGGCGCCTTTAGAAAACCTCAATACATCGGATGAAAGCTGGATTATCGGCCCCTATCAATGGTGGTATCCCCCTTTCGGAGGGGAGATCGTACCCCACCCCAAAACAGGATGTCAACCCCGGCTAAGGGCGGGTAGTCACCTACTCTAGATTGAGAACCCCCGTTTGTAAATCAGGGGCGCACCGCTTTTTTTATCGGGGAAAGTTCTATGTTTTGCCTAGGGGAATCCCCTATGCCACCCGCTTTCTCAACAAGGGTACTCATTCGAACACCATCGCTACCTGCGCACCGTGCGCACGAATCGGATCAAGCATGCCTACCCTGCCCTTCTCGGTGGTCCGCAGCTTGAGGGCGTACGGGCCCTCTCCAGACCTGTTCAAGTGGTCCCACAGCGGGCCGCTTTGCTTCATAGGCTCGGCCAACGAGATAACCGTCGCCCCGAGGGCGAAGTCGACCGTTCGCGCATCCGGCCGAGGGAACGCGGAGCCTTGCATGGGGCCGATGTCGAGGAGCGCTCGATACCGGGGGATAGCGATGTCAAGATACGTCACCAAAACCAGGATTCCGCTGATACCTCTCACACCATTGGCGTGCTCCCAAGCGGCTCCATGGGGCACGCGCAATGCCCTCGGCGTCACATCGGCACAAAGAAAGGGGAGATCAAAGGCATCGGGAATACCGAACTGCCACGACACCTGCTGGCCGTCCGGTCGTAATCGGCCGCCGGGCAGAGGACCTTCCAAGGTGAGCCCGCGGCTGGCCGCCCCGGCAATTGCATCCTCAATCGCCCCGGGAACAAGCGCAAAGTCCACCAACCCCTCACCGACCATTTCCCACGACCGCATGTGGCGTTCGGCGGGCGAAATCTGTTCGGCCCGCAATTCCTCGGCGCGAACCTGTTTTGCGATTTTGATATTTGGTGGGGACGACGGATGTTTAAACGCAATCAACTCCAGATAGCTGCCATCCGCGAAGGCGATGAGCGCGTTATGACTTCCCATGCGCGGATGCTCACCGCCCGGGACAACGGTGAAGCCTAGCGCACTGTAGTCCTCTATTCCCGCGGCAAGGTCCTCGACACGAACGACAACGTGATCGAGACTGAGGGCCACTCCCATCCCAGTGTACTCCCCGCAATTCGCCGGCCTTGAATTCCTCTCTTCCTCATTCGGTATCGCAGGGGGGAATCCTGACCTTGAGCCGTTTGAGCTTTGGGGGGGTAAGGGCCGTCTCGAGCTTCCAGTTTGGGTCGGCGTGGGCGTCCTTTTTCTTCATCAACAGCCATTCCTTGCCGGACCCTCGCCCCTTCATCAGGGCCAAGGCGAAGCCTCCCTTGAGCTTTTTCCCCTTGAGTTCAAAGGCGAGTTTTCCGGCCTCGATCCCACGGAGCGGGTCCCCTTCGAGAGGGACATAGGTCCCCTCGTCCCAGACCACCACAGGCCCAGCACCGTAACTACCCTCGGGGATGATCCCCTCAAAGTCGGCATAGATCCGGGGATGGTCGGCCACCATCACTGCGAGCCGCTTCTCCGCCGGATTCATGGATGGACCTTTTGGGACCGCCCACGACTTGAGGACCCCGCCCATCTCCAGCCGGAAATCGTAATGCAGACGGGTGGCCTTGTGCTCGTGCACGACAAACTGCAACCGCTCGCTTGCCTTTTTGCCCACAATATCCTCCAAGAACAGCGGTCAGCGGTCGGCCGTCACAGCGGTCCAGCCATCTGATTGCCTGAATCTCCAGCAGCATTGTCAGAGGGGAGCACGCTCGCTCAGCCACCACCTATTTGGAAAAAATTGGAAAGTCGTAGGTTAGGCCGAAGGTGATCCCCCAATTGTCGGAGCCACCGGCGTGGACTTATCCGTGCCAGGCGAAAAGGAACAGCGTGACCAAGCCAAGGAAAAGGACACAGCCGTTCAGCATCACCGAGCGGCGGTGCAGCCGCTGGAACCGCTCTCGGACTGTAGGGTCAGTGCCAGGACCCTCAAGGCTTCCCACTTGCGTTCGTAACTTAAATATCTGGGGACGTAGGATTCGCCCCATGTATAGGAAGATCGCAGTCATGATGGCAAGCAGCAAAGCGATGAGCCCTTGGCCGGGGGCTGCCAAAAGCGTCAGGAGGACGGCGACACCTGTTCCCACCCCCCCAGCGCCGTATCCCAACCAATAGTACTTGGGAAAAATATCCCGGACCACCTTCCCACCGCCTTCGGTCCCCAGGACTGCAAAGATGCTGGGCGAGGCGATGAAGGAGAAGAAAGCGATCCCTCCCACCCAGAGGGTCAGACTGAGCAGCTCGATATAGCGGAGGAGTCCCTCAAGAAGGGGCATCCTTCTCCTCTTCTTGTTCTTGCGCCCTCCGGCGGAGGCGCTCCTTTTCTTGTTGTCGCCGATACGCCGTCTTTGGCTCGTGACGTCGGGACGGCGGTGCCACCGGCAACCGGACCGACAGCTTCTTTTTTCTCTTTTGGACTTTTTCCTTTCGTGGCAGCTGAGAACCCTCCCTATGCCGGTGGTCGAAGGCGGATGAGGCCAATATACCAGACCCTCAGGGGGCTTCGGCAAGGCTCCATCTGCTAATGCCGTTCCAACTTGATAAGTGGTTCGACAGGGCTTCGACGGTGAGCTCAGCCGAACCGCTCACCACCCCGAGGAAGATCGAGGGGCCGAATTTGGAACGGCCTGCCATGTTGCAATGGTCGTGAGCAAGTGCAGCAAGCAAGTTGGCACAAACAGTTGGAGCGGCACTAGCCGGCGACATGCCGCTGTAACGATCGGGCCAGCTCGAGATGCTCGGGCTTGCCAATCAGACCGAGCGCCTCATCCCGGTCTACCGGGTGACCGAACGAAGAGAGCCCTTTCTTGATTTTCAGGATCCGGCCCAGGCTGGCCTCGAGCCGGGCCTCGGAAAGCCGGTTCGACTGGACCGCATGAAGGAGTCCATGAAGAATCGCGTGTTGCGACTGGCTATCGTTGGCCATCAAGATCAGGTCGCCGCCAGCCTCGATAAAGCGACAGGCCGCCTCCTCGACCGACCAGCGTGCTGCAATGGCCTCCATCGACAAATCATCACTCACGATGATCCCTTCAAAGGCCATCTCATTCCGAAGCAGTTGCGTCAGAATCAGGGGTGACAGGGTCGCCGGAAGCGCGGGATCGAACGCGGGGCATAGCACATGGGCGGTCATCAGCATCGAAAGTCCAGCTTCAATGGCCCGGCGGAATGGGTGCAGTTCCACACGAGCGAGCCGATCTTTCGGATGATGGACGACTGGCAAGTCTAGGTGCGAGTCGGTCGAGGTATCCCCATGGCCGGGAAAATGCTTTCCTGTGGCCGAGACCCCTTCCGCCTGAAGCCCCTGGGAAAACGCAATGCCCATGCGAGCCACGACGTCAGGTTCCGCGGCAAAGGCCCGGTCGCCAATCACGGGGTTGTCCGGATTGGTATGCACATCCAGCACCGGGGCAAAATCCACATTGATCCCGACCGCTCGCAGCTCTTTCCCGATGACACCGCCCACCATTCGGGCAAGCTCCTCCGAGCCAAGCGTCCCCAGACGGGCGGCAGGGGGAAACTGGGTAAAGGGAGGCTTTAGCCGCGACACTCTTCCCCCTTCCTGATCGACGCCAATGAAGAGCGGAGGGTCTGCCGCCAATTCTTGAAGTGCTCGGGTGAGCTCCAGTACCTGCAGCGGACTCTTGAGGTTAGACCCCATCAGGATCACCCCTCCAAGACCCCACTCTTGCAGAACCCCGAGAAGGGAAGAGGGAGGCACGGGGCCGTCAAATCCGAACATGCAGAGCTGGCCGATCTTTTGCTTGAGTGTCATCCCCCGCTCTTGGGATCCCAGATGTCTCGCAAGCCATCCCCGAGGAAGTTAAACCCCATTACGGTCACCACAATGGCAAGCCCCGGAAAAATCGTCAAATGAGGGGCCACCAAGAGATACTGCCTGGCTTCGTTGAGCATCGCCCCCCAACTGGGGGTTGGGGGCTGGGCACCCAGCCCGATGAAGCTCAGGCTGGCCTCGGCGATTATCATCACCGCGAATCCAAAGCTGGCCTCCACCACGATGGGTCCAAGGATATTCGGGAGCAGATGGCGGAGGATCACTCGCATGTCGCGCCCCCCCAAGGCTTTTGCCGCTGCCACGAACTCCATTTCCCGAACGACCAGGATCTGCCCGCGGGTGAGCCGGGCATACCCGACCCAGCCGATCAGGGAGAGGGCGATAACGACATTGGTGATGCTCGGCCCCAGGATGGCGGCAAAGGCGATGGCCAAGAGAATTCCCGGAAAGGCCTGCAGGATATCCACCAGACGCATCAAGATTTCGTCCGTCCACCCCCCAAAGTAGCCCGCTATTGCCCCGATCAACAGCCCGATTCCCAAAGAGATACTGACCGCCACCGTCGCCACCCAGAAGGAGATCCGGGCCCCATACAGCGTCCGGGAGAACAGGTCTCGGCCCAGGCGATCCTGGCCGAACAGGTGGTCACGACTCGGTCCTTTGAGTCCTTCAGCCAGTACCTGCTCTGTTGGAGACTGAGGGGCCAGGACGGGCGCCAGCACGGCGCACAGCATCACGCTGGCAATCAATACAAGTCCCACGGACCATGCTTTTTGCTTTTGCATCCGCACCATGCTTCCCAATGGTAATTAGCTTTCAGCAGTCAGCAACCACTGCTTGGAGGCTAGGATGCTGGGACGCTCAAGGAATGAACCGCAGAATGGAACAGGGCTTCTCCCTCTCCGAGCATACCAGCCTCCTAGCTTCCCAGCTTCCTAGCGGCTACTCGTAACGAATTCGTGGATCCACGTAGGCATACAGTAGATCCGTCGCCGTATTGACCAAGACGTACCCGAAACTAATGAACAGGACGCATCCCTGGACCAGAGGATAGTCTCGAGCCTGGATCGCCTGGAGCGTGAGTCTTCCGAGTCCTGGCCACGCGAAGATGATCTCGGTGATGATCGCTCCGGAAAGTAACGCCCCAAATTGAAGCCCCACGACCGTAATGACGGGAATCAGGGATGCTTTGAGGCCGTGACGGAGGATCACGCGACTCTCCGACAGTCCCTTTGCCCGAGCCACTCGGATGTACTCCTGGCCCAGGACCTCTAAAAGGCTCGCCCGGACCATCCGCGAGAGGATTCCCGCCATGGCCATCCCCAGGGTCAAGGCCGGCAGGACGTAATGCTGAAGGTTACCCCGACCAGACACGGGTAGCCAGTTCAACTGGATCGCAAAGGCGAGAATGAGCAGCGGCCCGAGTACAAAGTTCGGTATCGAGACTCCGAGAAGGGCCGCAAATCGGCTTCCGATGTCGACGCCAGAGTCCCTCTTCACCGCGGCAAGGACGCCCAACGGGACGCCGATGACGAGGGCAAACATGAGGCCCGCTAGCGCGAGCTTGATGGTGGCTGGAAGTGCGTTCATGAGCGTGGTGAAGACCGGTTCCCGGGAGAAAAGCGAAACCCCCAGGTCTCCCGTAAGTACTCCGCGGAGGAAGTGGAAATACTGATCCAGGATTGGCCGGTCGAGGTGTAGAGTACGCCGGAGTGCCTCCTTTGCGGCAGGGAGGGCGCTCTCGCCCAACATTACTTCCACTGGATCTCCGGGGGTCAGGTGGATCAAAAGAAACACCAGCGTGGTAACGCCCAACGCCACCGGAATGAGGAGCAGCAATCGTTTCAGTAGATAACGAGCCATCACAGATAGTTCAGGGTTAAGAGTTGAGAGTTGAGAGTTCGCGGTTCATGGTTCACAGTTTAGGTGTTGGGTCTTAGGTGTTAGGTTTTGGCTCCGAAATGTCAATCTCGAGATCTTTAAAGCCCAACACCTAACACCCGAAACCTAATATCTAAGTGCGGTCATCGGTGGTCGGTCGTCGGTCATCGATGTAAATGTCCTTCAAAGGGGTAAAGTCGCCCCCCGGCATGGGGGAAAAGCCCCGGACCCTGGACTTGTATGCTGTCAACCGAATCTCATGCCAAAGACTGACATAGGGAAGTTCTTTCGCCAGAATCCGCTGAACACGGCTGTATAGTGCCATTCGCTCTTTCAAATCGGATGTCCGCCGAACGGCCAGGAGAAGGCGGTCCACCTCAGCGTTCTGATACCTTCCTCGATTGGCCCCACGCGGGGGCCAAGAGTCCGAGTGGAAGATATAGTGGTAAAAGTCCGGACTGGTAATTCCAACCCAGGTCAGGATATAGAGCTGGAAATTCCCTGATTTGATGTCCTTGTAAAAGGTCCCAAATTCGTAACTCCGGATCTCGAGTGCAATACCTACCTGGGAGAGCTGATATTGAATCGCCTCGGCGATCGTCCGACTGATCTCGTTCGTCGTCGCTTTAAAGGTAAGGGTAAACCGCGCCCGTCCTGTCATTGGATAGCCGGCTTCGTCCAAAAGGCGCCTGGCCTTTTCCGGATCAAACGGGAATGTCTCGACGTGCGACTCGTAGGCCCAGTGCTGTGGAGACAGGAGGCCCGTGGCCGGAATGGCCTGCCCGCGGAGCAGATACGTCATCATACCCTCGCGGTCTATGGCGTGGGCGATTGCCCGACGGACGCGAAGGTTGCTGAGGATGGGATCCTCAAGGTTGAAACCGAGGTAGGTGTAGTTGCTGGAGGGAACCTTGGCCACCTCAACCCCGGGCAGCGCCACCACGAGTGGAAAAATCTCGTGTGGAAGCGAAGCCAGGAGGACATCAATGGTCCCCTTCTTCAGTTCGAAGAAGCGGATGGTGGCTTCCGGGATGATTCGAAACCTGAGTCGCCCGATTTTGGGCTTGCCGCCAAAATAGTCCGGAAATGCCTCGACCTCGACCCATTCATTCTGCACCCATCGCTTGAATCGAAAGGGCCCCGTCCCCACAGGGTTCTGCCCAAAACCCTCCTGGCGTGCTAAGTCTGACGGGACAATTCCAATCGTCAAGTGGTACAGGATGGGGGCGAAGGGGCGCTTCAGATGAAAGGCCACCCGCTGCCGATCCAGAACCTGGATCTCTCGGATCTCTTCGAGGACGGCAGCATGGGCCGAACCAACGGTCTTGAGGGATTCGAACGTGAACCGAACATCCTCAGCCGTCAGTTCACGTCCATGGTGAAACCGTACTCCACGCCGTAGATGAAAAACATAGGTTCGCTCGTCAGGTTGCTCCCATCGCTCGGCCAGATCCGGGACGATTCGGAAGTTTGCATCTGCGCGGACGAGACCATTGAACAGCAACCCGTCCACATGAAGCGAAAGGGCATCGGTGGCAACCCGGGGATCGAGGCTAACGGGATTGGTTTCGACGGCGGCCGTCACTATCTCAGACGACCGACTTTCTCCTTTGGCACAGCTCCCAACCCCCAGGATCAGGATGGCAATGCCGAAGGGAACAACACCGCGCCTCATCGGCCTTTCATCCTCCCGTCTTCTCTACCTTGGTCACCATACTCATGAGGAAATGCAGCACGACTCGGTCGCCTACCCTGGGATCGGAATAGATTACCTCAGGTCCCACGCGGGCCTTTCCCAGCTCCCCTCCTTTAAGCTCATAGAGGATGTCGTAGTACCTCTGCCCGTGAATCTCGAAGGTACTTACCCCTCCGAGGATTGCTTCTTGTGGCCCTTGAAGCATGACGGCACATCCACAACGCTTTTTACCTAGCATACCGCAACTGGCAGGGAGAGTCCACGCTCTCGCTGCGTGAACCGATGACCGTAAACCGACGACCGCTTCCCGATGACCGATGTCCGATGACTGTCCTCCTGTAGTCGGTGATCGGTCGTCGGTCGTCGGTAGTCGGACATCGGTCGTCGGATAACGGAATGCAGTTATGGGGAGGTCAGGAAGGCCCTCAACTGCGGGACATCGACAAAGAGAATTATCACCCGGGAGAGATAAGGCTTCTTGATGCGCGCTTGGTGTTCTTCGTAGTAGAAGACGACTGGCCCATCGCGGGCCAACGGTGCCGTCCGGGGGTCCTTCAAGAGCTTGGAATCGAGCTTGATCAACACCACACGGTTGTCAGCGGTGAAGGTTCGTCTTCCCTGCGCCTCCCGGACAGTAATCTCGAATCGATTCTGTTGGGGAAGGAAGATCAGGCGCTCGAGAACTCCACGCCCCTCCCGAACCTCCTGCGCTGCGGCGACCGTGACCATGAGGAAGGGGCCGAGGATGAGGACCCAGAGCACCCCCCTCTGCTTCATTTGTTAAGCCAACGCTCTACTTTGCTCAGCAGGCGAGCCGATTCGAGCCCCAGTCGTTCGGCCAAGGGGACAAGTTTATCGGCCGAGCGCCCAGCCAGCACGGGGGCACCGGTGTCGCACACGGGACAGCGGTATCGCAAATTGATCGCATCGTAACGAAGATCCTGCTGGCACTGAAAGCATTTCGCTGGAACAGCACTCATGGCTTACCCTCCCCGGAGTCCGCGATCGAGGCTGCGGTACTGGATGGCTTCGGCAATGTGTTGTGGGTGGATACTCTCTTCAGGGACCAGATCGGCAATCGTGCGGGCTACTTTCAATATTCTATCATACGCGCGGGCGCTGAACCCCAACCGTTCCATCGCCGTCTCCAAGAGTCGCTGGCCCTCGTCCCCCACCTGACAATGGCGGCGGATCTGTTTGGGGCTCATGGCCGCATTGCAAAAGATTTTACTCTTTTTGAAGCGGTCGGCCTGGAGCGCCCGGGCCCGTCTCACCCTCTCTCGGATCATCGGTGCGGGCTCACCCCCCGCCTCTGCCGCCATATCTCGATACCGAAGGGGAGGCACTTCGATGTGGATATCGATGCGGTCCAAGAGGGGGCCCGAAATCCGGCTGAGATACCGTTGGACCTCACCCGGCGAGCAGCCACATTCCCGTTGGGGGTCGGTCAAATATCCGCACGGGCATGGATTCATGGCTGCCGCCAGCATGAAGGACGCCGGATAGGTGAGAGACATGATCGCCCGAGCGATGGTCACCTGGCCGTCCTCGAGTGGCTGGCGGAGCACCTCGAGGACGTTTCGTCTGAATTCCAAAATTTCATCCAAGAAAAGGACCCCATGATGCGCGAGGCTAACCTCCCCCGGACGAGGAACGTTCCCACCACCGATCAGGCCGGCATCCGAGATGGTGTGGTGGGGGGCCCGAAAGGGTCGGACGGCGATAAGGGGCGCTCGAGGTGGAATGAGACCACAGACGCTATGGATCTTGGTGGTCTCGATCGCCTCTTCCAGGCTCAGGGGCGGAAGGATGGTCGGGAGACGCTTGGCAAGCATGGTTTTCCCTGACCCCGGCGGACCGATGAGGAGGATGTTGTGACCGCCCGCCGCGGCCACCTCCAGCGCCCGCTTGGCATGCTCCTGTCCTTTCACGTCGTTGAAGTCGATGGCATAGTGGGAAGATTCGGCAAAGGCCGCATCGAGATCGATAGTGCTGGGTTCGATGGTGAGCTCGCCGTTGAGCATCCCGAGCGTCTGGGACAGGCTGTGGACCCCGTATACATTGATTTGCTTTACGACCGCCGCCTCGGCGACATTGTCAACCGGAAGCACGATCCCTTCCAGACCTGCCTTGGCGGCGGCCACGGCCATCGGAAGGGCCCCACGGATGGGACGGACCATCCCATCAAGGGCCAGCTCACCAAGGACCAGGACCTGCGAAAGCCGGTCCGGTTTCACCAAACTCTGTGCCGCCAATACGCCAATAGCCATCGGCAGGTCAAAGGCGGCGCCTTCCTTCTTGATGTCGGCCGGAGCGAGATTGACCGTGATCCGTCGGGGGGGGAAATCAAACCCGGAGTTTTTGATGGCTGCCTTGACCCGGTCCCGGCTCTCCTTGACGGCCGCGTCGGGCAAGCCCACGGTCGAAAAGGAGGGAAGACCGAGGGCAAGGTCCACCTCCACCTCAACCATGTAGGAATCCACCCCGAGGACAGCACTACTGAGGACTTTGGCTAACATGGCTTGCTCTCGCGGGAGGGGTCCAGCTAATCGACTAGCAGGGATGATAGTCTTACCTGATTCCGCCGTCTCTCGCAAGCGGAAAGGGAAGAGTCAAGGGGGGGTAGGTCATCAGACTGTTGGGTCGCAAGAATATGCGCCGATGCGCAGGCACGGATTGGAGGCTGTCTCTTATACACATCT
>JAAXQN010000201.1 GCA_012974305.1 Candidatus Methylomirabilis sp. | reverse complement strand
TCGATCTTCCTCGGGACGGTGAGGCTCTCGAACCGTCTTCCTCGGGGTGGTGAGCGGTTCGGCTGAGCTCACCGTCGAAGCCCTGTCGAACCACTTATCTAAGTTGAAACGGCATTAGGAATGACCTTATTGCTGGAACCCACCTACGGTCTCTGCGTAAGTCATTGCCGCTGAGAATCGCTGAGGCTATCGGCGCATACCTGCCCAAACCGCCCTCTGACAGACTGTCAAGGCTGGGGTAACCCGGCGACAGCATGGCAGGTTTTGCCGCCTCCCTGGTAGGCGGATACGGCCGAAAAATGACTCCATGACTAAATTGAGCAAGAGAATTCAAATAGTTACCCCTTCGCCCTTCCCAGCCGGGTTCTTGGCACAGTTGTCGCAATCTCAGTCCCATCGTCCTACAAAAATGGAAGCACAAAACAAGGAGGCAAAGATGGGCAAATGGGCGAAGGCTGCAGTGATCATGGTAGTGGGGGTGGCACTTCCAATCTTGGCTACGTCCCAGGAAAGAGTAGCCCGGGTGGAGGACGATTCGTTGCAGGTGATCCGGGATGTGGTAACGACCGAGGTCGTCAACCGCGAGCCGGTCAATGACGGCATCGTGTTTTCAGCCTCGATGGGACCGGTGTACTATTTTACAGAGCTAAAGGGAGCGTACACGTCCACACACATCAATCACATCTGGTACTACGAGGGTCGACAAATGGCGAAGGTCCCCCTCTCTATAGAGGGCCCACGCTGGCGGACCTGGAGTAGCAAGCGGATGGTTGAGGACTGGACCGGTTCGTGGAAGGTAGAGGCGGTGGACCCCGATGGCAACCTCCTGTCTTCCCAGACCTTCGAGGTAGAATGAGAATCTTTGGCCAGCAGGGGCGGACCTTTCTTCATGGTGAGTAAGCAAGGTTAATCCTCTAGGCTGAGATCGTAAAAGTAGAAGGGCCCCGGGAATCCCGGGGCCTCTTCTTTTTAGTGCACGCGGCGGCTCAGGTTTTAACCGTCAAGATTTTGGAGACAGTTAATCCTCATCATCGGGGGCTTGCGGTCGTCCCAATCCGGTAGGACCCGGTTCGTCCCGCTATAACACCCTCCGACCCGTTCCTCTCCGCCGATCTCGCACTCGACCGTCGATGATCACCGGCTCCTCTGGCGGGGATCGGAAGATTGCAGCCAGCTCCTCTCGGAGAACGGCAAGGCGGCGGGCAACGATCCCGTAAATTACATCTTCATAACGTTTCAGCCGGTCGATGATTTGCCGCTGCTCCTCAAGGCCCTGATATATCTTCACTGGTTTTTCTCTCCGTTTTCTGGGAGGGACCACACCTCAGGAGGCTGTGAATGAGTGATCCATTCTGGTTCTGATGGCCGTTCTCGAACGCGACGATCGATGATTACCCGCATCTCTGGAAGAGTTCGGAGGATCCCGGTCAATTCATGTTCGAGATCCGCAAAGCGTCGAGCAATGATCCAGTACTGTTTTTTCTCTCTGTCATCGACGAGTAGCCAGGCCCCAAGAGCCTCAGAATATACGGTCCATTCTGGTAACCGGTCTCGGGACCGACGATCGATAACCGTCCGCACCTCCGTGAGAGGTTGGAGGATCCTGCTCAATTCCGGTTCGAGGTCGGCAAAGCGCCGATCGACGATCCAGCGCTGTTTTTGCTCTTTGTCTTCCGAAAGTGACCAGGCCCCGAGAGTCTCGGAATACACGGTCCACTCTGGTAACCGGTCTTGGACACGACGGTCGACGATTACCCGCACCTCCGCCTCCGGGGCAGGTTGGAGGATCCTGCTCAATTCCGGTTCGAGATTGGCAAAGCGCCGATCGACGATCCAGTAAGTGATCTTTCCATGCGTGAATACTTGAGTCATTGTAGCTGCCTAGTGAAGAGAGAAATGGCCCTTAAGTAAACAACCCCATCAGACATATACACTCTTGGCAATAGTCTCGATACTACTATGAAGGTTTACGGAGATGCTCGGGCACGCTCCCCGTCCCGCCATCACCGAGGTTAGCAATGACACTGATTTACCCCACTGTAGTAGCAGGAGTTGTACCAACGCGCTGCAGAGCGCCTGGACAATCGTAGAACTCCTTTATTTCCAGGAAGATGAACGACTCTACCCCACATGAATTGGTGACACGACCCTACTCTTCAGGCCGAGGACATATGAAATTTTTGCACCGCAGTTTGCTAGCTTTAGTCAGGGAATGTGTTATAACGGGAAATCAAAAGTTTATATTTAGGCAATCCCTTGCATGTGAAATGTTTGCATAAGGATTTCGTTGGGTTTCGATGGATATGAGACGAAAAATAGCAAGTTTTCGTATGCTGCCATGGGGGCTTTTGTGGTCAGGCACAGCCATCGCATGTTTATGTTCGATGGTGGGATTTTGGGGACGGATTTGGTGGCCCTTTGAGCTGGCAAGTCACTTTCGTGTACAATATTTTTTCTTTCTCCTCGCCAGTGGCATCATTTTCCTTTTGGGGAGGAGGAAAAGGGGAGCCACCCTGAGCGGTGTTTTTGCGATCATCAACGTATCCCTCATTGTTCCATTGTATTTCGGGGGTTCGGTCGCCTTTGGTAGCAATCAGACATTACGGGCGCTCTTGATTAACGTGAATCAATCAAATAGGGCGCATAAGGAACTTCGGAAATTCATTCGCTCCGTGGAACCAGACTTCATGGTTCTTGTGGAGGTCAATCAAGCATGGACGAATGTACTTCAGCAGATGCAAACTGATTATCCCTTTTTCCGAAATCTTCCACCTCGCGAAGGCAGATTGGGCATTGCACTTTTGAGCCGCATTCCCCTTGCAAACGGCGAGGTTGGGTACTTTGGAGAAGCTGAACTTCCCTCAGTCGTTGCCCGGCTCGAAATCAGTGGACAGCCACTGACCGTGATCGGAGCCCATGCGCTTGCGCCAGTTGGCCGGATCCGGTCTGAATACCGAAATCAACATCTTGCGACACTGGCTCAGATCGTGAGTTCGCAGAAGGGTTCAGTGATCGTTCTCGCGGATCTGAACACGACGTCATGGTCTCCCTTCTTCCGGGATCTGCTCCGCAAGACCGGGTTGCGAGACAGTCGAACGGGTTTCGGCGTGCAGTCCAGCTGGCCCACAGGATTTCCACCTCTATGGATTGCAATCGATCATTGTTTGGTCTCATCAGAGGTAATCGTTCATAACCGCAGCATCGGGCCGCACATCGGATCAGACCACTACCCAGTTGTTGTCGATTTTTCAGTCCACCCAGGCTAGTGCCGTTCCAACTATTTGTGCCAGCTCTCTCGCTGCACTCGATCACGGCCCTTTCAACAAGGCAGGCTGCTCAAATTCGGCCTATCAAGTTGGAACGGCACTAGAACTGCCTCAGTACGGTAGCTGAATTGTTAAGGACGGAGTGCTTGAGTTAGTGGATGTGGCGGATTTTTTTGGACATGTAGTCCATGAGGAGATATTGGCCGAGGGTGTGGGGGGTAGTGAAGTAGGCCTTTCCCCGGGCGATCTCGGAAACCTTCTGGACGAAGCCCACGAGGTCGTAGTCCCGGGCTAGCATGAAGGTGTTGATGAGGATTCCGGCCCGGCGGCATTCGACGACTTCGCGGAAGGTCTCGTGGATGATCCACGGATCAAGTCCCATGGGGTTCTTGTAGATCCGGCCGTCGGGCAGCGTGATGGCCGAGGGCTTGCCGTCAGTAATCATAACGATCTGCCGCATATCCTTCCGCTCACGGCCCAGGATCTGCTGAGCAAGCCTGAGTCCCGCTTTGGTGTTTGTGTGGTAAGGGCCGATGGTCACGCGCGCCAGGCGGCCCAGTGGAATCTCCTCGGCCGAGTCGTGGAAGAGGACTACGTGGAGGGAATCGCCGGGGTACTGGCTCCGGATCAGGTGAGACAAGGCTAGCGCGACGCGTTTTGCAGGGGTAAACCGGTCCTCACCGTACAGAATCATGCTGTGACTGCAGTCGAGGAGGAGGACCGTAGAGCAGGAACTCTGGTACTCGGATTGCCGGACCACGAGGTCTCGGTGCTCCACCTCGATGGGGACCGAGAGGCCCTGCCGTTCAATGGCGTTGAGGAGGGTTGCAGTTACATCCAGGTTGAGGGTGTCGCCAAACTCATAGGGCTTGGGGGGTAGCGCCGCCTCGATCCCGGTGGACAGTTCTTGAGTGTCGTGGCGGCCGAAATCACTCTTGCCCAGGCCGCTCAGGAGATCCTTCAGCGTCTTGTATCCGAGAAAGTCGAGCGCCTTGTTGGTGATCTCGAATCGGACGTTGTTGGTCTCGGGGCCAAAGCCGCCGACGTAGCCTCTGATGTCCAGGTCATCCTCCGCGCGTCCCGGCCGTTGCAAGGTGATGTATCCCTCTTCGATCAGACGGTGCAGGAGGTGCTTGAGCAGCTCGGAAATTTCCGACTGTTCCTGATATTCAGTGCTCTCCAGCCACCGTTCGAAGTCCTGGACATCCACATGCCCCTTCTGAACGAGGGACTGGAGGATCGCCGCGTAGAGCTCTTCGAGGCTGCGACCATCCTCCGGGTCGTAGTGGGGTGAGTAGAAGCCGCTCTGGAGAAAGTAGTCGGCCAGCTCCTCCAGCAGGTCTTCCACACTGACGTCACCCCATGGAATCCCAGTCCACTTTGAGTATCGAATGGTTGCCATTATCCGATGACCGACGACCGACGTCCGATGACCGACGACCGACTGCCGACGACCAAATTAGAACAGTCATCGGTTAACGGTAATCGGTCATCGAATTGTTAGTTGTCGTAGTCCCGGCCCCGCTGGCCGTGCTGGCGCTCTGCTGGAGGAGTCTCGGTCACCCGCCGTTCGACAAAGTAGCCTCGCTCCTCACTCCGATTGATCTTTTGCAGGGCGTGGAGTCCCTCGAGAATGAACTCACAGGCCGAGACGAGCGCTTCTGGCTGCTCTTCCATCTTAAGCCGCTTTGCGGCCAGCAGAAGCGGCGTTATCTGCTGAAGGCTTTTCAGGACCTGCTCGGACGCCATGTTGTCGGCAATGCGAACCTCACCTCCCTCGTTGAACCACTCCACGATAGGCAGGCAGTCCGCGAGACTCAGGCGGTGAGCAAAGGTTTCCCCAATGGCCTCCCGTATGATCCCCTTGGCAATGGTGTCGGCCCCCCGCATCTCTCCCTCGTACTCGAGCTCAAGTTTGCCGGTGACGGCTGGGAGCGC
>JAAXQN010000073.1 GCA_012974305.1 Candidatus Methylomirabilis sp. | reverse complement strand
TGAAGATTCGTCGCGCGACCTTGCTGCGAAGGAATGTCGAATCAAGCTTCATAATCTGCACCTGGATCAGAACTCCGACGCCAGACCTACGAATCCCCCGTCATTGGCACGGACGATGTCATCCCAGCTCTTCTGGGCGTTGAGATTTTTCACAGTTTGTTCGTTTTTCTCTTTACTGTACAAGTCAAAGTCTGAATTCAGCAGTTTCAGAAACTGATCCTTGCGTGCCCCCGGGGGCGCCTTGCACTTGCCCTTGGTCTCGTCACAGGAGATTTCCAGGTACTCATAAGGATTTCCATAGGGGTCTTCAAAATTTGTCCGTCCTACGTCGGCAAGGCTGAGCGGCAGGGTTCCCGTTGAACAACTGATGCGTGCCGATCTCGTTACTCAATGTACGAATGTCCGCGATGGCCTTCGCGACTTTCGCCTTGTCGAGGGCTTCAAAGTGCATGGGAACAGCAAGAGCAGCAAGCGTCGCCAATATCGCCAGGACGGCAAGCACTTCGATGAGCGTAAAACCACGACGATTCCTTTTCCACCCATGATAAACAAATAGGATCGTGCCATGGGACCATTCCCGCGTAGACAAATATCTTTGTATCCTGTGTGCTGGATATCTGGGTAGGCATATGTGTGATCCGCGAAGACTGATGCCCGGTGGGGGCATAGTCACCTGCTAATGATGGGTGACCCGTGAGGATTGCTCCGAAGTCGTTCCAGAGGCAACAGCGGTCCCGCCTTCACCCTCCCCGCGTGTCTCCTCTGCGGGCATACGGAATTGGTCGATGCATTCCCTTAACTTTTGCATCTGGACCCCGAGAGCCGCGATTGTCTGATTGATGTCTTCGGCGGATCCGTTCTCGATACCTCCCTTGAGGTCGCTCAACACCGCCCGCACTTCCCGATGCTGTGTTCCAATACCTGTGATCTTCGTCCGCAGGCCTACGATCATCTCGTTGAGATGATCGGCTTCGTTTCCCAGATAGTCGTGCTTGCGAAGCGTCACCCGCCCGGAGAGATCGCCTGCCGCGATCGCCTTGAAGGTGTTCCGGAAACGCATGAGTGGTCCCGCAATTCTGTGGGAAACAAAAATCGAGTGAATGGCAAAGAGCAGAAAAGCGATGAGCAGGGCTGGCCAGACCCGGGCGTGGAGGGACAAGAATTGGGTTGCCACGGCTTCCTGTTCGGAGAAAGAAAGCGTTTTGCTTTCGAGCTGGATAATCAGGGGGAGGAAGAGGGCGGCGGAAAAGATCAAGAGAATGGCGAAGAAATAGAGGAGGTTGATTAATAAAAGCTGGTACTGGAAACGGTCTATGAGGATGTGTCTTCTTTTGTACGGGCGCTTGGCCATCTAACGTCTCTCTCTCGTCCAGGTGAAGTGCTTTTGATTTTTGAATCGGATGACGCCATGATTGGTTGGGGCATAGTAGATGGAAAACGTGTATTGCTGTCCCTCAAGATTGAGGTAGTGAACATTGTAGAGGATCCCTTCCTCATCATGGGCTTGTTCGACGCTCGCGACAGAATAGGTGTCAGTGTTATTTTCTCCAGTTGCAAAGATAATTTCGTCTTTCTTGAGTTCAAAAAAACGATCGGCGTACTCCGGTTCCGAGGTCTTCCACATTCCCAAGAGATCGTCCGGAATGGTTTTCTCAGTCGCGGGTTGACATCCGACAATCGCGGCGAGCAGGGTGAATATGAACAGTGCCTGGCGCGAATTCATTTGCATATACCCTGGCTACGTGTGGAGGAGGTAGGTACAGGTGTCGTGAAATTCGGCAAAACTATTGCGTGCATTTGCGTCCCAACCGCTTTGTTGTAGACTATCGAGTGGATCAAACCTGGTCAGGAAATGGTATATCTTGCTAGTTATATTGCAAGTCGCGGGCCAAGGACCCCGCCATCAGGCGATATTATTGGCCCGCCTGCACGGGTGTCAACACATCGGCAAGCCAGGCCTGGGAGGAGGCAGGCGTGTCGGGAATCCATCGGCCCGCAGGGACTCTGTGAGGTTGTGATTCTTGTCCGCTTCAGGCCCAAGGAAGATATCCAAGGGGTGATACGGCTCTCGCACTTCGCCCGCGGGGACTTCCGGTGGAGTGAACTATGAATGCCGGTGAAGGGGAAGTCACCCTCTGCCCGTGGTGCGAGACCGCCGTGCCCGTGCCTCGACAGCCGTTCCCCGGGCCCGGCCAGGAGGGTTCGTTCCTCCGATGCCCCTGCGGCGCCATAGGGCTGCCCACCCTGGAGCCGAAATCGGACCGCTTGACCGTGGCCGAGAAACTCCTCGGGGTGTCGCGAAGGCTGTGGGTGGAACTGGCGTGGGGCCTGGAGAAAGTCGAGTGGCGAACGGTGGAGTGCTGGAGCCGTCTCCACAAGCTGGAAGAACTTATCTCTGGTCCAGAAGTCTGGGTGGCGCTTGTATGGGGTCGCAGGAGGTGAATCCAATCAATACCTTATATCTTAGCGTCGATCTTCTTGTGGTTTCCAATGAACATATAAAGAGGAGGGGGGGATGAGCAGGGCCTCAGGCACCTATACCAGACGTTTCATGTACTGGGAGTATTGGGTAGCCCTTGCCGCCGTTCTGTTTGATGTGATCTCTTTTGTGGTGCCACTATTTGCATTGGCGTTTCTCGTGGTGCTACTACAGCCGCAGGGTTGGCGATGGATGGCGTCGGTTACCGATGTGCTCCGCCGGGTGCAGGACGGTAACGATGGTGTCAATGTATGACTTTCCTCCCCGATCAGGGTCCGAGGTCAGGTGTCTCGGCGCCTCGGAACCTCGATCGGAAGGTTCACCCGGTCTCCCCATTCTTTCCAAGAGCCGAGGTAGTTCCGCACGCGGGGATAGTTCAACAGGCGGTATACCATATACGCGTGGGCCGATCGGTAGCCGCCTTGGCAGAGAGGGATGATCTCTTTGTCTGGTGTCAAGCCACGCCCCTCGAGTATCTCCCTGAGCTCGGCAGCCGGCTTCAGCGCGCCGTCCGGGCCAATGAAGTTCACCCATTCCAGGTGGACGGAGCCAGGGACAGTCCCGCCCCGAGCTGCCCGTACATGCTCGCCGTAATACTCGCGATCAGTGCGCGTGTCGTGGATCCTCACGTCGGGATCTTGTAGATGATCGACGATGTGTTGCGCGGTGGCAAGGCGGTCTTCCAACGGGTCTTTGAGATGCTTGGAAAAGCCGGTGCGGACGATACGCCTCCCCCCCTTGGGTCCGAGATCCTGCGCACTTCCGAACATGGGCCACGCCTCGCGCGTGAGAGGGAATCCCGCTCCTCTCCAGGCGGTAACCCCCCCGTCGAGGATATGAACATCCTCGTGGCCCAGATACTCGAGAAACCAGAAGCCGCGTGCCGCGCGAAAACCACTGTTGTGCTCGTAGAAAACCACCGACTTGCCGAAGTCGACGCCACGGATCTCCATGAGGTACGCCAGCGTCGAGATAAAGGCGGCGAGCGGCTCGGGCCGCGTATCGTTCAGGGAGTAACCGTAGATGTCGAAATGGGCCGCCCCTTCGATGTGACCGGCGCAAAAGTCCGGCGCGGGGCGCGTATCGACGATGATGAGGTCGTCATCCTTCTGGTCTCCGATCCGCTCGCGGAGCTGATCGGGGGTCCAGACCAAGTTGGCGTTCACGAAGTCCTTGTACGCCATGGAAAGATTCGCCTCCCGGTGGATTGCTCCAGCCCACCGAGAATGGGCTGGGATATTCTTGATATCTCAGGGACTAGGTTGCGAGAGCCTGGCAGCAAACCGATGCCCGTCGGGGCCTTGACGGAGGGTACCTAATAGACGTGCATTTCGTCAACAGACAATGCTCATCGGAGATTTCATCTTCTTCTTGCCGGACAGCTGGGTCGATGGCGTGCGATTTCTTCACTGGCGCCCACCTGGGTTGTTGGAGGTGAGGCGAGGAGACGGAAGCGAGTTCGTCAGCCGTCCTGTGCCGGAGCGGGAGCTAACAGCACGGCCACCCACCGAAAATTTTCGCTGTTTTCCAAGAGAATTTTGACGACCATGGTCAAGGGAACCGAGAGCAGCATCCCTACGGGCCCCCAGACCCAGCCCCAAAAGACCAGCGAGAGAAAGATCACGAGCGTCGAAAGGCCAAGTTTGCGTCCCATGAAATACGGTTCGACGAAAGTTCCCAGAGCCACATTCACCACGACGTACCCGAGCCCTACCAGCGCCGCCGGACCGGGCCCCAGCTGGACGAGGGCCAGCAGCAGTGTCGGAACGGCAGCCAGAATCGAGCCCAGGCTTGGAATGTAGTTGAAAAGGAACGCGAGTATTCCCCACAGAATCGGAAAGTCGACACCAAGGATGGCCACCCAGACACCGATCAAGACGCCCGTGGCTAAACTGATGAGGGTTTTGATTCCAATATAGCGCTGCACTTCCAGGATGATCTTGGTAAACGTGTCGGAATCACTATCCTGGCGGTCCAATGCGAGACGGAGCTTTTGCGGAAACTGAGTAATCTCAAAGAGGATAAAGATCGTGGTAATGATAACCAGGACGAAGTTTGACAACACCGAAGCCAGACTGTTGAACATCTGACCAACGAGGGCCATCACCCCACCAGGGTTGATGACGTCACGTGCTATTCCAGGGGAGACATCGATCCCCTTGCTTTGCAACCAAGCAAGCAGCGCGGCATTCATCTGCTGAAGGCGGTCTGCATACTTTGGAGCTTCCTGAGTGAAGCTCTTCACCGAGCCACCCACAATGAGCGCGATGGCACCTAGGCATACGATGTTGGCCAGTACCGTCAGCAAAACAGCCAGGGGCGTGGGGACCTGCTTGCCCTGCAGCCAAACCAGCAGCGGCAGGCTCAGAATGGCTAATAATAAGGAGAGCGCCAAGGGAAGCGCTATTGGGGCTGCGGCCCGCAGACCTGCTATGACCACCACCAGGGAGGCTGCAATCAACAGGAACCTGAAACCTTGTGCTGTGTTACCCACGGTGTTTCATCTCCGTTGTGGAAATGACGGCCTCGTCTAGCTCTATGGATATGGCGGTCGGTCTGCTCGACGTGAAATATATATTCTCCCCCGGACTTTGCGGTAAGGAAAGCCTCCTGGGAATCCAAGCCGCTCCCTCATTATGAGGAAGAATCCGATTCCTGCAACCAAAATAGGATGGCTCGGAGATAAGGTGGATAGTCTGCCTGCTAGCGGGCAGGTCAAAGAAAGCA
>JAAXQN010000194.1 GCA_012974305.1 Candidatus Methylomirabilis sp. | reverse complement strand
CTGCGGGAGCGAGGTCTATTTCCAAGCGGCGTTCCAGCCAGAGCGCTACGGCTTGCGCCGGTCTAATAATTCGCTTCTGAGCGTGCGCAAAAGAATGAATAGGTGTACAAGGGGAATCGGTCGTCCTGCTTCTTGGTGAAACGGATGCCGTGGCGGTACCCCACACCGTTGCGGTTTTCGGCGGTCCACTGTACGGATCCCATCAAGGCCAGGGAGCGCCCTTCGATATCGAGGCTCACAGTGATCGTTTTCCCATGGGGAAGCCGGTGAGGAAGATACGCACCAAGGCCGCTAGCGCTCAGGTCACAGAGCCTCCCGGATGTCTCTACGAAAGAGCCCGTGTGGACGCGAATGGGGACGGTGAAGGTCAACCTGGCGTCCTGCCGCCCGTTGGTTTCTGGGGCCTCCGTGGGGGACCAGACTTTCGGGATGCGGGGTGTCGTCAGAATTTCCTGCACGGCGCCGACGAGTCCCTTCAAGTGGACAGGCTTTTGCAGCAGGCGGTCCGCCCCGAGGTTCAGGAGAGATTGGCGAAGCCCGGCGTCGTCAAGTCCGCTGCTGACCACAAGGACTGGGATCTCCCGAATAGTTGCATGAGCAAGCCGGTACTCGAGGAAACTCCTGCCATCCATCACGGGCATCTCCAGGTCAAGGATGATAATGTCTAGCTTCCCCCTATCAAGCCACAGGAGCGCCTCGGCTCCATCGGTGGCCTCGACCACGCCAAAATCCTCTGCCTCGAACACATCACGATACATCTCCCGGACAGAGTGATTATCGTCAACGATCATGAGGGTGTGTTGGGCTCGCATGATGACCTCGCCTTCCTACTTCTCGTCTTTGCTCCCCTCTGAAGGTGCTCTCAATCCCACCACGACCTCAGCACGACTCGTGCCACCGGTGGGCAGAGCGTCAGATGCGATTCACGGTAATCCTTTGTTTGGCAGGAGTTGTGAATAGTCGGACTACTATGAGGGGTGCGAGGGACCGGGCGCACGGCGAGCATCATTTGCCTGCTGATTATGAAAGCATTGCATCTTGTTGCGGTTTTCTCCCGCTACACTCGCTCGCGACCCTTGCAACATGGCAGGGCGTTCAAATTCGGCCCCTCGATCTTCCCCCTCGATCTGCCTCGGGGCCGTGAGGCTCTCGAACGGCTCGGGGTGGACTTCGGCGAGCTCCCTTCGGGTCTGAGCCTCAGGGTCGAAGACAGTCGAGCCGTGAGCCTGTCGAACCACTTATCAAGTTGGAACGGGACTAGTGAGGAACTTCAGCGTGTTCGCGAAAGAATGAATAGGTGTACAGGGGGAAGGAATTTTCCTGCTTCTCGATAAAGCGAATTCCGTGGTGATACCCCATGGTCGTGAGGCTTGCGGCAGCCCGGTGCACGAAACCCACCAAGGCCAGTGAGCGCCCCTCGATGGTGAGGCTCACGGTGATCGTGTTCCCTTGGGGGAGGCGGTGAGGAAGATACGCGCCGAGGCCGCTGGCGCTGAGGTCGCGGAGTCGTCCGCGAGTCTCTGCGAAGGCGCCTGCGCGGACACGAATGGGGACCGTGAAGGCCACCCTGGCGTCCTGCCGCCCGCTGGGTTTTGGGGCTGCCATGGTGGGCCAGACCTCCGAGATGCCGGGTGTTTTTAGGGTCTCTCGCACGGCGCCGACGAGGTCCGGCAGGTGCACAGGCTTTTGCAGCAGGCGGTCCGCCCCGAGGTTCAAGAGAGATTGGTGAAGCCTGGCGTCGTCAGCCAGACTGCTTACGACGAGGACTGGGACCTCGCGGATATTTGCATGCACAAGCCGATACTCGAGGAAACTCCGGCCATCCATGACAGGCATCTCTAGGTCAAGGAGTATAAGGTGTGCCTTCCTCCGCTGGAGCCAGAGGAGCGCCTCGGCTCCATTGGTGGCCTCGACCACGACAAAATCCTCTGCTTGGAACAGATCACGATACGTCTCCCGGATCAGGCGATTATCATCAATGATCATGACGGTATGTTTGACGCGGATCATAACGTGGCCTCCCTAACCAAGTTGTGATGTCGGATCGGGCTCAGGAAAGGGATCTGATCCTGGCCGGCCACTCTCGGTCCTCGGATGACGATTAAATCGCTGGGCAGGTGTGTCAGAGTTTCGTTCGATAGCTGAAACTGCTGAGTGTCTAAATGGTAAGGATAATCGAGGGTGTCTCCAGATACGTGCTGGTCAGAACTGTGAATGGCCATAAGCCCACGGCGCACAGCACATAATCGTCTTCGTTGGTCGCTAGACGTTTGTCCTTTTGCAAAGTTGCATTAGCAAGCGCCGTACCAACCACCGGCAGGTTTGGGACGGTGCCGGGACCGTTTCTGTGTAACGTGTAGAATTGTAAAGTCTATTAAATATTGTTTTTGCTGGGAATACTGTGAAAAGAGGAGTCAGGGAAAACCCACGTTGTGTTTGATATTGTAAAGATCACTGACATGAAGAAGGTGTGCTGCGTGGATGCGCCTTTAAATGAAGGGTCTTCCGCGTCAGAGAGCTTGTAAGGTCTTTCAACACACGGTAAGTCCGATGACCTTCTCAGGCGGGAGTGTTACATGGAGGAAAACGGGAAAAAGCTGTGCAGGGAGCGGCTGAGAAAGAAAGCGGGAACTTCACTTCTTCTTTTGCACGGGACTGTCAGAATCCGCTGTGACGAGGAAGGCCGCAATTTTTCCGTTATCGATGACTGGCCGGCACCGGAGGCGCTGCTGTATGCCCGGGAGCTTTACCTCGCTTGCCGCCTTTGTCCCAAGCGGGTCTTGCGACAGCTGCGCCAAGAAGCTTTCAAAGACAGACCGGTCCCGTTCCGTAAGCAGGTCGGCGAGCGGCCGACCGGTCACCTCGGCTTCGGATTGCCCGAGCAACCGCAAGGCCGTAACGTTTGCCGAAAGGATCTTTGCATGGGCATCGAGATGGATGACCACATCGGCGACGGCATGCACCAGACGTTGGTAGTATTGCTTTGAAGCAAACAGCTCACTCACGATCTGGCGCGGACGGAACCCTTCGTAGCCAAAAATCCTCTGGGGCTCCTGGCGCCCCCGGCGAGTGGTCAGCAGTGATTTGATGGCCTCTAGGATGTTGGGGATGACCACACTGAGCGGGCCCTTGGCGACGTAGGCGTCGGCGCTCAAGCCGGGGAGTTTGGCGACATCCTGGGGGCCTAACGCCGTAAACGCAATGATCGGCAGCAAGCGACCCCGCTCCTCTTGCCTGATCAGGCGACAGAGATCATGGCCATCGATTTTCGGGAGCACGATGTCGAGGATAGCCAGATCACATGGATTGTCTCGGAATTGTTCCAGTGCCTCGAGGCCGTCTCGAGCCTGGATGATTTGATAGTCCTTGGCCGAGAGTGTATCGGATATGGCCTCCATAATCACCAGATCGTTATCCGCGATGAGGATCCGCTGACCGACAGGCACTAGGTGTCCTCCCTCATGCGCTAGAACGCTAGAACGCTAGAACGCTGGGACGCTAGAACGCTAGAACGCCAACCCCCAACACCCACTGTACTATACCTTTTGTATTATGGAGTTACACCCCGCGCAAGCAATTTTTGCATAACGGGAGAACGGGAGAACGCTAAAACGCTGGAAGGCTAGAGGGCTGGAAGGCCAGTATTGGTGACTGGTGACGTGAGGAGTTCAGGGTTGAGGGTTCAGCGTTCAGAATTCAGAGGGATAACGCAACAAACCCAATAAACCCGATCAACCCAACCCCCCAACCCCCACTGTGGATAAGGGTATGCAAAAATCTGTTGACAACATGTGGGCATTCATATAGAACGCCGTTACAGTCCTAACCCCCCCCTTGGACGGGTGCAATTGTGCAAGAGTTGCATGTGCATCCAGGTGTCCCGACTGTTCCTTTTCACTCTAGTAGGGATATAACGTACCGTAACTTCTTGTTTTCTCTAGCGGACCGAAAAAGCGGTGCAGCCCTTGCATTTACTCCCAAAACCCGCCGGGTACTCTTTCTCGCTCCGGTGGGTGCCGAGGACGTAAAGGTGTAGGATCTCATCCTGTTTTTAGGGGCCTTCTCTCGGTCCGGAGGTGTCCCATGGAAACAACGTCTCAGGTTTTAATCTTAGAGGAGAAGCCAGAGGCCGCACAGGATATTCAGGGCCTCCTATCCTCGTCCGCGGTCACGGATGTGGCCGTCGCCTCGTGGTCAGAGGCGCTGAGGCTCTTGCGCGACAACCGATTTTACGCTGTCGTCTGCGACCTCGACAACATGCCCGGTGAAGGCCGGAAGGTGTTGGCGGCTATCCAACGCGAGGCCCCCAACATAGCCAGCATCGTCATCGCGGACACCGCGGACCCCGCCCTGCTGGCCGAGTGTACGGCTGCCGGGGCCTTCGAGGTCCTTACCAAACCCCTCAACCGCTCGTCGTTTCTCGCCGTGCTACACCGGGCGATGACTCGGAGCCAGCTCTGCGCCAGCGACCGTCCCGCCCCGGCCCAACTGCCCAAGCGAAGTGTTGAGTGGCCCTTTGAGGAGATCATCGGTGATTCCGAGGCGATGCAAGGGGTGTTTCGCTCGATCACCAAGGTCGCCGAGTCGGACGCCAACATCTGTCTGTACGGAGAGAGTGGTACGGGGAAGGAACTGATCGCCCGGGCGATTCATGACAGCGGGCGCCGCCGGGGACGGCCCTTTGTGATCCTGGATTGTGCCGCCATCCCCGAGGGTCTCATGGAGAGCGAGATGTTCGGCCATGTTCGCGGGGCCTTCACCTCGGCCGTGGGAGATCGGGTAGGGGTCTTCCAACTGGCGGACACCGGGACCCTGTTCCTCGATGAGGTGGCCGAGCTGCCGCTCGCCCTCCAGGCAAAGCTCCTCCGGGTCATCCAGAACCGGGAGTTTCGGCGAGTGGGAAGCAGCCACCCCGTCCGGGTTGATGTTCGCATTATCGCCGCGACGAATCAGGACCTCGTAGACCTGGTGAAGGCCGGCCGCTTCCGGGAAGATGTCTTTTATCGGCTGGACGTCATCAGCATCATGATGCCTCCCCTCCGGCAACGGAAAGAGGACATCCCGCTGCTCGTCGATCACTTCGTGCAACAGTTCAATCAGCAGAGCAACAAGCAAATTCAGGGTGTCACCGCCCGGACCCTGCGGCTCTTGCTTCGGTACGACTGGCCGGGCAACGTGCGGGAACTGCAGAATTGTATCGAACGCGCCGGGGT
>JAAXQN010000261.1 GCA_012974305.1 Candidatus Methylomirabilis sp. | reverse complement strand
TAATGCTTCTATTGGATCAATCGTACCCGTAGAGGTCGTTCATGGCGGCGAGGGCCTCCGGGGAATCGTAGCGGACATAGCCCATGAGCTTGCGGACGTGGGTCCAGTTCTTCTGTTCCACGTGGGCATTGTCGTCTTTCTTGTAGGGCCGTCCGCGGGTGAATTGGATCTCGTGGCCCCGGCAGTACCGGTAGAGGTGTGCATTGATGAACTCGGAGCCATTGTCGGAATCAATCCCCTGGAGCGCAAAGGGGAGGGCGAGCCGCATCTCCTCTAAGGCCTGCTGCACGCCGGCCTGGCCTCTGCCCATGACCGCCCGGGTCTCCACCCACGTGGTGTGGATGTCGATCAGGTTGAGCGAATGGAGGAACTCCCCCTCCGCGCAGTTGCCAGAATGGGAGACCAGGTCGATCTCGGTGAAGCCGGGCATCTGGACCGCCCAGTGGTCGGTCTTGAGCGGGATGTGGTGCTTCAGGAGCGTGCCGGGCTTGGTGCGGCCGTAGAGCCGTCTCTTGAGCCGCCGTTTGTGGGCGGCCAGTCGGCGGTCTATCTGCCGAGGGCTGATGGCGAGGAGTTGCTGCTCGAGCCGGGCGGTGAGGCGAAAGCGGGTCCGGGCCCACGGCAGCCAGAGGGGGAGGAGGGCCTTCAGCCGCACCGACCAGGGAAAGCCCGCCGCCTCCCAGATCGCCACCAGCAGCTGGATCGCCTGGGAGCCGTAGATCGGCGCGCGCCGGCGGTGCCGGGGCCGTGGGTGCCCCGGCGGCGGGCCGTTGAGGAGCCGGAGGGCATACTTCCGGTGGTAACCGGAGACCTGGCAGAACTCGTCCAAGATCCGCTGCTTGAGGGCCCGGGAGGCCTGGCGGTAGCGAGCATGGATAGCACGCAGGTATTCCCATTTGACTTGGTGGCTCATGATGTAACCCTCCTCTCGTCTACTGGCTGCAAGGGTTACATCTTAAACGGCGCGATGATAGATCCTCGGGTAACATTTTATAGGGCACGTTTCGTGACCCCGTTTCATCGAGGACCCTATTGACGTTTTGGATGAACTGAAGGGTGCGGCTCGGTCGACCTATTTAGAGATCAAGGGCTTCCGGGTGTCGCCAGATCGAGTCACACCATAAATGATACCCTGGGGATCGAACGGGATCACAACTCGATGTCCCAACCAGAAGGCCGGGCGAACCACATTGTCTTTTTCATCACTACC
This sequence comes from Candidatus Methylomirabilis sp., assembly GCA_012974305.1. Classification (GTDB taxonomy): domain Bacteria; phylum Methylomirabilota; class Methylomirabilia; order Methylomirabilales; family CSP1-5; genus CSP1-5. Next base: position 18,078 of record JAAXQN010000261.1, on the reverse strand, counting down.
GCCTCAATCGAGGAGGGGGAGAGGATCGCTAGGTCCCTTTTGGAAGAGCGACTTGCCGCCTGCCTGAACCTTGTGCCGGCAGTCCGATCCTTTTTCTGGTGGGAAGGCAAGGTCCAAGAGGAGGGGGAGGTTTTGATTATCGGGAAGGGACGGGCCGATCTTTTCCCTAAGGTACAGGCCCTGGTCAGGGCCCTGCACTCTTATACTGTCCCCGAGATCATCGCCATACCGATCACCTCTGGCCTTCCCGACTACCTCTCCTGGATCGACGACTCCACCTCTCACTCCGAGTCCCGGTGAATTTCAATCACTTTCCACCAATGCTCAAGTCCCCCAACCGATTCAGCGTAGTCCTCAGCGGGGGTCTAGCCCGGGGGGCTGCCCACCTTGGCGTCTGGCGCGCCCTTTCGGAGGGGCAACTCGTGCCGGAGCGAGTGGTCGGGGTCAGCATCGGGGCGATGATTGGCGCCTACCTCTGCAAAGAAGGGAGCAGGGGAGAGGCTCTAGGAATCCTTAGGGAGCTGGTGGCACAGGCATTGCACAACGAGACGAAGGTGAAAGAGGGGAATTTCTGGGATACGTGGCGCCTGATTTCCCTTGAGCGACGGCGAGCCTTCATTGAAGAGGCACTCGGCTTGAGGGGATTGACCTTCAGCCAACTCCCTCTTCCCCTTTACATTACCGCAACTCGCCTCGTTCCACCGGGCCGGGTTGTCTTCGGGGACCAACCGACCGACTCGGTTGTAGAGGCGATTCTAGCCAGTACCGCCGTCCCCTCCCACCCGCCGGTCCGAGTGGGGAAACACTATTACTTGGACGGCGGTATGAGCGGCAATCTCCCCGTGAAGGAAGCCGTAGAAAGGGGAGGACGGGTAGTCTTGGCGGTGAATCTTGGCCCCCCAATGCGACGAGTATCAGGACCCCTGGGTGATACTTTGTGGCGCTTTTACCGAACTGTCAGCAGACTTCCGAGCCTCTGGGAAGTACACCGCTGCAAGGCTCGAGGAGCAAAGGTCTTCCAGGTGTCCTCGGCGGCGATTGAGTCGCACGGAATATTTGCCTTCGATAGGCTTGACACCATTGAGGAAGCCGGGTATAAGGCCACCCAACGCGTCCTTCCCGCTCTTCGCAAAGCGCTAGGACGTCTGGATGAAGATCACTCGTCCACCGCGGCACTATAGGGAGGAGAGGGTGGGTTCTAAGCGTAGGTTGACGAGGTTGCTGTCTGTAAGCAGCATCCTCCTTATGGGTTGTACTGGCCCATTCGCTCTTCGTAATAGCGCGGTGCCACCCCACAGCAGTCCCCGGCCGACGTGGGAATCTGATGGCCCACAGAAACCTCTCTACTCGCACATGCCGCCGCTGGCGCTTGCCATACCGCATCCTCCGACCTTCTCAATCACAGCGACGGATGTCCTATCCGGCGATCCTCTCCTGACGGAGGCCCGCGAGCTCCTCCGCCGGGCCAAGCGGCAGGCGGAAATGGGCCAGGACCACGAGGCGATGACACTCCTCAGCCGCGCCCGTGACCTCCTGCTGAGCGATGGTGCAAGCGTGACACATGAGGCGGCGAGACGCCGGGCAGAAACGTTGAAGGAAGTCAAAGCGTTCTCGGACGAGTTAGCCGCGATCCAGGTAATGACCGAGATCCCCTTTGACGGGGAAGGCTCGCTGATCACTTCCGAGGATTTGAGGGCCTTGGAGCAAGCCATTCCCGAAATCTCGTCCCCAGTGAAACCGGAGATCAGTTACGATGTGCCCATAGAATTGAACCGGCGGGTAGAGAAATTCGTTGATCTCTTCAGCACCAAGAAGCGGGATGGAATCGCCAAGGCTCTGGAGCGCTCGGGTCGATATCTTCCCCTGATGCGGGAGATCTTCGCGGAAAAGGGTCTGCCCCTAGACCTAGTAAACCTGGCCTATATTGAAAGTTCATTTAAGCTTTACGCTTACTCCCGAGCGAGAGCAGTGGGCCTGTGGCAGTTCATAAGAGGGACCGGCCGCAAATATGGCTTAACGATTAATTGGTGGGTGGACGAACGCCGAGACCCGGTGAAGGCTAGTACCGCGGCGGCGGATTACCTCTCGGAATTGTATGCAATGTTTCAATCGTGGCCTCTAGCCATTGCCGCCTACAATTCGGGTGAGGGAAAGGTCAAACGAGCCATCCGACGCCAAAGAACCACAAACTTTTGGAAGCTCAAACTCCCCCGGGAAACCAGGTATTACGTCCCTGCATTTATGGCAATGACCATCATCGCCAAGGATCCTGAGGAGTACGGCTTCGAACCACCCGTGGAGCAACCGTGGCAGGTGGACCAAATCGCCTTGCCTCAGCCCACGGATCTCCGGCTGTTGGCCAAGGCCGCCGGCGTGAGCACAAAAGAACTCAAGGACCTGAACCCCGAGCTGAGGCGCCCTGTGACCCCGCCTCAGGAGGGATATCTTCTTAACCTTCCCCCTGGAAGTAGAGCCAACTTCCTCGAGGCTCTCGCGCAGCTTCCCCAGGTGCGCCGGGTTGTGTGGCGGCAGCACCGGATTCGGCGAGGGGAGGCTCTTTCTACCATCGCCCGGCGGTATCGGACTACGGTAACGGTCCTGATGGAGATGAACCATCTGAAGAATCCACACCGGATCCGCGCGGGCACCAGGATTACTGTTCCAGTCCCCGCTTTTACCGTCGCCCAGGCCCCAAGCACCACGAGGCCAGGCAAGAACGAGAAAATATTTTCATCTTCAAATTCTTCACATTATGTCGTCAGGCGCGGCGACACCCTCTGGGATATCGCTCGCGCCCATCGGGTGAGCACCCATGATTTGAAGCGTTGGAACAACCTGAACGGCTCCCGTATTTACCCCGGCCACACTTTGCGGATTCACCCTGAAGCTCCCCAAGCACGTCACGTAACATGGCGCCAGCACCGGGTCCGTCGAGGCGAGACACTGTCTACCATCGCCCAGCGGCACGGAACCACCGTGCCAGTCCTGATGGAGATGAATCAGCTGAACAATCCCCATCGGATCCAAGCCGGCACCCGGATTACTGTCCCGGTCCCGACCCAGGCTCCGGGACCTCAAGCGTTGTAATAACCCGCAACATTCTCTCATTCACCTCGTCCAGACCCCCCAATTCATCTGGATTCATCACCTCAAAAAAATTCCCCCTGCCCACTTCCTGCGACCCTCCAGCTGGAAGCATTGATCGATTTCCGCTTCACTGACCTGTTACAAGTTATTGATTCGGACGTGCAAACCTTGCATGATCGTGCAAACATTGCACACTGTATCAGGCGCGCTCTCCCCTCTTCCGAAACCCGTACTTGCTCCCCGTCGGTTCTGGATGGTTGGTGTTCCACCATCCATCCAGTCCTCATTCCTGGATACACTTCTAGAACCTCACCCCTCGTAAGACCCTTCTCCACGACGAGTGCACCCCCCCTTGAGCAATCTATTTTCTCACCGGGGCTTGGGCCGAGGCCTGCGCCTCGGACAATCGCTTAAGACGTTGACTGCCCCACGTCCCTATGGTATGGGGACGGCGGAGAGAGATGAGCGGACGACTTTCACGATCAAGGAGGTCGTCGAGAAGATCCGCGACGGGCAGCACCTGTCAGCGATGAACTGAGGGGATCGGAAAATGAGGGGGTCGGTGCTGCTTCCATCTTTCGAGTCGGCTCGTAAGATTATTCACCTCGTCGGCGGCCTTATTCCTCTTCTTTACCTGGTTCTCAATCTGACAAAGCTCGAGGCCCTCCTCATCCTGGGGACCCTCGGTCTCCCCTTCATCGGGGCAGACCTTCTTCGCCTCTGGTGGCCTGCCGTGAACCGTTGGTTTCGTTTGTTGTTCCAGGTAGCCATGCGCCCCGGGGAAGAGAACCGCCTCACGGGGGCGACGTATTATTTTTTAGCCTGCTGGTTCACCATCCTCATGTTCGAGCGGACCATCGCCATTGCCGCCCTTTTGATCCTGGCCTGCGCCGACACTGCTGCATCGGTTGTTGGGCAAGCGGTTGGAGGTTATCGGATTGGTCAGAGGAAAACCCTGGCGGGAACAGTCGCCTTTCTGATCACTGCCTGCCTGGTGATGCTCCCTTTCTTCTCCCCCGCCACCTCCTTTTTGGTGGCTTCGATCGCTGCGGTGACGGAGGTCCTTCCCCTACCTGTGGATGACAATGTCACTATCCCCCTGGTGGCGGGCATCTCACTCACGCTCTTACGGTCTCTCTCAATCTAAAGTGATTTTTCCCCTCAGCCTTTTTCGCCGGCAAGGCGGACAAATTCCAAAATCTCCCCTGTTTGAAGAACGAAACCCTCCTTGACTTCTTGGCCATCAACGACCGCAACGGCCTGGGGGCCGATGTTCAACGCCTGCCTCAACGCGGCGCGGATCTCTCCAACGGTTCGACCGGCGACGTTCGCGTCAAGGGAATGGACTCCATAGATAACCCTCACGGTCTCCTGCGTCCCTGTCGGGGATGCCGGACGCACCCGCTGCGCCTGTTTCAGTGGCTCGGTCATGGCTCTCGCTCTCCCTCGCGTTTGAGCGGATTGCTCTTCCCCTCGATGATATCGAGGTATACCTCGCCGTACTGCAGTTTTTCTTCGCAGGTGCTGTAGAACGCGTTGAGCATCGCCGAAGCAATGGTGAGATTCGTAAAGAGGAGCTGGGGTGCACCACGCTCCATCAGCTCCTCACACGACATTTCTGCAGGTGAACGATCTTGGGGATCCCGGATCTCCGGATGAAATCGAGTGATAGGTGCCGTTCGGTCGCGACCTCCTTGACGGATATGAATCTGAACATTGCCATCCGTAAAATCATTCCCCCCAGAAATCAAGGCCATGGCCGTGAGCTTCTCGCAATAGTCACTCACCAGCTTTCGCGTCTTATGGTTGTCTACCGCGAGAAGAATCGTGTCCCCTTCTTGGAGGTGCCGGGCGATGTTCGTCTCGGTGATATATTCGGGGACGGCCCGAAAGGAAAGGCCCTCAAACTCTCGAGCCAACTCAGCGGCCTTCACCTTTGCCTTGTTTCCCAACGTCCCAAAGGCTTGCCTGTCCGCATTTGACCGCTGAAACTCATCCCCGTCAATGAGGGTGATGCGCACCCGCTCCCCTCGGTAATTGAGATACCTGGCGAGGAAAGGGAGAAGGGCACAGCCAATCCCCCCAATACCGATGACCTTGATCTCCATCATTGTCTATTCATCCGACGTCCAAAGTCCAGCGTCAAAAGTTTCCGGAATATTTCATGTATGGCGTCCGCAGATCGACACTCCGCATGACTTCCATCTAGGAGCCTCAATCCATCCTCCAACGTTATGGACGTTGGACCTCGGACTTTGGACATTGGACGCTTCCTTAAATGGCAGAGGGCCGGCCGGTGGGATCCGAATCTCCGGGCGGGGGCTCTGCCGTCACCTCCTGTGAGTCCTCGAGCCGGATTGTCGGGTCCAGTTGCCACGGCATCACCTCTAGGATCGCCTCCGGCCGGAGATCGAAGCGCCGACCGTCCACGACGAGCGAGCAAGAGACGGTGGGTTTCGCGTGGAGGGATCCAATGGTCACATGGACCCCATCGTCATACTGCTCGTCCACATCATCTAGCTCAGAATGAAAGGCCTCGATCGCGGCGTGGCTATGAATCGTCCCTACCCGGCGAAGGCCGGCAGGGTTCGGACCGACCTCATACCGGCAATGCCCTCCCGCCACCGTCTGGGGGGGAATCCGGATCTCGTACTCCCCATCCCCCTCGCGGATATAGAGAAGGACAGCAGCCTCGGCACGATACTTCCGAAAGACCTCCCGGAAGAAGGCCATGGTTTCCCCCAAGATCTTCGCTGGAATGACCGGAAGGAGGAAATCTGCGCCTTCCTGCTCTTCCTCGAGCCATGAGAGCCCCGGGACCCGAATCCGAGAGCGAAAGAGGGGGGTCCGCTTGACCTGGAAGAGGCCGTCCCTCGTCACCAGATAGTAAATCGACTCTTCGGGCTCGTGAAACCCCGGCTCCTTTAGGTAGATCGGGAACAATCCCTCACCCCTCCTGGACCCGATAGATGAGATCCACCAAGTCTGCTGTATCGTCAATAGGTGGGGGAGCCCCCCGCCAGGCCATGAGCCCATCCGCAATTTCGCTGAGACCCATCCCCACTGGTTCCCAATCCACCCCGAGGGGGAAAAGAGAATTTTGCCGGCTCGCCATTTCCCACGCCTCCAGGGTGCCAATGCGGCTATCGCGCTTTGCCGCCCGCTGAAAGCAACTCTCTTCGATGGCGGTATTGAAACCGGTCCCCCAGAAGAACTCGATGACAGCTTGCACTTGCGCGGCGAGGGTCAGATCGTCGAACGGAGGGCGACCCTGAAGGCAGGCCCGACACTTGGCCATGCACGTCTCCGTTGCGGAAACATTCCAAAGGTTTGACAGATACAGAGGGTCAGTATCCGAGGTCAGCGGAGCAGGGCGGCAGTAAATTCGCATCTCGTCGAAGGACTCCTCGTGGAAGAGCAACAGGTACAGAATGTAGGGAAAGGCCAATGCATAATCTCGGGCCGCTCCCTGCGGCCCGGCCGGCCGCCAGGTGAAGTGGCGAACCTGGGGGGGCTGCTCCACGGCAATCAGCAGATCCGACCCCCGGCCCAGGATGAACCGTGTGCCGATGGGAAGGACAGGAAGGCGGCAGAAACCGCCCGTGGTAGCAAGGAGGGTTTGGAGAAAGGTATGGAGCGAGACTTCTCTATCGAGGACGGCCTCGCCCTGCCCACTATGACGGAGGAGACGAACCACCCCTCCCTCGATCTCGATATGATCCCCCATCAACGCCTCCCGACGCACTACCCGAGGGATCGGACCTCGTCGGCTCCGAGATCCCGGTACCGCACAGGGAGGAAGCGGCGGGAGGAACAGTGGGCGACCGCCATGAGCTCCTGCCGGCGGATCACCTCCCCCGATTGAGAGGGGATGAAGTCCTCAATAGCCCAGCGGTAATCTTTTTCCGCAACCTCATCCGCCCCCCGAACCCTGGCATGGCGGTAGGCCCTGAGCGAAATCTCCTCGATGTCCGCGCCCGTAATTTGTCCCGGAAAGCGCTCCTCACAGAGGTCCGCCAGGGCAGGAAAGTTCACGTTCACCGTGACAAAGCCGTGTTTCTTTGGCATGAGCGCAAAGATAGAGAGCCGCTCATCCGCGTCCGGCATCAACAGGGGAATCCGCTCGCTGAACCGGCCTGAGCGACGCTCCGCGGGATCTAGCTTGTCCGGACGATTTGTGATCCGGATCCACAAAACCCTTCCCTGGATGGTAGGGTCTCCGGTGAACTCAAAGCGCATCTGACGAAGCCGGTTGGTCACTCCGGAATCGCCACTAATTTCGTCCCGGGATTGCTCGGTCTGATCTGCCTCATCTTCTAAAACTACCAGAGGGGTCAACGATCGGAGGGATTGAAGAATCTTCCAGAAGTTCCGTTCCGAGGCCCCCACCCATTTCTCCCGCGGGTTAGTGATCTTGACGAAATTGAAGCCGCACTCCTTGGCCAGCGCCTCGGCCACCGCTGTCTTCCCCACCCCGGGCGGACCGACGAGCGTGATCCCACGAGGGACCATCTTCAGCTCCCCATCCCGGATGGCCTGGATCACTTCACGGAAGAATTCCCTGACCGCTGCAAGCCCCCCGATGGCCTCGAGTCCAAAACTCGGGTCGACCAGCTCGACGATCCCGTAGAGATCGTGCCGCAGGATCTCTCGCTTGCGCCTCTTGACCTCCTCAAAGGTCAAAGGAGACCCCTTAGCCTTCGCCTGGCGCCAGAGCTGCTCGAGGTGCAACCGGGTCAGACCGGCGGTCGCTCGGGCAAAGGCCTCCGCACTCATGCTGAGGGTCGCGCCATCCTGGTCCAACAGGTGCTCGATATACTCAAGCCGGTCCCCCTCATCGGGGAGAGGAACCTCGATGACCTCGACCCGATCGCCCGGTTGTCGCAGCGCCGGGTGCAAGTCGGCCAGATTGCTGACGGTGAGGAGAACCATCCCGCCCTGCTCCCGGACGGTGCGATCGGTTGCGAGGCTGAGCAGCGCTACTAAGTTGTTTCGATCGTCCTCATTCATACAGGAAAAATCCGCGGCTGGCGCGATACTCTCGGCGTACTCCAGGACCACGATCGCGCGCCGGCTGCCATTCCGGAGACGTCCCGACCGGAGGCATTGACCAATGAGTGGAACAACCTTGCTGGCATGAGTAGGAAGGGGAGGCTCGGCACCGGTCGCCTCGCCTAACGCCCTTAAGGCCCGCTGTCGCTGCTCTTCCAGGTATGCCTCTCGCTCGTCCTGAACGGGCTTGGCCTTGAGACCAGCCGCCTCTCGAAATCGGCGCTCGCTCTCGTCATTGGGAAAGCGAAGGCCCATGGAGCGATTGTAGAAAATGACGGGATCTGTTATCCCCAGCCACTGCGTGAGAAAGGTCGAAAAGGGGAGAAAGCTCTGATTGAGGGGGGCGTAATCGGCGATATTGTGGTGGAGGACGAAGAGGCTCGAGGTGTCTGCCTCCATCCGCTCATAGAGATCTTCAGCCCATTGCGGGATTGGCCTCACCGCCACCATTATCCTTGCGGGAACGGGTCTCCTTTGAACGCATTCATTTTATGGGATTACGTGCACCCTGTCAATGCAGGGGCCTTCGAAGCTAAGAAAGACACGAAAACACCGTGGATGAATCGCGGCAGGAAAGTCGGCCTCGGGCTGAGGGTAAGAGGGTGCGCCGCTCGTGACGGCACTGCGGCGCCACAGCCGAGACGGAAGCAACCTTTACTGAGGTGCGTATCGCTAGTGGTGGGTGGGGGGGATCACAAGCGCAGAACCCTCGATGACCTGCTCTCCATGCTGATTGTGAAGGGTCGTCTTAAGGCGAACCCGGTGCTTTTCTCTGATCAGTTCCGTCACTTCGACACGTGCGATGACCGTATCGCCCACCTTCACGGGCCTGAGAAATCGGAGCTCCTGGGAAAGATAGATCGTCCCGGGGCCGGGCAGCCGGCTGCCGATACACGCCGAGATCACGCTGGCCGCCAGCATGCCTTGCGCGATGGGTTCCCCAAACCGTGTCCGTTTGGCAAAGGCATGATCGGTGTGAAGAGGGTTCCGATCTCCTGTCAGGGTGGAGTATTGCTCAATATCTGCGGCTGTGATCGTCTTCACAATGACGGCCTTCTGCCCCAGCTCCAGCCCATCCATCGTCTTCCCGCGCATTGAGCCTCTCCTTAACAGTCGCTCGGCCACCACGCCGATCCGCTGGCGACCGCCGATCTAGCCGTTGGCCAACCCCTAGAGGCCCCAGCGACCTTCCTCTCCCTTCCCCCTTTTCCGAGGTGTCGTTGGGAAAATTACCTTATCCCTTCCTTCCTTCTAATGCTATTACAAGGTAATGGGTGTCCGAGTGTCAAGTTTTTTTAGCAGATGCGTTATAGCGGTTGCGTCATAACGCCCAAAGCGCGGTATCCCCAATCTGACCTATGTTGTGCCGGAAATAGCCCTTGATTTAACAAGTTATGGTGTTCAGATTCGGCATTGCCTCGAAGCCAAGGCGATGGTACACTCCGTCACGAGGGGTTGAATCAAGACGTTCCAGAGAGGAGGGATGATGCAATGAGGCTAAAAGGGCGAGTCGCCGTGGTGACCGGGGGCTCCCGGGGGATCGGCCGGGCGATTGCGTTAGCCCTTGCCGAGGAGGGAGCCGCCGTCGCCATCAACTATCAGCGAAATGAGGCATCGGCCAAGGAGGTCGTTCAGGAAATCGAAAGGATGGGGGGAAGATCGGGCGATATCTTTCAGGCCGATGTGAGCGACCCCGCGCAGGTCCTTCGCATGCGGGGTGCGATCCTCCAACGGTTTGAACGCGTGGACATCTTGGTCAACAACGCCGGCATTAATCGCGACAAAAGCTTCATCAATATGGATTATGAGACCTGGAAGGCCGTGGTCTCGGTGGATCTAGACGGCGCCTTCCACTGCACGAAGGCTTTCGTCGTGGCGATGAAGGCCAGAGGCTATGGCAGGATCATTAACATCTCGTCCGTCGTTGGTCAGACGGGGAACTTCGGCCAGGCGAACTATGCGGCGGCCAAGGCAGCGCTCCTCGGCTTGACGAAAACCTTGGCCAAGGAGTTCGCGCCGAAAGGGGTCACCGTCAACGCTGTTGCGCCCGGGTTCATCGAGACCGAGATGGTGACCGGTACCCCCGACGAAGTCAAGGAGAAGGTCCTGGCCCAGATTCCCATGCACCGGTTCGGCAAGCCGGAGGACGTAGCAAAAGCAGTGGTCTTTCTGGCCTCCGATGAAACGAGCTACATTACCGGTCACGTCCTGAACGTGAACGGCGGGTTGTACGTGTGAGGAGGTCCGCCGTGTTAGAGTGGAAGGCAGAAGACCTGAGCGAATTCATGGAGACATCTCTCAATGGCGGATGATCCTGTCCTCATCAAAAAGTATAGCAACCGGAAGCTCTACGACCCCAGCCGAAGCCGCTATATCACACTCGAGGAAATTGCTCGCCTCATCCGGCAGGGGAAGCAGGTCAAGGTGGTAGATACCACCTCGCACGAAGACCTGACCGCTGTCACCCTGGCGCAGATCATCCTGGAGGGGGAGAAGAAGCACAAAAACCTCGTGCCGGTCAGCTTCCTGCACCAACTGATCCAGTACGGGGAATCGCTCCAACATCTCTTTCAGCGGGGGGTTTCTTCCAGCCTGGAGACTTTCACGACCACACAGCGAGAAGCGGGAAAACTCTGGAAGGAAGTGGCGATGAGCGGCTGGACACCTCCGGGGAGGAAGCCCGATCGGTCCCCAAAAACCTCGGCGGAGCAGACCGAGCAGACCGCCGAAGCCCTTTTGAAAGCCGAACTCGAGTTGCTCAAGGAGAGCCTTGAGCGCTTGGAGAAGCGGATCACAGACCCGGAGAAAAGCCCCGTCGAAACTCCCTAGCCATTCCTCACCACTCCCCCCAAAACTTTCTTCTCCTCCCTCATATACCCCCTTGAAATCAGACACTTGAGTCCAAGTATTCACGTTCTTTAATGCAGCGCAAAATCATCTTGACATCTATGACGCATAGTGTTATATTGCTTAGCGATTGTGTCATCTGGATCGACCAACCGCAAGGAAAGCAAGGAAAGTCTGATGGATCTGTTTCGAAATGGTCAACAGCTTCCTGGAACAAGAACTGCAGCTGACGAGCCAGGAAGAAAGCAGACATCCACCCTAGAAATCGAAGGGAGCTTTTGCTGGGACCACGGTTACCATCTCGGCCCTTGCTGCCCGCGCTGCCGGTATGAGATCGAGCAACACGTTCCGGAACATAAAGACTGTCGACCCGGCATAGCACTGGCCGAATGGATCCCGAAGAGCGCAGCATAGAGGAAGGAGGCTCATGATGGATGACGTCGTCATCGGGAGCGCTGTACGGACGCCTATCGGAAGCTTCAGCGGAGCTTTAGCGTCGGTTGCGGCACCCAAGCTGGGGGGTCTGGTCGTTGCCGAAGCGGTGCGTCGTGCACACCTCGAGCCTGCCCAGGTTGACGAGGTCTATCTTGGAAACGTCGTGAGCGCCGGGATGGGTATGGCTCCTGCGCGACAAGCGGCTGCCGCGGCTGGCCTTCCTGAATCAGTCGGGGCAACCTTGATCAACAAGGTCTGCGGCTCTGCACTGAAGGCGGTCACGATGGCGGCCCAGGCCATCCGAAGTGGTGACGCCGAGATCCTGGTGGCTGGCGGCATGGAGAACATGAGCCGGGCCCCGTATCTGCTGGACAAGGCCCGGAACGGGTACCGGATGGGGCATGGCCAGCTCATCGACAGCATGATTCACGATGGTCTCTGGGATGTCATCAACGATATGCACGTCGGTCTGTGCGGGGAATTGTGTGCTGCAAGATACGAGCTCTCTCGGGAGGAACAGGACCGATTTGCTCTGCAGAGCTACATGCGCGCTTTGAGCGCGCAGCGCGAGGGACAATTCAGGGCCGAAATCATTCAGGTTCCCGTGACCGGACGCAAGGGCGAGACAAACCTCGTGGAGGAGGATGAGGAACCGAACCGCCTGGCGCTTGAGAAGATCCCAACGCTGAAACCCGTGTTCAAGGAAGGTGGAACGATTACACCGGCGAACGCGCCATCCGTGAACGATGGGGCCGCGGCGTTGACCGTGTTATCGGGAAAACGGGCCGCGCAATTGGGGATCAATCCGTTGGCCCGGATCGTGGGATTTGCCGAGGCGGCCTTGGCACCGGAATGGTTCACGATTGCTCCGGCAGAGTCGGTCAAGCAGGTTTTAAAGCGGACCGGTTTGACAATCGACGACATTGACCTCTTTGAAATCAATGAGGCCTTTGCGGCGGTGGCCTTGGCCAATATGCGCATTCTGGGGCTGACCGACGATCGCGTAAACCTCAAGGGGGGCGTGGTAGCGCTGGGTCATCCTATTGGTGCTACCGGCGCTCGTGTCCTCACCACCCTGCTGTACCTCATGCAAGAACGCCAGGCCCGACGGGGACTGTGCACCGTCTGCCTCGGCGGAGGCGAGGCGATCGCTCTGATCGTGGAGAGGGTCTGAGCGTCGGTCGCTCACATCGGCCTGAAAGATATCGCCCGATCTTCCCCCCATCCTTTCGATTTCCTGAACGACCTCCTTGGCCGATGCCTCATTTCGCTGGTAGTTAATGGCGGCGGCGGCGCACATTTCCATGGAGGGGTCGAACCGGCGCTTCAACCGCCATCAACGCTCCCACCGCTCTCCTTATCGTGGATCTCTGGATCCCGCTCAAAGGGTAGCCTTTCACCGTTACTTACCAGCCTTCTAGCCATGGATTCCTTTAAACGTTAGCAGTTGAATCTAGGCATTAATTATTCTGATGCCGCGCAAAAATCCATTGACTATTAACGCGCCGTGTTTTATTGGTTTAACCTCTTGGGTGGGCTAGGCGAAGGGAGCGGAAGAGAGGGTCCCGGGCTTCCGTTCTTGAATGTACGACAGTTCGAAATCAATGAGGCTTTTGCAGCGGTCGCCTCAGCCAACATGCACATCCTGGGAGTGACGGAGGACCGCGTGAACGTCAAAAGAGGGGTGGTGTGTTGGGTCATCGCGTTGGTTCCACGGGAGCCCGCATCCTAACCACCCTCTTGAACCTCATGTAAGAACGTTAGGCCCGACGGGGACTCTTACCCTCTGCCTCGGTGGCGGAGAGGGGATTGTTCTCATCGTAGAGAGACTCTGAAGGGCAAAGGATCCCCGTCCTAAGTCGGGACTCCGAACGCGACTTTACCCTAAAAGGAGGGACTGGAGGATGGACATCAAGGTTATTGCCGTGGTGGGGGGGGGGACCATGGGACATGGAATCACTCAGGTGGCCCTCCAGGCAGGCTTTCAGGTCCTCCTCGGGGATGTGGCAAAAGACATCCTTGAAAGGGCCAAGAGCCGGATTACTTTCGGTCTCGCCAAAGGGGTGGAAAAAGGAAAGCTCACTGAGGCCCAGAAGGGGGAAATGCTCAAAAACCTCACCTTGACCACCGCCCTCTCCGATTGCGCCGATGCCGACTTTGTCATCGAAGCAGTGGCTGAAAACTTCTCGGTCAAAAAGGGTGTGTTCGAAGAACTCGACCGGGCGTGCAGACCCGAGGTGATCCTGGCCACGAATACGTCTTCCATTTCAATCACCAAGATCGCTTCAACCACGTCCACCCCTTCTCGGGTCATCGGGATGCACTTCTTCAACCCTGTCCCCATCATGCGGTTGGTAGAGATCATCCCGGGCTTCGCCACCGAAGAAAAAACAGTCGCCGTCACCCACCAACTGGCTCAGCGGATAGGCAAGACCCCTGTGCAGGCCACCGATTTTCCCGGTTTCCTTGCGAATCGAATCCTCTTGCCCATGATCAACGAGGCGATCTACGCCCTGATGGAGGGGGTAGGAACCGCCGAGGCCATCGACAATGTGATGAAGCTCGGGGCGAACCACCCCATGGGCCCTCTGACCTTGGCTGATCTGATCGGCCTCGACGTCTGCCTCGCCATCCTACAAACCCTTCACGAGGGTTTTGGGGAACCCAAGTACGGCCCCTGTCCTCTCCTGGTCCGCATGGTGGAGGCTGGGTTTCTCGGTCGAAAGACCGGCCGCGGCTTTTACACCTATGAAAACACGGGAAAGGGATAAGTGATGACGCATCAGACGCTCAAGTACGAGGTCACGGATGGGGTCGCCCTCATCACCTTGAATCGTCCCAAGGCGCTCAATGCGATTAACCGGATGATGGTCCAGGAGCTTACCCAGGTGTTGAACCAGGCCGAGGAAGACCAGAACGTCCGGATCTTGATCCTGACGGGGGCAGAGGAGAAGGCCTTCGCCGCAGGGGCCGACATCACCGAATTCCAGCATTTGAGCCCACTCGAGGCCCTGCATTCCTCTCAGGCCTTCCAAGCGGTCTTCAACCGGATCGAGCGGCTCAAAAAGCCGGTCATCGCAGCCGTCAATGGCTTTTGTCTGGGAGCCGGGTGCGAGCTGGCCCTCGCCTGCGACCTCATCTTCGCGTCGGATCGGGCCCGGTTCGGCCAGCCAGAGGTGAATCTGGGATTCATTCCTGGGGGGGGCGGCACACAACGCCTCGCCCGCCTGATTGGCAGGCCGCGGGCGAAAGAACTGATCTACACTGGCGAGATGATCGATGCCCAGGAGGCTTCCCGGATTGGTCTCGCGAACAAGGTTTTCCCGGCCGCCGACCTGATGACGGAGGTGAGGAAATTCGCTCAGCAGGTCATAAGCAAGGGTGCGGTGGTACTCGAGCTAGCGAAGAAGGTCATCGACGGGGGATATCAGATTGATCTTATGGCCGCATTGACCCTGGAGGCCAACACCTTCGCCGTCTGCTTCGCCACCGAGGACAAGACGGAAGGGGTCAACGCCTTCCTTGAGAAGCGGCAGCCCCACTTCAAAGGGAGGTAGCCCCGCTATCGCTGGCCCTGTGTTCCGCCCTTCTCGAGGGCCGACTGCAAGGAGGCGACGCCGGCCAGAACCTGTTCTATCTTTGCCTCGAGCTCCTCGATCCTCGTTTCCACCCAAGAAATCTGAGAGGTCATCTCAGTAATCTGGGTTCGGGATGGGAGGCCAAGCGCCCTTAGGTACGCTTCACTCGCCTTCTTCATCTCCTTCTGCATCGGCCCAACAGCACTGACGTACTGGTCCATGTACTTCCCGAAGGCCGAGGCGAACGTCTCAGTCGCCATGGCCTTCTCCAAGGCCTTCGCCCACGCCTCGATCCCCTGGTCCAAGATCCGCTTCCAGATCTGAAGGAGATCAGGCGACGCGTCCTGGCTCAACATCTGGGAAAGGGGCGCCATCCCCTGACTGAAGAACGGCATCCAATATTTGTAGATGTCGGGCTGTGGGGTCTGGCCGATCATAGTAAGCCAGGCATCCATTCCCCGCTGCATGGACTCCTTCCACTGCTCCAGCAGATCCTCCGATGAGCTTTTGGTGCTCATGATCGCCTCCCTATTCACACTGTACCATTCGGGGGTGTCTCAACGTATCGATCACTGGGATCGGGGACCCAGCCAGCCCGACACCTCGGGCCAGGCCACCTTCGATGCTTTCCGACCGGCGATCAATGAGATGTGTCCCCCATGCAGCTCAACGTACTCTTTATCCTGGCTCGCTACGACGTCGACCAAGGCTTTGACGCACGCTGGCGGGGAGATGTAATCGGTTTCCGCTCCCACCGCCAAGAGTGAACAGTGAATGTTGGTTAGATCTACCCGCCGCCCTCCGAGGTGGAGTTCCCCTTTGATCAACCTGTTCCCTTGATAGAAGTCCCCCACCCACTGCTTAAAGAAGCACCCAGGGATAGGCGTGTAGTCATTTGCCCATGTGTTCAACGCCTTGAAACTCTCCACATAGTGGTCGTTCCATAGGTTCCACCAGAGGTTGGTATAGGTGCTGAGGTCAGCCGTCGGTTTCAGAAGCTTGAACCCGGCCCGAATGAAATCCGCCGGCACCCCTCCGAACGTATCGACGAGTTTCTCCACGTCAAAGTGCCGTTTATCCATCAAGGTCGAGAAGAGCCCCGCCTGTTCGAAATCGATGGGACCGGCCATATTAATAAGATTGCGGACAGGAGATTCTTGGTGAAGGGCGACATAGGAGGCGCTCAATGGAGCCCCCATGCAATAGCCAAGGAGACTGACCGCCGATGCCTCGGAGGCCTGGAGGAGCTTCTTGACCATGATGGGAAGAATGGCCACCACACAGTGGTCCACGGTCAGGCCGTTGTCCTCCTCCCCGAAGACCCCCCAGTCGAGGAGGTAGAAGTCGAAACCTTGCTTCACCATGTGTTCGATGAAACTGTTTCCAGGCTGCAAGTCGAAGATGTAGGGCCGGCTGATGCCAAGGTTGGGAACCATAAGGAGGGGAACAGGATGTACCGTCTCGGTCGCCGGCCGATACCGGTACAGCCTAGCCTTGCCCTTCCGGTAGATGAGATCCCGAGGCGTCTGCCCGACCTGGGGCTCGGAGGGTCGCAGACCCAGCTCCATCGCCTTCGCCACCCGCTTGGTGTGACGGGTCATTTCTTCCTGCCACCTCCTCAGAATCTCCTGTTGGGCGTCAGCATTCCACTGGGCCATGGCTCCTCCCTAATCCCCATGAGTTCCTCTTCAAATTTCCCCATCTTTCACGGGAGTTTCCGGAAACGATCTTCCCCCCTCGCTCTCACTCTACCGGAGACAGGCAGCGTGGGGCCACAAGTATTGTACCATTACGAATGCCTACAAAGGGCTCTTGCTTGATCCCTACGGGCGGAGGGGAGTCCACGAAGACTAGCTCAGGACCTCAACTTTCTTTGCCAACTCATCGACCTTCCTCGTCAGCTCGTCCACCTGCTGTTCCCTGGTCTGGATCCATGCGGTGAGAGGATTGGAGAGGCTAGGTGAGGCGCTCCACCACCAACGCGTTCCCTTCCCCGCCGCCAGCCCCCATGGAGGCCACACCGTATCGCAAACCCCGGTCCTGAAGGGCGTACAAGAGCGTCACAAAGATCCTGGTCCCGCAGGCCCCGATTGGATGGCCGATCGCGATGGATCCGCCGTGGACGTTGATCTTCGCACTGTCTATCTTCAGTTCGCGCTCGCAGCCGATGACCTTGATGGCGAAGGCCTCGTTGATTTCGAACAGCTCGATATCTTCCATCTTTAGCCCAGCCTTCTGTACAGCATTTCGCGTCGCCGGGACGGGACTAATGGCCATATTGGCCGGTTCGACGTTACCATGGCCCCAGGAACGGATGAGGAACCAGGGCTTCAGGCCCAACTCTTTTGCTTTGCGCATGGACATGACAACGACAGCCGCCGCCCCATCGGTGATCCCCGAAGAATTCCCTGCCGTGACCGTTCCTTCCTTCCGAAAGCTTGGCTTGAGCTTTGCTAGTTTCTCCAGGGTCGTGTCGGGACGCGGATGCTCGTCCTGGGCCAAAAGGACCGGATCGCCCTTTAACTGGGGGATGGGGATGGGAATGATCTCCTCCTTAAATTTCCCCGCTTTGATCGCCTCGGCTGCCCTCTGCTGGCTCGTCAAGGCCTGTCGGTCCTGCTCCTCCCGGCTGATCTGGAATTTTTCTGCCATCAGATCGCCAAGGACGCCCATGCGTTCCCCGGTTCCGGGACAGGTGAGCCCGTCATGGATCATGTGATCCAGGATCTCGAATGAGCCCATCCGATGCCCCCAGCGGGCCTCGGTAAGCATGAAGGGGCTCCGGCTCATGTTCTCCATCCCCCCGGCCACAACGACATCGGCTGTGCCCGCCCAGATTGCCTGAGCGGCCAGTCCCACCGTCTCGATCCCTGTGACGCTCGCCTTATTCACTGTAAAGCTCGAGACCTCGTGGGGAAGCCCCGCTTCTAGCATCGCCTTCCTTGCCGGCCCCAAACCCAGGGTGGCCTGAAGCGCGCTGCCCATGATCACCCACTCGACGTGCGCCGGCTTCAGGTTGGCCCGCTTGATAGCCTCGTTGATCACCAGGGCCCCCAACTTGGTCGCGGGTATATCTTTC
>JAAXQN010000144.1 GCA_012974305.1 Candidatus Methylomirabilis sp. | reverse complement strand
GCTGCCGAGCCCCGAGGACCCCCTGGGCGGGGTGGAAGGCGTGGTGGACCTGCGCGGGCGGACCTCCCTGGCGGAACTCGGAGCAGTCCTGGAACACGCCGATCTCATCATTGCGAATGATACCGGCCCCATGCACCTCGCCGCGGCGCTCGGACGGAGAGTGATCACCCTCATGGGGCCGACCGATCACCGGCGCACCGGACCGTACGGGACAGGCCATCGGGTCCTTTCGACCTTTCCTCCTTGCAGTCCTTGCTTTTCGAAGGTCTGCCGGAACCCGGCGGGACAAATCTGCCTCCGGGATCTACGCCCGGCTGAGGTATACACCGCTGCCACCCAGATGCTCAGGGAGCGCTCAGCAGATACGGGGCAGCGTCCTGAGATGCGCGCTCCATCGGACCCGGTTCCTTCCACGCTGGATCCTTCCTCTCCATCATGAACCAATCCCCAGCGCATGGGAAACCCCTGAGGAGTGTCTGAGCGCATGTGCGGGGCCACAACTTCCCCGGCGATGAGGTATAATTAGGTGTTGGGTTGCCTTTACCATTGGACCTCGGACCTCCTATGAGTACCGACCCGAAATACATTCGGAACTTCTCCATCATCGCCCACATCGACCACGGGAAGTCGACCGTGGCCGATCGGCTCCTGGAGTACACCGCGACCGTGCCGGCCTTCAAGATGCGGGAGCAGGTCCTCGACCGGATGGAACTGGAGCGGGAGCGGGGGATCACCATCAAGGCCAAGGCGGTTCGCCTCCACTACGAGTCGCAGGAGGACGCCGGTTATACCCTCAACCTGATCGACACCCCGGGCCATGTGGATTTTACGTATGAGGTCTCCCGCGCCTTGAGCGCCTGTGAAGGGGTCTTGTTGGTGGTGGATGCGGCTCGGGGGGTTCAAGCGCAGACACTCGCCAACCTGTACCTGGCCGCTGCCCATGATCTCGCCATTATTCCGGTGATCAACAAGATCGACCTCCCCAACGCAGATGTCGCCCGCGTCAGGCAGCAGATGGAAGATATCTTGGCGATCGATGCCTCTGGGGCGATCTTGTGTAGTGCCAAGGAAGGGATCGGAACGCAGGAGATCCTCGAGGCGATCGTGGCGCGCATCCCCCCACCGCAGGCAGACCCACAGGCGGCCCTGAAGGCGCTGGTTTTTGATTCCTGGTTTGATTCCTTCCAGGGGGTCATTGCCTACATCCGGGTGGTGGACGGGTTCGTCCGCCCCGGAATCCGCATTTGCCTCATGTCCAATGGCGCCACCTTCGAGGTGAGCCAGGTGGGGGTCTTCTCCCCGGAGATGCGGCCAGTCCCGGTGCTGGGTGCGGGTGAGGTGGGGTATCTGACGGCCGGGATGAAAGATGTCCGCCAGGTCCGGGTCGGGGACACACTCACCACGGCGGATAAGCCAACGCGTACCCCGCTGCCAGGTTTCCGGGAGGTGCGTCCTGTGGTCTTCGCGGGGCTCTATCCCGTCGAGGGAGGGGATTACCTGCGGTTGCGGGAGGCCCTCGAGAAGCTCAGGCTCAACGATTCCGCCTTTACCTTTGAGCCAGAGACCTCGGTGGCGTTAGGCTTCGGCTTCCGGTGCGGATTCCTGGGACGGTTGCATATGGAGATTGTCCAGGAGCGGTTGGAGCGAGAATTCAATCTGGAGCTGCTCACGACTGCGCCTACTGTCGTTTACCGAGTCCGGCTCACCGATGAGACGCTGGTGGAGGTCGACAATCCCTCCCGTCTCCCCGCCCGCGAGCGTCTGGTAAGCACGGAGGAGCCGTACATCCGGGCCCTCATCCTGCTGCCGGCCGAATATGTGGGACCTGTCCTGGCCCTCTGCCAGGAGAAGCGGGGGGTCCAAGTCGGCCTAGAGTATCTGCAGGACCGCCGCGTCCTGATCACATATGATCTCCCCTTGGGCGAGATCATCCTCGATTTCTACGACAGACTCAAATCCCTTACCCGCGGCTATGCTTCGTTCGATTATGATTTGATTGATTACCGGGGAGGGGATTTGGTAAAGCTGGATGTCCTGGTCAACGGGGAACCTGTGGATGCCCTCTCCTCGATTGTGCACAAGGACCACGCCTATCCCCGCGGGCGGCAGCTCACCGAAAGGCTCCGGAAAATCATCCCGCGGCAGCTCTTTGAGGTGGTGCTACAGGCGGCCGTGGGGGGGAAGGTAATCGCCCGGGAAAGCGTCCCTCCTGTCCGGAAGCATGTCACTGCCAAGTGCTACGGGGGTGATGTCACCCGCAAGCGCAAGCTTCTGGAGCGTCAGAAAGAAGGGAAGAAACGAATGAAGCAGGTGGGGCGCGTAGAGATCCCCCAGGAGGCCTTTATGGCAGTCCTGGATATACGGGGGGGAGAGTCCAGGTAGCGGAGGGGTCCTGAGGCGCGAGGGGAGCCCAGGCGACCCGCGCGCGCATCGGAGAAAGGAAAGCATGGATCGCGAGCAGGAACGCGAGGCGCCAGTGCAGGTAGGCGAGTCGGCTGCCCCGGAGGCCCGCGAGCGCCGGAAGTCGGTTGCCCGCGAGTGGCTGGAGGCTCTGGCCGTCGCCGTACTCCTGGCCTTGTTCATCCGAACCTTTGTGGTCCAGGCATTCAAGATCCCCTCCGGCTCCATGATCCCCACGTTGCTGGTTGGGGACCATATCCTGGTGAACAAGTTCATCTATGGGGTCCGCATCCCCGTGCTGGATACCTGGATCGTCGGCCCTTGGGTCCCAGAGCGACAGGACATCATCGTCTTCAAGTATCCCCACGATGAGAGCCGGGACTTCATCAAACGGGTCATCGGGCTGCCCGGAGATGTGGTGGAGGTTCGGGGGAAGCAGGTCTATATCAATGAGAAGCCCCTCGACGAGTCCTACCTCGTTCACGCAGACCTGGCCATGAGAGGGAACCCCGGTTCGCCCGGAGACTTCTACGGGCCAATCACGGTCCCGGAGGATAAGCTCTTCGTGCTCGGGGACAACCGGGACCATAGCCAAGACAGCCGGTTTTGGGGATTTCTAGACATTCACAAGGTGGAGGGAGAGGCGTTCATCATCTATTGGTCCTGGGACACGCAAGAGGGGGGGCCGCGCTGGAACCGGCTTGGGAAGCTGATCGATTAAGGACGTCCGACGTCCAAAGTCCAACGTCCTGAACCCTGAACCCCAGAGGCCCCCCTTTCTCCTTGACAAGGACCGATCTCGTTTCAGTATACTAAGGGTGTTAGCACTCTTAGGATGAGAGTGCTAAGTGATCAGGAGAACATGTTGACTGGTGACACGACAATGGAGTTGACCGACCGGCAACGGGAGGTCCTGCGGGCGATCATCCAGGACTATATTTTGAGTGCCGAGCCCGTTGGCTCCCGGAGTGTGGCGCGGAAATATGGGTTCCGGATGAGTCCGGCCACGATCCGCAATATCATGGCCGATCTGGCGGACCTCGGGTATCTCGTCCAACCCCATACGTCAGCGGGTCGGGTCCCGACCGATCTGGGGTACCGGTTCTATGTAGACAGCCTGATAGAACGACCTTCTCTCACCCGGGCGGAAGAAAGCAGAATCGAGAAGCGATTTCGTCCGGTGTGGGGAAAGGGAGAGGATCTGATGCGGGAGGTCACGAAGCTCCTCTCTGGCCTTTCGCGTTCGGTTGGAGTGGTCCTCGCGCCCCGGGTGGACCAAGTGGCGATCAAGCGGATCGAGTTTGTTCATCTGTCAGCGGAACGAATTTTGGTCATCCTGATTACCAAGTCGGGACAGGTCGACCACAGGGTGGTGACTCTTGACGAGGTGATTTCCCAGGATGAGTTGAATAAGACCGCCAAGCTCCTCAATTCACTGGTAGAGGGGATGCCTCTGTCCCGGGTGCGGGAGTTTCTGGTTGAGAAGATGGCCGAGGAGAAAGCCATGTACGACGCGCTCCTCCGCCGGGCCCTCGAAGTCGGGCACAAGAGTTTTGTGGGACCGACGGAGGGGGAGGTGTACATCGATGGGACCACCAATATGATGCGGCAACCAGAGTTTGCCGACATCGAGAAGATGCGGTTGATCTTTGTGGCCTTCGAGGAAAAGTCGAAGCTCGTGAAGATCCTCGACCAATGCCTGGCCCAAGAAGGGCTCACCACCATTATCGGCTCGGAAAACATCCTCCGGGAATGGCAGCGATTGAGCCTGGTAACGGCCCCGTACTGGTGCGGGGACGATCTCTTGGGAACGTTAGGAGTGATCGGCCCGACTCGGATGGAGTACGGCAAGATCATTCCCCTGGTCGATTTCACCGCCAAGTTGTTCAGTCAGTACTTGACAGAAGAGGCTTCGTAGCGAGAGCGGAGATCCCAGGATCGGGGTTTCCCTCTCGTTTTTTGCCTCCAAGGGATGTTGCGGATGTCCAAGGAACGGCAGCAAGAGGAGCGGAGTCCAGAAGAGGCCCAACAGATTCCAGACGTGTCCGAAGAGACAGCAGCAGGCCAGGAGACGGCGCCTGAAGAGGAGCTGTCGCAGAAGGTCGCGGTCCAGGCAAAAGAAATCCAGGAGCTGCAGGACCGCCATCTGCGCCTGGCAGCCGAGTTTGACAATTACCGGAAACGGGTGGTGCGCGAGCGGGCCGAGTTGGTCCGGACCGCGCAAGAAGGACTGCTGTTAGAGTTGCTTCCGTTGCTCGACAATCTCGAGCGGGCCCTTGCCGCCGCGCGGTCCTCCGCCGCGTCATCTCGGGCGGAAGAGGCCGTCATTGAGGGAGTTGACCTGACCCTCCGTCTCTTCAAGGGCGTGCTCGAGAAGGCGGGGGTGAAGGCGATCGAGAGCGTCGGACAGCAGTTCGATCCGACTGTCCATCACGCGGTGGAGCAGGTGCAGACGAACGACCATCCGGAGAGCACCGTCGTGGAGGAGGTCCTTCGCGGGTACGTGTTGGATCAGAAGGTCCTCCGGCCAGCTCTGGTCAAGGTTTCCTCCGTTCCCGCACCTTCCCCCCAGGCCGAGACCCCCTCCGAGGGAAAAGGCAGTGAGTAAGGACTACTACCAAATTTTGAGGGTGTCGCGGGGAGCTTCGCCCGACGAGATCAAAAAGGTGTATCGGCGCCTCGCCATGAAGTTCCATCCCGATAAGAATCCCGACGACACTGCGGCGGTGGAACAGTTCAAGGAAATCAACGAGGCTTACGAGGTCCTGTCGAATCCTGAAAAGCGGCAGGAGTATGACAGCTATGGAACGGTGGGGGGCCGGATGGCTGAGGCGTATCCCGACTTCGATGTGGGGTACGGG
>JAAXQN010000006.1 GCA_012974305.1 Candidatus Methylomirabilis sp. | reverse complement strand
GCGGGAAACATTGGAGCACGCCATCTCACTGCTCTCGCAGCGTCCGGGGATCAGACTCCTCCGAATTTCCTCTCTCTATGAGACGGAGCCGGTGGACGTGGCGGGGGGGTGGTTTTTCAATGGTGTGGTGGAGGCGGAGACCTCCCTCGCCCCCCAGCAGCTTTTGGAGACCCTCTTACAGGTGGAGGAGGCCTGTGGCCGCCCGCAGACCCGGGGGCGGGGGGAGGAACGGGTCGTGGACATCGACCTTCTCCTGTACGGCTCCCAAATCATCGCAGAGCCGAACCTCCAAGTCCCTCACCCACGGATGCATCTCCGGCGCTTTGTCCTGGTCCCGCTGGCCGAGCTCGATCCCGATCTGCTGCATCCGGGGCTCGAAATCCGTGTGGGCGACCTGCTGTCGCAGCTGCCTCCTGCGCCCGAGGTGCGAGTCGTGGCCGGGGACTGGCTTACCGTGCCGGTCCGTGAGAGTGGTGCCCCATGACCGCCGGGTACGAGCCGCAGTACGTCGTGGTAGAGGGACCGATCGGGGTCGGCAAGACCTCGCTGGCCAAGCTTCTCGCCCAGCGCCTGCAGGCGCGAGCGGTCCTGGAGGCGGTTGAGGAGAACCCCTTTTTGAAGGATTTTTACCGGGATATGCGGCGGTATGCGTTTCAGGCCCAGCTTTATTTCCTCCTGACCCGCTACCGCCAGCAGCAGGAGCTCCTCCAGTTCGACCTGTTCCGGCAACGCTTGATGAGTGACTACCTCTTTCGGAGGGATCGGATTTTCGCCTATCTGACGTTAGATGATCACGAGCTCGCGCTCTACGAAAAGATCCACGCCCTCTTGGAAGCCCAGATCCCAAAGCCTGATTTCGTAATTTACTTGCAAGCCGACGTGGAGGCATTGTATAAGAGGATCACCACCAGGGGGCGGGGATACGAACGGGATATTCCCCGGAGCTACCTGGAAGACGTGGCCGAGGCGTACAACCATTTTTTCTTTCATTACAGCGAGACGCCTCTCTTGGTGGTCAACACGACGGAGATTGACTTTGTCAAAAGAAAGGAGGACCTCGACGATCTCGTTAAGCAGATTCAGTCGATGAAGCGGGGGACGCAGTACTACGTCCCGCTTGGATCCTAAGCGGACCGAGACGGGTAGGACAGGACACCTCGAGAGCCGGCAGAGAAGCCACCCTGAACGGGAACCGTCGGGAGTGGCAAGTTTACTGACGGCGTCGGATCAGCGCAGACAACCGAGGACCTCCCGGCACGGCCGGGAGGCCTTTTCTTTTTGGTTCAGAGTTCAGGGTTCAGAGTTCAGGCATTAAGAGTCTGGTTTGACCATGAACCATCAACCATGAACCATGAACATGACCGAAGGTCAAAGAAAGGAGGGATCGATCGTGACGGTGAAGCGGGTAACGACGGTCACCTTACAGGAGATGAAGGGCCGCGGTGAAAAGATTACCATGCTCACGGCCTATGACTACCCCATTGGCCGGTTCCTCGATGAGGTGGGAATCGAGGTGGTCTTGGTGGGGGACTCGTTAGCCATGGTGGGGCTCGGGTATGAGACCACATTGCCGGTCACCATGGAGGAAATGCTTCATCACGTTCGAGCCGTTGGCCGGGGGGTAAGGCGGGCCCTCCTCGTGGCTGATATGCCCTTTGGGTCGTACCAAGCCAGTGTGGAAGAGGGGATCAGGAACGCCGGTCGATTTCTCAAGGAGGCAGGCGCACAGGCGGTCAAACTGGAGGGGGGAGGTGAGGTAGCAAACCTCACGCGGCGTCTGGTGGGCGTCGGCATCCCGGTGATGGGTCACCTAGGACTCACACCGCAGATGGTCCACCAGTTCGGGGGCTTCAAAGTTCAGGCCCGGACTGCAACGGCTGCCGAACATGTCTTGGATGAGGCCCTGCTCCTCGAGGAAGCGGGGATCTTTGCCCTCGTCCTCGAGAGCATTCCCTGGCAGGTAGCGCAGGTGATCACCAAAGAGCTGCGGATCCCCACCATCGGCATTGGCGCAGGGTCCTGCTGCGATGGTCAGGTATTGGTGACCAATGACCTCTTGGGTCTCTTCGACGACTTCACCCCCAAGTTCGTAAAGCATTACGCCGGGTTGAAGGAAACGATCACGGGTGCCTTTATGCAGTACCGCCAGGAAGTCAAGGACGGACAGTTTCCCGGCCCCAAACATGCGTTTAGTCTGGATGAGACTGAAAGCCGCAGGTGGGAACAGCATCTGGCCCGCCGGCATCGACAGATTAAAACCATCGGCAGGGGATGAGGTACTCCGATGGAGATCATCCGCGATCCGCGACAAATGCAGGAGAGGGTGACAGAGCTTCGCCGGCAGGGGGCGAGAATCGGATTCGTCCCCACTATGGGCTACCTCCACGAAGGTCACCTCACCCTCTTCCGGACGGCGCGCCGGGAGAACCCCATCCTCGCGGTGAGCATCTTTGTCAACCCAACCCAGTTTGATCGACAAGAAGATTTGGAGACATATCCGGTCAATCTCGAAGGGGATCTTGCCAAGGCGGAGGCGGAAGGGGTTGATCTCGTCTTTATCCCTGAGCAGAAGAGCATATACCCACAAGGATATGGCACCTTTGTCGAGGTGGAGGGGCTCACGCGTCGGTGGGAGGGGGAGTATCGCCCTGGCCATTTCCGGGGGGTGGCGACGGTGGTAGCGAAGCTCTTCGTTATCGTAAAGCCTCACCGAGCCTACTTTGGGCAGAAGGACTACCAACAAGCCCGTATCGTTGGGCGCTTGACCCGGGACCTCGACATGGACATCGAGGTTGTCGTGCTGCCCACCGTCCGCGAGCCCGATGGGCTCGCCTTGAGCTCTCGCAACGTGAACCTAACCCCTGAGGAGCGGCGGCAGGCCCCGAGGCTCTACCAGGCCCTGTGCTGGGGTGCGGATCAAGTAAAGGCAGGTGAAGAGGATACGGGAGCCTTGGTGGAAGGGATGCGGCGAATGATCCAAGAGGGAACTTCCGCCACCATCGATTACGTCGCCCTCTGCGATCCCGACACCCTCGAGCCCCTCGAGAAGGTTAACGGCCCGGCTGTGGCGCTGCTGGCGGTCCGCTTCTCAAGGGCGCGTCTGATCGACAATCTTGTCATCGGTAATCACTAGAGAGGAGGTCAAAATGCATCGGATCATGTTGGTTTCAAAGATCCATCGGGCGGTAACGCAAGAGGTGAATCTCCAATACGAGGGAAGCATCGCCATCGATGAGGAAATTCTCGCTGCTGCCGACGTCTTTCCCTATCAGCAGGTCCAAGTGTATAACCTCAATACCGGCGCGCGCTTTGAGACCTACGCGATTGCCGGTGAGGCCGGCTCGGGGAAGGTGGCCGTTAATGGGGCAGCATCGCGGCTGGTACATCCTGGCGATCTCTTGATCATCGCCGTCTATGGCCTCATTGAGGAAGCTCGAGCGGCAGAGCATAAACCTAAGATCGTGCTCCTGGGCGAGCAGAACCGAATCGCCGCGACGCTGTGATGAGGAACTTCACTGGTCTGCCTCATTGCTCAGGGGAGTATCAGTCCGACCGCCCCGTTCAATTCGCCTCGTTCTTGCTATCGGGACTCTAAGGCGGGGGAGTCCCCAGCCCCCTTCGGGCATTTCTCCTAAGCCCCCATATATCGGTCCTGCTTTTCCCCCTTTCCCCAACATCAAGGGCTCAACCCAGGACAACCAGAAAATGTCAGGAAAGGCACGATTTTTCTTGACAAGGTGGTGTGGGGTGGGTAAGGTGTGCGCCTAAATGGGATAGAGTGGGATGAAGTGGTACAAAAATTGCTTTGTGTGGGGGCACCATGCGGTTCATAGGACGGTTCCCACATACAATCGATGAAAAAGGCCGACTGAGCATCCCCTCCAGATTCCGCCAAACCTTAATGGATCGGGGACAGAATATCCTTGTCCTGACCGATTTTGACTCCTGCATCACCGCCTACCCTCTCGACGTTTGGACCCGCTTTGAAGAAAAGATCCAGACCCAGAGTAACTTCGAAAAAGACGTCCGGGCGTTCCTGCGCCTCTTCTACTCCGCGGCAAGTGAGTGCCCGGTCGATGGGCAGGGGCGTATCCTCGTCCCTCCCCAGCATCGGGAGAAGGCAGGTCTGAGCCGGGAGGTGGTGATTGTGGGAGCCCTCAATCGGATAGAAATCTGGGATAGAGAGCGGTGGGAACACTTCCTTACCACCACCCAGGTGACCTTTGAGGACATTGCCGGCAGGTTGGCTGAGTTAGGAATCTGACCGAGGAGAAGAGGATGTGTGTGGTGCGTACCACTTCTTTGAACACTGTCCGGATGAGCGGCGGGCCCGACAGGCTTGTCGGCTGAAACGGGTGGCCGTGGCGGGGTGACAAGCGGACATATCCCGGTGCTGGTCCACGAGGTCTTGGCCAGCCTACAACCGAAGTCGGAGGGAGTGTATTTGGACAGCACCGTGGGAGGCGGGGGTCACGCCGCAGCGATTCTCGAGGCGGCAGGCCCGCCGTCGAGGCTCGTGGGGATCGATCGAGACCCCGAGGCAATCGCAGTTGCCAGGGATCGGCTGAGGCATTTTGGTGACCGCGTAAGGTTAATTCGGGGCGATTATCGAGAACTCTCATTCCTGGTCTCTGACCTTCACCCACAAGGCTTTGACGGGATCATGTATGACCTGGGTGTGTCGTCGCTGCAGTTTGACGATCCCAGTCGGGGGTTCAGCTTCCAGTTCGAGGGTCCCCTCGATATGCGCATCGACCGGCAAAGCGGTGGGCCTACGGCCCGGGAGCTGCTCCATGAACTTCCGGAGAAGGATCTGGCCCGGATCATCCGGGAGTACGGAGAAGAGCGGTGGGCGCGTCAGATCGGGCGTCACATTGTGAGGGCGCGCAAGGGGCAATCCCTGGAGACCACGCGGGATCTGGCCGAGATTGTGGCGCGGGCCATTCCAAGGCGGTTCTGGCCCCGTCGGATTCATCCGGCCACCCGCACCTTTCAGGCGCTCAGGATCGCTGTCAATCAAGAGTTGGAGGGGCTTGAGGCAGCGTTAGAAACCGCGGTCGGCTCCCTGAAACCTGGTGGCCGGATTTGCGTGCTTGCCTTTCACTCGCTGGAGGACCGGGTGGCCAAGCAAGTATTCCGCCGACTGGCGGCGCCGGGGGCGGTCCCCGCTGTCAACATCCTCACGCGGCGGCCAGTCACGCCGTCAGCCGAGGAAACGGCACGGAATCCTCGCGCTCGGAGTGCCAAGCTTCGGGCGGCGGAGCGG
>JAAXQN010000249.1 GCA_012974305.1 Candidatus Methylomirabilis sp. | reverse complement strand
AGATGTGTATAAGAGACAGGTTCCCTAGGGTGACGGGGTCTCTTTTGCCTTGGTCTTGGGCACAGTTCGAGCCGAAGGGGGATCACCGCGCTGGGACGAACGGGGACGGGTGGGGGGAGGCTGCCACTGACTACGCCCCAGCCAGGGAGCGTATGGTTAAGGAACAGCTGGAACGCCGGGGCATCCGGGATGCACGGGTTCTGGCGGCGATGCGCAAAATCCCCCGCCACATTTTCGTTGACCCTTCCCTGGCGCGTCAGGCCTACGAAGACTCCCCCCTGCCGATCGGAGAGGGGCAGACGATCTCTCAGCCTTACATGGTTGCCATAATGACCGCAGCTCTCGGCCTCGTGGGAGACGAAAGAGTTCTCGAGATCGGCACGGGGTCGGGATATCAGACCGCGGTGCTGGCAGAATTGGCCGATTGGGTCTATTCGATCGAGCGTATCCCCTCCTTGGCTGAGCGTGCTGGGAATGCCCTGGCGCGGCTCGACTACGATAACATCTCCACCCGAGTCGGCGATGGAAGCCTGGGGTGGCCTGAGACTGCTCCTTTTCGGGCGATTATCGTAACGGCTGGCTCCCCGACCGTTCCTCGCCCTCTCGTGGAGCAACTTCAGGTTGGAGGGCGGCTGGTTATACCTGTGGGACCCCCTCATGCTCAAACCCTTCGCCGGGTGCTCAAAAAAGAGGAGGAGATCGAGCAGGAAGAGCTCGTCGGTTGCGTCTTCGTGAAACTGGTGGGCGAGCACGGATGGGACGAGGAAGAGGAGGGGAACGCTTGATTGTCGGTGTCGGGGCGTAGCGCAGCCTGGTAGCGCACTTGGTTCGGGACCAAGGGGTCGCCGGTTCAAATCCGGCCGCCCCGACCAATCACCCGCTCATGGGCTTGGACCTTCGGGCCGAACCCGCTCGTCTTCTTCTAGAGATGGATTCCCAAAAGGCATCGCTCAAGGCTCGGGTCATCGGCAGGGTCCAAGGGGTCGGGTTCCGCTTTTTCACTGAGCGTGTGGCTGAGGAAATGGGGGTTTCCGGGTACGTCATGAATTGTACCGACGGCAGCGTTGAGGTCATGGCCGAGGGGGAGAGGAATACCTTGCAAGAACTTCTCTGGCAGTTGAATCAGGGCCCGCGCGGGGCCCGCGTGGAGAGGGTAGAGGAGACCTGGGGCCCCCATACAGGACGGTTCTCCGGGTTCGCCGTACGCTTTTTTGGAGGATAGAGGAACCAGGCTATGGGGGACACGATCAACCACCTCAAAGAAAAAATTCGCGATATTCCAGATTTTCCTAAACCGGGTGTTGTTTTTAAGGATATTACCCCTCTACTTGCAGATGCGCAGGCCTTCCGGACGGCGGTCGATCTGATTGGAGATCGGTATCGAGACCGGGGGATTGACGTCGTCGTGGGCATCGAAGCGCGGGGATTTATTATCGCCTCCGCCTTGGCGTACAAACTCGGCATGGGGCATGTGGTGATCCGAAAGGCAGGAAAACTCCCCTTTAAGACGCACCAGGCCGTTTATCAACTGGAGTATGGTACAGATACTCTAGAGATCCATGAGGACGCTATTCAACCGGGAATGCGGGTCCTCATCGCCGACGACGTGCTGGCAACCGGGGGAACCGTGGTGACGGCGGTCGACCTGGTGAAGAAGCTGGGTGGTGAGATTATGGAGCTGACCTTCCTGGTCGAGTTGACATTTCTCAAGGGGCGAGAAAAGCTTAACAATTATCCCCTTTTCTCACTTATCCAATATTAATCTCTCAGGACCATCCTCAGGAAGTTGATTTCTTTCCTTCGGCCCGGGACGGTCCCTTCGCTTTCAGCGGAAGGACCCGGCCAGCCCTGTACCCTTCACGGCTTCGCGTCCTCGCTCTGACGTGCTCATTCACTTTTGGTAGAACCTTTGTGATGAGATCGTGCCACCCCGTGACGGTTTTGGGGGCTCCTTCACTGGCGGCGAGTTCCTGGTACAACAGGTACTCAGCGTGGGCTGGACCGATACCGAGATCTCGAAGGCACAACCGCAGGCTTTCTCGTGCTGCAACCTCTCCTGGGCTTAACTCGTCGTACGTCATATCTGATCCCAGCAAATAGTCGGTTGAAACCTCGAGGGCCTGGCCAAGCTTGCTGAGCGCCTCGCCTCGAGGTTCGGACTCACCTCGCAGCCACTCGTAGACAGAAGCCTGCTTAAGGCCTGAACGGGCTATCAGGTCTGCTTTACGCCACCCCTTGGCCCCCAAGACGCCTCGAATTCTGCGACCGACCTTTCTGGCGCTGCTTTCCCCTGCCATGATTTCATTAAGATATATCAAATGACCGGGCTTGTCAAATTTTTCTTGACATACACATATTGACTGTATATATTAGCATAAAACATTATGTCTTCCCAGGCATTCGCTACGAGTGATCGCACCTATTTGGAGGGCAGGATAGGGATGGCGCAAGGAAGGGGGAAAAGGAGGTAAGACGACATGAAGCGGATCGTGGCAATTGTCGTGGGGTTCTTCCTCGTCGCACAAAGCACGGTGGGTTTGGCGAAGTCGGACGAAAGCACCCTGGAGCAGATCGGCCTCGGGACTGGAAGTGTGGTAGGGTCCGTAATTTATTTCCCCCTCAAGACAGTTTTCTGCGTCCTCGGCGGAGTCGGGAGCATCTATACCCGAATATTCGTGGGACCAAAGAGTACCCATGAGCTGGTCAGTACTACTTGCCGCGGAACCTGGTCCATTACGCCTGACAACCTGAGGGGAAACGAATCGGTCAGCTTCGTCGGAGATGTTCCTCCTTATGGTCCTGATGTGCCTGACGTGGATGATTCGAACTGGCAGTAGGCACCCGCGCTAGAGGAGGATTTACGGTTGCGTCCATGGTCGAATACATGGAAGATCCCTTTCTTAGGAGAGCTTAGGGGAACCGAGCAAGGTTAAATACCGCGAGGAGGACTCGTGTCATTGGAAACGAAAGACAGGCGGCGCCATTTGCGGTGCCAATTGGGGAAGAGGCTCACTGGGCGGATTACCTCCAACCACGAGGCCTCCATCCTCGATATGAGTCCGGGGGGGGTATTGATCGAACATTTGAATCTCGTCCGACCAGGGACGCTGTCGTTTTTGACGCTTTCTATCGATGGGCAGGAGGTCAGTCTGAGGTGCCGCGTAGTCCGATCGGCAATCTACCGCTATGAGGTTCGCCCCACCGGCGAGCGCGAGCATGTTTATCGGACGGGGCTCGAGTTTTCGGTAGTTTCAGAAGATGCCCGACGACTACTTGATGAAAGTCCCGACCCCCTTTCTTCCCTGACTTCGTTTAACACCGACGGAGGATGACACAATATGATTTCGCGTGCTTTGACGTTTATCACCCTGCTCATGAGTACGGCAGCTCTGGTGATTTCCCTTCTGGCCTATCAACGGGCCGGTGGCGATATCCGGGCCCAGATCGGGAAGCTGCAACAGATCGTGCAGAGCAGCCGCCAAGAGACAGCCAATGCCCTGGACCGGATAGAAAAATTCGTCAGAGGATACCAGGAAAGCCAAGTGGGTGCTCAAAGTCTACGGGAAAGATAGAGGAGGGAGGCTCTGATGACAAGAGTGAAGTCGAAGGTTCGGTACGACAGCGAGGATTCCTTAGCTCTCTTGACTTTCGATGCCAACACGCGCCGCGAACTTCGGTCCCATATGGGACATAACGGGGACTTAGTGGCCGAGCTCGAGCACTGGGCGGCTCTATTCAAAACCTGGTCCGCTCAAGAGGCACAACCGGTAATACCCGCTGAAATACGCATGGCACTCGATGAGCGGTCTGCTGCGGTGAACCGCCTCAAACTACTTTTACGCGTGACCAAGGTGGCCACCTCAGATCTGATCTCCGGTGTCCTCCTCGAGCAGAAGCATCCCGACGCCGGCCAGTTCCTTCGAAACCTGGAATCCCAGCTTGATACTTTCTCGCAGGCCCTTCAAATTGCCCGCGACCACAAGCTTCCCCGACCAGGCCATCCCCCAAAAACGGCGCGTCGGCTGTTCGCTCGCCAAGTTGCGCTGACCCTGCAGAGGCACGGCGTTGAAGTCAACGAGTACCCCATGGGTACCTTTGGCAGGGTCCTTGCTCTGTTGCTCAGGGCAACGGATGCTTCTGTGGCGGAGGTGGATCGGATCCTCAAGCAGGCGGTTGAGGACCTCCAGCCCGTGACCCTATAAGTAAAAGACCCTCCAAAATCTCACCAGTACCTGCTGCTTTGGAAGGGAGTAACCTCAAGCCGCTCACTCCGAGTCACTCACCTAGAGACATCGTCGAGCTGAAGCGGTGAACCTCGACGGTGTTGGAGAAAGACGCCAACTCCTCTCTCACCAGATGTAGCCTCACGAATCCGTCTTGCGGAAGGCCCTCCAATCCCTTACGATGGAGAACGGCGCTTGGTCTCAGTGTATGTTTGATGGAAGCATTGTTGGACTCCCAACAAAGGAGAGGATGTGGATATATACCTTGCTGGCGGTGTGAAGGGGCTGACCCTGTCCAGGTTCATCATCGGGTTTTTTGTTATCTGTGGTGTAATCTCACTTTTTGAATATCTGAAGTATATATATGGGGGCAGAAAGGAATTATGATGGATAAGGCAGAAGCCGTCGAGCGGCTTGTTCCACAATGCTATTCACAACACCGGAAGAGGTGGCCGCCCGAAATGCTCATGGGCCTGTAGCTCAGATGGACAGAGCAGAGGTTTCCTAAACCTCGTGCCGCAGGTTCGAGTCCTGCCAGGCCCACCAGAAATTTCTCAATCCCCCCGCACGTAGTCGCCAAATCCGAGCAAGAGGCACACAAAGTCCTCTTCGCCTCGTCCAGGGGGTATCGCTCCCACCGCTTCAACCTGCCCCCTTGATGGAGTTCGGCTCAGCCCTGCAGTGGCAAACGAGGTGCATAGCAAGCAGGGCACGGCATAATAAGCCACGTTGCCTGCCGACAAGCGGTCAATTTGGACTCCAGGAAGCCGTAACTCCTTGAAACTAAGGCTCTATTTGAGTGGCATGCCCTTTGCTAACCTCAGCATAGGTTGCATCTCACCCGCCATATACTCGCCGAGGAGTTGCGTTGGGAGAAGGACAGCGAGACAGGCGGCAGCATCGCCGATTTACCGTGGCAGGCAAGGCCACTGGGCGTGTTACCGCCGTGCATGATGCGTCTCTCGTCGACATCAGCTTCGGCGGGGTGTTGATCGAACATTCCCAGGTCGTCCGACCGGGCACCAC
>JAAXQN010000241.1 GCA_012974305.1 Candidatus Methylomirabilis sp. | reverse complement strand
GATGGGGCTAGTCGCGCTCGCCGGGGTGGTCGTGAACGACTCGCTCATCCTGGTGGACTTTATCAACCGGGCCCGGAAAGAGGGGACGCCCCGGGACGAGGCGATCCTGAAATCCGGGGTAGCCCGCCTCAGGCCGGTTCTGCTGACCACCATCACCACCGTGGGCGGTCTGATTCCCTTGGCCTTTTTCTCGAGTGGCCAGGCCAAATTCCTCTCCCCCATGGCTATTTCTGTGGTCTGGGGTCTTTCCTTCGCCACCATCCTCACCCTGATCCTCGTCCCTTGCCTCTACGCGATGCTCGACGACATCAAGGCGCAGGTCGTCCGCCTGCTCCGCCTGGAGGTCGGCCAGACCACCCACCAGCTAAGAAGCTAGCCTCACCCAGCTCAGCTGCCGAATCTTCTATGTTCGCAGTCCCGGTCTGGGCTTCCATGCGATGCCTGGTGTAAACGCCGCCTGACTGCATGTCAGGCGGCGTTCCTTTTTCACCGACATCCTACTTCTAAAAGCTTGTCGCCAGCGTAAGACAGACCCACTCGCCATCCGACTGGCGCGTGAGCAATTGGAACCCGGAGGCCCTGGCTGCCGAACCGATCTCCTCCTCAGCTTCGACTAAGATCCCTGAAACGACCAGTCGGCCCTCTGGGGCAAGCAAAAACCGAAGGGTATCGAACAGGTGGGACAGGGTCTTGGCGTCGAGGTTCGCGAGAACCAGGTCAAAGCGCATCTGCGGCCTGAGGGCCTCGATCCCCCCATGAAGGAGCTTCAGGCAACCTGCGGCCTTGTTGAGGGTGAGGTTTTTCTTCGCCGCTTCAAACGCGTCGGGGTCGGTATCGAGGGCGATGACCCGCTGCGCCCCGAGCATAGCCGCAGCGATCGCGAGGATCCCGGTCCCTGTTCCCATATCTAGTACCCTGGGTCCTTGCCTCTCCCCCCACTCGTCCATGAAGGGCTCCAGGGCTTCGAGGCACATCCTAGTAGTGGCGTGGTGCCCGGTTCCGAAACTCATCCCGGGGTCGATCCGGAGGAGGAGCCGATTCTTGGGGAGTGGTCCCACTTCCCAGGAGGGAGTAATGATGAGGCGTCTGCCAACGAATAGGGGCTTGAAGTGCTCCTTCCAAGCCTGTCCCCAGTCTGTGGCCGGAACCTCGTGAACCTCGATTTGCCCCTCCGTCCCGGAAAGGCACAAGGCTGTCAGAGCGCGCTGATAGTCCTTCAGCCGCGCAACGATTGCTTCGATCGGCGAGGTGCCGAGGAAGCTTGCCCGAATGAGGATGTCGGATGATGCTTCGACGTAATCTTCTGTGACGAGGCCGAGCGCTCCTTCAGAGAAAAGGAAATCGGCAAGCGCCTCCGTGGTCTCGGCTGTAGCGGTGATAGAGATCGCGACATACCCCTCCCCCATCCTTTACCTCCAAGGGAGATCCTTTTAGCCCGGATTATTCACATAGAAGTGAATAATCTGCCCTCCGGGCTTCGACTGCGCCCCGCGTTTGCGGGGCGTCGCTCAGGGCTAGCTTCCTGACTTCAGAACAAGAACCGTAAGGAGGGTAACACCCGGTCCACAACCTACTACATTTCGTCCGGAATAACCTGGACCTGGAGCTGTTCGCCGTTCCGCAGGATCGTCAGGCCGAGGAGCGAGCCGGTCGTCCAGCTCGTCAAGAGTCGGTGAATGTCGTCAACGCTGGCAACATTTTTACCGTTCACAGAAACGATCAGGTCGCCTTCACGTAGCCCGGCTCTGGAGGTCGGGCCCTGCTCTTCGATCGAAACCACTTCCACTGCCGTGGCAGTCTCTAGCCCAAACTGGCGCTGGAAACGGCGGCTGAACGGGCGAACTTGCCCGGCAATACCCAAGTAGGCGCGTTTGACTTTCCCCCGAGTGACCAACTCGCCCACCACCCACTTGGCAGTATTCACCGGCACGGCGAAGCTGATGCCTTGCGCCATAAAGATCATCGCCGTATTGATGCCGATGACACGGCCCCGGCTATCCACTAGCGGGCCGCCGGAGTTCCCCGGATTGAGTGGCACGTCGGTCTGAATCACGCTTTCGATCAGCCGGCCGGACTGGCTGCGCAGTGAACGTCCCAGGGCAGAGATCACCCCGGTCGAGACGGTGCTTTGAAATCCGAGCGGATTTCCAATTGCGATCGCCAGCTGACCGACGTGCAGCGAATTGGAATCACCCAACTCGGCAGCTGGCAGGCCGCCGGCGTCCGCGCGGACAACGGCGAGGTCGGTTGCGGAATCACTCCCCACGACGTGCGCCGAAAAGATGCGCCCGTCTGTCAGACTGACCTCGACCTCTTCCGCCCCCTCGACCACATGACTATTCGTCAGAACAAAACCGTCCGGGGCGATGATCACGCCTGACCCTGCACCCTCTTGCCCAAAGCGGGGCGAGCGGGTCCGCTTCTTGACCCCAATACTCACAACCGTCGGGCCAACCTTTTCGACCACGCTGACCACAGCGCGTGAATAGGCGTCGAGCAGTTCTTCATCGCTCTCTCGGCCGGCTGCCCTAACGGACTGCCCATTCTCAACGGGCTGTCCGCTTTCAGCTCCCAAAAGCCTTAACAAGCCTTCTGTTTCTTTGGCCATGATAGTTCTCCGACGTGTGCTAGACGCGTATGGGCTTTTTGTTTGCGATTATACTTCTTTTCCCTCCCAACCGGGTACAGGCCTCGTCCAATTCGGCACCGAGGCCGTCAGCGACGCGGTCCCGACCCCCTCTCCCCTCTACTTTGCTTGCTTTTGAGAGTGCTGGATTATTCTCAGGGTATCCTCCGTTACGAGGCGGCCGATTGCACCGCTGGATTGGACGAGCAAGACGATGGTTCCATTTGGTCGGAGGATGAACCCTGAGGGATGGAGGAAAAGGGGCTCCTCATTGATATAGCCTCCGATCGTTGCCATGATCTCTCGGGCATTGAGCCCGTAAAGGACTGGAAACGTGAGCGTATGGCGATCCACCATCTTTTGGGCGTCCTCTTCCGAGTCCACAGAAAGAGCCACCACCTGG
This sequence comes from Candidatus Methylomirabilis sp., assembly GCA_012974305.1. Classification (GTDB taxonomy): domain Bacteria; phylum Methylomirabilota; class Methylomirabilia; order Methylomirabilales; family CSP1-5; genus CSP1-5. The sequence goes on along the minus strand of JAAXQN010000241.1, from coordinate 6,772 downwards.
GTCCCGATCTCTTTGAACCGCTCAATGTTTCTCTGAAAGTCAGCTAACTGCTGATTGCAGAAGTGTCACCACTCCCCCCGGTAAAACAGCAACACACTCCAATTCCCAGCTAGGTCAGCGGGGATGGCCATCTCACCGCCCTGCACTCTTCGCGCAACGATACTCGGAAACTGCTGGTTGTTCTCCAAACGCATGTTCCCCCCCTTGTGAGTGCTACGTTAACTTTTGGCCCAGCCTGCGTTCGCAACCATATCGGCGAGGTCAAAGGGATCCCGACCCGCTGCCGCAGTGACGGAAAATCAATCGAGAAACTGACCTCATTGAGCCACTCCACGGCAACGTTGAGCGGTGCATCCCTCAAGACAAACCTGACGCTTCCCGCAGTCCTTCCTCCCCGGCGTGGCTGAAATTAAGGATGTGCTGAAGAACAGCTTCAGGCGCATCCAGCGACAAAAAGTGGCCTGCGTCCTTCACGATTATCATCTGCGCTCCAGGAATCGCTCGCTGGTTGGTCTCACGCTCCTCCGGGTGAGACCAATCGTGTTCGCCGTATATTAATAAGACAGGCACAGCAATCTTCCCGTAGTCGGCCTGGGCATCCTCCCACCCTGCCCAATGGCGCACGAGGGACATAAAAGCTAGGTAGTGATAGGGTCGGTTGCCGACCTCGTTCATTTCACGAAGCAGTGCAGGTGGCAGGGAGTCCTTGTGAACGACTCCACCATCCATAATGTTCTTGAATATGGGGTACAGACGTAACCGCCAGAACGTTGAACCAAGGATCGGAATGTTGTTCAGCGAAAAGAGCAAGTTCGCCATCGCTGAACTTCTTTTGGCACCGCGGCCTTTATCATAGTCGTAGGGGTTTATGGCAATAACCTGCTTTACGCGTGGATTGTGGCGTGCTGCCAGCACCAACGAAATGCTGCCGCCAATGGATTCTCCTGCAACGATCGCGCCTTTGATGTCTAGCTGTTCAAGGAACTTCGCCACGACGTCCGTGAAAAACTCGGGCGTATACTCCACGGTTGGGATGTCGGAGAACCCGTGCCCCGGGTAATCTAGGGCGTAGACCCGGAAATGCTTAGACAGTTCTGGAATAATCTTTTGGAACATATCAAGCTGTGTACGCAGCGTGTGCAGTAACACGAGCGCCGGCCCGTGTCCAACCTCCACATAGCGGAGGTTGCTTTCGTTGACCTTTACGTATTTGATGGGGATCTCCGGCGCCCAGCCGAGGCGAGTCGGCGTGGCGGGAGAAGAGCGCATCGCCTCCACCACGTACGAGACAACTACCGGTACAGCAAATGCCACCAGGCTTCCTATTGCTATTGTCAAGGCGGAACTCATTTTTTGTCTCCCCATATCTATTCCTGTTTGTCTTTCCGCTCAGGCCGAATTGACTCCGAGCACCTCTACCCGCTCACCGGCCGAGGAAGTGCGGCTGGCAATTGACAGCAATGGTGGCATCCATCGTGACCTTGCCTGAGACCAACTTGACCTTGCAACTACCGCAGGTGCCAGACCGGCATGCATTGTCGATGGCAACCCCTACTTCATCCGCGATGTCGAGAATCGTCTTGTCTGCCGACAGCTCCCCGCACTTTCCAGAGAGGGTAAATGTCACTGACCCGGCCGAATCACATGGAACGGCGACCGGTGCGGCTACACTTGGTTTTCGCTTGACAGTCCCAAAGGCTTCGCTCTTGATTTGTCCCGGGGGCACCTGCAATTCGGCCAACATTCCCTTCACATCATCCATCATCGGCACGGGGCCACAGATATGAACCCGCCGCGAGGCAATATGCGGTGCCGACTCGCCTATCAGCTCCTTCGTAATCCTTCCCGTCAAGCCCGACCATGTCCCGTCCGGACGGCTCATCGTCGTGATCACCCTCAGGTTCGCGTGGCGCTGGCTCAGGCCTTCGAGTTCTTCCCGAAAGATATAGTCGCTAGGTGTACGGTGGGAGATCAGCAGGAATACGTCACCCGTCCATTTCCGATCGGTCAGATACCGGACCACGCTCATCATCGGCGTGACCCCCACCCCACCCGCAATCAGAACGATGCTGCCGTGTTCCCGGCCGGTGAAGGTGAACGTCCCCGAGGGAGCCGAGAGATTCAATGTGGCGTCTGCATTGACCTCGGTGTGCAAGTAGCGCGAGACCAGCCCCTGGTCTTCCCGCTTGACGGTAATCTCGATGGCGTCAGGGCGCGTCGGCGTGGATGCAATGGTGTAAGACCGCTTGGTCGGCTTGCTCGTCGGCTCAATCGCCAGAGTGAGGAATTGTCCCGGCAAATAAGAGAAGGGGATGTTACCTCCGGCCGGATTAACGAGCCTGAAGGTCTTGACATTCGGGGTTTCGTCCCGGACGCTATCCACGCGCAAGGCACCCGACCACCTCGGCTGCTTCCCGATGAAGGCCAAGGTTGAAGGTATCGGGTGGAGCCGAGCCTCTCGCAACACATCGGTCGGAGGCGGTATCGTCGCAGGGGCATGTCGATACGAGGGGGCCGGGAAGCACTTGCCAAAGGCCACCAAGAGCTTGGGTGGACCCTTTAATTGGATCTTCCGCGTGACCAAGGCCCACACCAGATTCCGTTCTTTCGCGAGAAACCCGAGCCACGTTCGGGTATCGGCGGTGACGCGGAGGTTCGGGACACCCACGTGCCCATCTTCGACCTGCAAGGTCTTGTTCCGGATAACGATCGTCGCCTGTCGTTCCTCCTGTCCCGTAAATGTGAAATGGTACGTAGCATCGAGACCTTCCGACTGATTCTTTTCGAACACGTGCGGAAGTCCGTCGAGTAATGCCCTGATCGTCCGTGGGCGAAGACCGTTGCCCACTTGTTTGGGTGTCTTGTTCTTGAACCGCTTCTTCACATAGGCTTCGGCGTCCGAGCCGGCGATCACGTAGGCTGTCTCTTCTTTGTCTTGAAGGGGCTTCACCACCTGCTCCAGATATCCCTTCCGATCGGTGAGGAACGGGCCAATGACGTCCTCACCCGCCGGACAAACTCCTAGACAGTAGGCTGACTTGTAGTTGGCTCCGTAAGAGAGACTCTGCCACATCGAGGCGGTTTCGGGCTCACTCATTCTTTTCCGATAATCCAGAGCATTCTTGCTATCCGCAATCTGCTCCACCCAGTCCGTGAATCCCCCCATGAACTCCCGATAGTTGTGGGTATAACAGGCCGAGAAATTGAAGGTCCCGTCGCTTCCAATGGCACCTACCGGACAGCTGGCGACGCAAAGATTACATTCGAAGCAGGGATTGTAGTCGATCGGGTACGTGTCGCTTGTCACCTCCCGATCGATCAGGACGGTACCGAGAAGGACGAAACTGCCGAACCTCGGATGGATCAAGCAGCGGTGAATTCCCATGTGCCCCAAACCGGCTGCGGCGGCCACTGGTTTGTGGGCAACAACCCAAATCCTTTCCGGATAGAGCGCCATCTCCATCGGAAATCCCATGGACGGATTGATGGCTCGAACTCCCTGTGCCTCAAGGGCTGCGACGATTTTCCGGGATACCTCGTTCACTTCGTCGCCCACGTGATGGAACTCAAGGTTTGCCAGCGACCGAGCGGTGCTACGAATTGGTGTGCGGTTCAATCGACATACAAAGCTGATGAGAGACTTGGTCTGAGGAGCGTACCGCAGGATGTAGTGTCGCTGGGGGTCGAGCTCAGGACGGTCGACTGAGACGAACCCAACGTCGTCCGCACCCAATTCGAGGCAAAAGTTCCGTAACCACTCAGTATCCAATTTGGACGGTTCTCCCGCCTCAGGCAGATCTTTCGTCTTTTCGTAGAAGCCCCTCACAGTTGGGTGTTCGGTAAACTTCGCCATCGGTGACTCCTTTCGTCAAAACTTAATTCATACGGGCCAACGCCAGCGTAGCCCTCAGATCCGACAACAACCGACGATAGCGGTCGGGTCCCAGCCTCTGCGTGACCTGAGCTTGAATCTTCTTCCAAAACGGGTACGCCTGGGCCAAGGCAGCACCACCTCGGTCAGTCAAGGTCACCTCTCGCTCGCGGCGATCAAGCCCCGGAGTGATCCGAATAAGCTTCTGCTGACCGAGAACCTTGAGGTTGCGGGTCAATGTCGTGCGATCCGTCACCGTCTCCTCTGCGAGGCGGGTCACGGTCACCGGCCCTAGTCTCCTCGTGACCGCGAGGATGGAAAATTGCGTCACCCGCAGCCCGCTTGGCCGCAACACGTCATCGTACAATTGACTGATTGCGCGGGCTGCCTTACGAATGTTAAAGCAGACGCAGGCCGGTGCCTCTTCGCCGAACTTGCCCATCCGCTGCTTTACCGTGTCACGCCCCTTCTGCGCCATCTTCCCAGTTCCCCTTTTACAAGGCTCCCTCGAATCGAGGACTAAGTGTATATACACCTACTTTTCGTTTGTCAAGTGTTTTTTTCGACCCTCGCTTAGGCCACCGGCTGTTGCACTAGATCGAAGCCAAGCGTTTATGTCAAGAACCTCGCTGCCCTATCGGCGGGGGAGAGAAGCTCCAACTCGTTCAGGAAGGGCGTTGAGGAACTCGGGGCAGGTACAGGCTGGCTTGTCCAGGGAAGAGGGGAAGTAATCACTGGTTCCGGTATCTGTGTTGCGATTCCCTGATGACCTTCAGGGCTGCTTCGCAGTCTTCCCATCCCTCTACTCCGGTCTTTTTCTCTTCCAGGTCTTTGTAAATGGCGAAAAAGTGCGCTATCTCCTTGAGGAGATGGGGAGGCACATCTGCAAGGCTCTCGATGTAATTCCACAATGGATCCGAAACCGGTACACACAGGATCTTCTCATCCGGACCCTTTTCATCCCACATTTTGAATAGTCCCACCGGCCTTGCTTCAATCAGGCAGCCGGGGAAGGTCGGTTCCCAGACCAATACCAAGGCATCCAGCGGATCTCCATCTTGGGCTAACGTGTCCGGAATAAAGCCGTAATCGCTCGGATAATGGACAGCGGAAAAGAGCATCCGATCGAATCTGAGCACCCTTTTCTCTTTATCGTATTCGTACTTGTTCCGGCTCCCTTTGGGGATTTCGATCATCACGGTAACGCTTAATTGCTCCTTCTTCGCAGCCACACCCCTCTCCCCTACTCATTCTCCACACGTCGACCCGCTTATTTTTAAAGCATGGTCGCGCGCCGTGCGGCTCCATAGAGCGCTGTCTTCGGGTTCAGGATGACTCGAACCGGAATGGCCTCTAGCACCGGAGAGAGTCGCCCTTTGTCAGTAAACGCCCTCATAAATGTTCCATCGCGGAGCTTTTCAATGATTTTTGGGGCGATGCCGCCGCCGACGAAAACACCTCCGACGGCCATAACCTTGAGCGCAAGATTGCCCGCTTCCGCTCCGTATATCGACACCAGCATATCCAGCGCCTTGACGCACAGCCCGTTTTGATTGGCGAGAGCGGCCTTCCCGATGGCAGCGCTTGGATCATCCTGTTGTAACTTTTCGGTGAGCCAGGCTGGCTCCTCACCGTAACCCGCGTCTCTGAGAAAGCTGTAAATGTTAAACAGGCCGGGGCCAGAAACCAATCGCTCGTAACTGACACGGGTGAGGCGATCCAGGAGATAGTACAGCAGCTCAATCTCGAGGGCATTGCGCGGGGCAAAGTCGGCGTGACCCCCTTCAGAAGCCATCGGGATGAAATCTGTCCCGTCCCAGTACAGCATGGCCTCCCCGAGTCCTGTCCCTGCGGCTATGAGCGCCCCATTTCCCTTCTGCCGCAATGATCCTTTGTTGAGGGTGATAAATTCCTCAGTCCCCAGACACGGGATGCCATACCCGGTAGCCTCCAAATCGTTGATCAACTTGACGGCTTCGAGGCCGAGCACCTCCCTGAGCCTTTCTGCGGTGATGACCCAGGGCAGGTTAGGGGTCTCGCAGCGATCCTCCACCACGGGCCCGGCCACGCCAAAGCAAGCACTGGAGATCTGTTCGATGGTGACCGATGGCTCGCGGCTGGTGGCTTGGTCGAGGAATGCACGGGTCATGTCTTCAAGCCCTGAGTAGTCTTGGCTGGACAAGGTCCGCTCGACAACAAGCGAGAGTTTTCCGCCCTTGATGGTAAAGAGTGCGAGATGGCTTTTGGTCCCACCGACGTCACCTGCCAGGATCATTTTTCTTTCGCTCCAGAGAGGCTCAGTGCTTTCCCTGCCTCACGGTCGACGATGAACACAAGCTTGCCTTCCACCGGGCGAATGAGCTGGGATGGAAGATGCTGAGGCTGGTGTTCGCCCTCGAGCACCTTTTTCAACATCGACGCCTTGGACTTTCCCGAGACCAAAAACACCACGTTCGCCGCATGATTGATCACAGGGACGGTCAGCGTGAGACGATAGGTGCCGAGTCTTTCGACGTAGGTAGCGGCGACCAGCCGCTCGGTCTCCGCAAGCGCAGTCGTCCCCGGAAAGAGAGAGGCAGTATGCCCGTCCTCTCCCAATCCCAGCAAGATCAGGTCAAAGATCGGTAGCTCTTCCGCCGCCAACTCGAAGAACTCTCTCAGCGTTTGCTCGTACGCAACTGATGCGCGGGTATGATCGTCTAGCTCCGCTGGCATCCGGTGAATGTTCTGTGCAGGAACGGGGACCTTATCCAGCAGCACCTCCCGCGTCATGCGGTAGTTACTCTCTGGATGATCCGGTGCAACACAACGCTCATCCCCCCAGAACAGATGTATCCTCGACCAGGGTACCTGCTGTCGGAACTCATTCGATGCCAGCAGCGCGTAAAGCAGCCTCGGGGT